>JAFRQK010000031.1 GCA_017428635.1 Clostridia bacterium | reverse complement strand
CTGTCGCGCGGCTCCGGTCACCGAAACGGGGAAATACTCCCCGCCCTCCATCATGCCGCCGAAAAAGGCGACGTGAGGCCCTTCGCCGAAATGAGAAGACTTGAAGATCGTGAATATGCTTTCGCACGCGTCGATGAATCCGGTCGAATGGAGCCATACGACGAGTCCGTCTTCACTGTAAGGATATCTGCTTTCCCCGCGTTCGCGGTCGAGGCAGAGCACGCGATCCTTTCCGAGAAAGCATGCGTTCCCGGGCAGTTCTCCCGCTCTGTTCTTCGCCTCCTCGGCGCTCCTCAAAAGATCAAGCACAAATTCAGACGTCATCTTTTCTCTCCCGAATAGAATTCATTAATCCACTCATCCGAACCCGGAGGGTACGCGAAAGCGTCGTAGACCGAGACTGTCAATTTCTCATCCGCATCCATTATCACGTTGTATTCTCCGTCCCAGCTGCAATAAAGTTCGGCAGTCTCGCACATAAACGCATACGTCTTTGCCGCCTTCTCATTCAGTGAATCGCCGGGGATATATACGGACAACCCGTCTTCCGCACCGTCATGATGCTCCTCTTCCGCTGTGATCTGGAGCTTTTCGGCAAGGTATACATATCTCTCCGACTGCGCGAGTCCGGTCGGCATCTCTGAAACGATCGACCTTATCTTCTCCTTGTAACGGTCCATGGTCCCGGAAAGGGCGGCTTTGTCTACGTCTCTTCTGTAACTGTCCCAGGTACAGCAATAATATCCGCCGGCGCTGTTGCCGACGATCTCCGGGACAAAACAGAGCGACCAGACCGGATGATCTTTCATGTAAGCCCTCATCGCCTCGGCGGCGTCGGGAGATTCAAACGATATATCCTCGTATGAGCGGAGTCTGTCCCCGATCATCTCGTAATACTCTTTCTGATTGTCGCTCAGCCCTTCGTATGCCGTCTCTGCGTATCCGAGCGGCACTCCGTTATAGTCGAGCTTCTCATAGCTGAGCCCTTTACTGTACTCCCCGCCGTCCTTTACGATCTCAAAATAGGTCTGAGACATCGGGGAATAGAATACGCGCGTTCCGTCATACGACACCGCAAAATACGCGATCTGTTCTCCGTTCTCCTCGGCGATATAGAGCTTTGAGATCGTCCTGTCGACGAGTTCGTCTCTGATGAACGACAGAGAAAGCGCATCCTTCCCGAGCACCCCTTTTGCGTACTCCTCTGCAACCCCGATCTGTTCGTCAAGCCCGTCCTCGTCTTCGAGAACGCCGTCGACCCAGAAATACCTTGTTTCCTTGTACAAGCCGTGCTCGGAAGATATGCCCGTCAGAAAACCGTCTCCGACTTCAATATTTCCGATGCCGGTCATTGAGGGCTCGAACGAATAAACGCTCCCTTCCCCGCAGATATACACATAATAATACTGATAGTCGTCCACTCTGCGGAACGGAATGATGAGATCGCACTTTCCGTCAAAATTCACATCCTCTGCGCGGATCGCCCGGATGCAGTTTGAAACGTCGTCAAAACCGCTCGTCGTGAACGACTGGAACGGGATCTTCGTCTCGGACGCTTTGAAGATATGGATAAACGAGGTGTCGACACCGACGTAAATATCTTCTTCTCCCTCTCCCAACGCGACGGGACCGAAGAGTTCTCCGGTATATTCCGCCGTTTCCGGCTCGTCGGTCTTACCTCCTTTGCACGAGGCAAGCGAGAATACGGTGACAAGAATCAATAATATCGCTGTGATCCTTTTCATAAAGAACCTTCTTTCAAGTAATTCAAACTTCAG
>JAFRQK010000030.1 GCA_017428635.1 Clostridia bacterium | reverse complement strand
GGCGGCGAGATCATCGAAAGATACGATACGTTCGTCAATCCGGGGATTCCGATACCGCAAAGGATAACGGAGCTCACCGGGATCACGGACGAGATGGTCGCGGACGCCCGCGGGATCGAAGAGGTCCTTCCGGAATTTCTCGATTTTGCCGGTTCGAGACTCCTCATCGCTCACAACGCGAACTTCGACACGAGCTTTATAAGACGAGCAGCGGAGAGGCTGAAGATCAGATTCGAGAGTCCGTACCTCGACACCGTCGCTATGTCTCAGTATGTCAACCCGGACTCGAAGAACCACAAGCTCGACACTCTCGCCGAATATTATAAGCTCGGCGACTTCAATCACCACAGAGCGTGCGACGACGCCGAGATGCTCGCCCGGATCTTTTTCAGAATGACGGACAAGCTCCGCGAGGAGGGAGTCGGCGATTTCGGCAGAATGTCCGAGGTCATGAGCGAGAGAGCCGATCCGCTCAAGCTTAAGCCTTATCATCAGATCATACTCGTAAAGAACAACGTCGGACTGAAGAATCTATATAAGCTTGTTTCCGACTCGTATCTCAAATATTTCAGAAGATATCCGCGTATCCCGAAGACTCACCTTGAAGAGTACCGGGAGGGACTCCTTATCGGCTCCGCCTGCGAGGCGGGAGAGCTCTTTCAGGCGATCCTCAGAGGCAGACCTGACTCCGAGATCGAACAGATCGCCTCGTTTTACGACTATCTCGAGATCCAGCCGGTTTCAAACAACTCGTTTCTCATCGCAGACGGCGAGGTCTCGGGCGAGGACGAGATAAAGGGTATCAACCGCCGTATTTACGAGATCGGTAAAAAGCTCGGAAAGCCGGTCGTCGCAACGACCGACGCCCATTATCTCGACCCCGAGGACGAGATCTGCAGAAGGATCCTCCTTACCGGGAAGAAATACAAGGACGCCGACCGCGAGACGCAGCTTTATTTCAAAACGACGGACGAGATGCTCGACGAATTCTCCAATTTCGGAGAAGACATCGCACGGGAGCTCGTCATTGACAATACGCGCCTTATTGCAGGCATGATCGAAAAGATCAGACCGATCCCTAAGGGAAAGTACGACCCGCATATCGACGGCTCGGACGACGAGCTGCGCAACAAGTGCTATTCCATGGCTCACGATATGTACGGCGACCCGCTTCCGAAGGTCGTCGAGGACAGACTTGAAAGAGAACTCGGATCGATCATTCAGTACGGTTATTCGATCATGTACATAATCGCTAAGAAGCTCGTCGAGAACAGCGAAGCGAAGGGATATCAGGTTGGGTCGAGAGGCTCCGTCGGATCCTCCGTCGCGGCTTTCTTCGGGGGGATAACGAAGGTCAACGCGCTTCCTCCCCATTACCGCTGCCCTAAGTGCAGATATTCCGATTTTGAATCGGGAAAGGACTACGGCTCGGGGTTCGATATGCCTGAGAAAAAATGTCCGCGATGCGGAGAGGAACTCGTCAGAGACGGGCACGACATCCCGTTCGAGACGTTCCTCGGCTTCAAGGGCGACAAGGTCCCCGATATCGACCTCAATTTCTCCGGCGACGTTCAGTCCGACGCCCACCGTTTCACGGAAGTCCTGTTCGGAAAAGGACACGCTTTCAGAGCCGGAACTATCGGAACTCTTGCGGATAAGACCGCCTACGGACTGACCGTTAAATATCTTGAGGAGAAGAAGATAACGCTGCCTAAGGCGGAGATCGACAGACTCGTCTGCGGATGCGTAGGAACGAAGCGTACGACCGGACAGCACCCCGGCGGGATAATCGTCGTACCTCAGGAGTACGAGATCTACGACTTCACGCCTGTCCAGCATCCCGCGGGAGACCAGAGCGTGATAACGACACACTTCGAGTTCAAGTATCTGCACGATACGATCCTCAAGCTCGACATCCTCGGACACGATATTCCGACAAAATACAAGAGGATCGAGGAGTACACCGGCACGAATATTCTCGATACGCCGCTCTCCGAGCCGAGCGTATACCGTCTTTTCACATCTACCGAGCCGCTC
>JAFRQK010000029.1 GCA_017428635.1 Clostridia bacterium | reverse complement strand
TAGTCCTTGCCGGATTTGATCTCGATCGGCAGGATCCTGCCGTCCTCTTCGATCACGAAATCAAGCTCGCCGAATTTTTTGCTGTTGTAGTAATAGAGCGTATATCCGTGCGCGGTCAGTTCCTCGGCGGCGACGTTTTCGTAAATGGAACCGAAGTTTATTGTTGTTTCATGCTGCAGGATTTTGAGCTGGATCTCATTGCCGTACTGCGCTGCGAGCAAACCGACGTCGTTCGAAAACAGTTTGAAAAGGTTCTGTGACTTGGAGAGCAGTAGCGGCACTCTCGGCTCGTCCACCACGTTCGCCGGAAGTGCGACGCCGGCGTTCTTCAGCCACAGAAAGCTGTCGTAATACTTGTCGAACCGCGCTTTTTCGTTGAGATTTTTCAGGATGAAGCGCTTGTTTTTCGCGTTCAGCTCACTGGGGATCAGGTCGAAGATCTCGTTGAGATAGAGACGGTTTTTCTCGTCGTATTTTGAAATATCGCGCTTGTAAAGCCGGATGATCGCGCTTTGCGCATCGGCGACTTTGCGGAGGTTCTTCGTTTCCAGATAGGTGGAGACCGCCTCCGGCATACCGCCGACGATGAGATAAAGCTCGAACAGAGCGATCATGCGCTCGTGGATAAACGCGTCCACGGGCTTTTTCTGCTCAAACGAGCTCCGGAGCGCGTCGATGACCTTTGCGCCGACGTTGTTCGCCCAGGCAAATTCCTCAAAATCCAGCGGGTACATCGTGACGATGTCCATGTATCCCACCGGGGCGGAGATGATGTCCTTGAAAACGGTTCCAAGCAGGGAACCGCTGAGGATATAAGAATACTTCCCGTCCTGAACAAGGTACTTGATCTGCGTGATCAGTTCCTTGCACTCCTGTACCTCGTCAAAGAAGATCATCGTTTTTCCCGGGATCATCCGGTCGCCGAAAAGCGCGGAAAGGCGGAGCAAAATCTCGTCCGCACCCTGCGCGTTCTCAAAAAGCGGAATGTAATCCGGATTCTCGATGAAATCCATTTTGATCACGCTTTCGTAGTGCGCGGCGGCGAACTGCTCGATTATATAGGACTTACCGACCTGACGGGCGCCGATGATCATCAGCGCCTTTTTCGGGTTGTCATTGTAGAACTCTTCAATTTGCTTTGTGATTTTACGCCCGAGCATTTTTCATCCTCCCATAATTCTCGATGGTATTATCATAGCACAAATCCGCGGGAAAATCAAGATGATAATTACACTTTTCCATGAACATTTTTCTTGCTTTCTGCATTTTTCCAAAACGCTGATAAAGAAAAGGACTGTTTGAACGGCCCTTTATTATGCCGATGGCGGGTCTTGTTGCTCCGTTTCGGAGCAACAAGGATAAAATACCGCTTGCGCGGTTTTTTACGCTGCATGAATTAAAATCTTTCTATAAATAATCGGGGTCGAACCCTCGTCAGCGTTTTAATGCGTTGATACTTTCAGCGACCGTATCGCTGACGCAAAGAATTGCTTTCGCAATTCTTTTGTCGGATTCTCCGTGAGATCAGGTATTCAAACAAAAAAACGCCACGGGGGCGTTTTTTGTTTGAATGCCGGTAGTCGGGGTCGAACCGACACGGTGTTTCCACCACCAGATTTTGAGTCTGGCACGTCTGCCAATTCCATCATACCGGCATTTGCAGTATATACCGCTCCTCACATCGGCGCGGCACGGGAAACATTCTAACACATTTCCCGTGCGTTGTCAACTTCACGCTTTGCGCACGAAACAGGACAGTTTCGCGAGCAGTATCGCCAGCGCGGCGGCCGCCGCGGCGTACGCCGCTGTCAGCGGCAGGAACGTCGCGTCGTGCGTGGCGGACAGATAATAGAAGACCGGCGTCAGTACGTGGAACGCCCTCATCGTGTCCATCCCCATGAAGATCGGGCTCAGGGCGAGCAGCGCGATCGTCAGGATCGGCGTCGCGACGCTCAGCCTCTCCGACTTTCCGCATATCACGCGGACGAGCGAGCAGAAAGCGCTCGCTGAGGCGCACAGAAGCAGGGAGTTCAGTATCTCGCGGAGCGGGTCGGTGAGGACGCCCGCGACGGCGAGCGACACGAGGGAAACGGCCGCCACGGGGAGCACTCCGGTCAGCTGATAACCCGCGGCGAGGACGATCCTTCTTACTCCGCGGAACCGCCCGAACGCGCCCGCCTCGACGTCACGGAGCCAGTACACGCCCGTGGCGAGCCCGCCGAGGACGGTCATCACCGCAAGAATGCCCCTGATCGGCGAGAGCAGATATCCGACGTCCTTGTCGGCGGTATCGCCGCCGTCGAGGTACGCGTACTTGAATATTTCCTCGCTTCTGAACGCGCCGTCGTAGATCGCGTTCATGCCCTCCTCGTCGGGGATCTCATCCTCGTCGAAATCGCTCCTCGCGATCGCTTTCATCGTCTCGCGCAGCAGGACCGGCGAGACCGCCGCGGTCAGTTTTTCGCGCGCGACGAGCAGCGCAGCGCTGTCCTGTCTGACGTATACGCTGACGGCAGGGTCGTCCCCGTCCTTTCCGTTTGCGTAGTCGGAGATCTTATCGAAAAAGCCTTCCTCGAGGACCCACGCCTCGTCCGCCGAGCCGTATTTTACGAGATTGATCGCTTCATCCCGCTCCCCGACTTCGCGGAACGTTATAAACGAGCGGTCCGCGAGCAGTTTGTCCGTGATCTCGGCGACGACCGCGTCCTGCGGCTCCTCGGCGAAGAGGACGACCTCGATCGCGCCTTCCGCGCGCGCCGAGATCAGCGAGATAACGAGAACGAGCAGCGGCACGGACAAAAGGACGAGAATGAATCCGACCTTTCTGAACAGTCTTTTTTCGAGGAGGAAGAACCAGAGCAGATATCTTTTTATCTTTTTCATGCCGCGCCTCCCCGATCCTTCAGGATCTTACGCCTGCGCGACAGGAACGCCAGGGTGAGGAACAAAACCGCGTATCCGACGAGGACGAGCGCGGCGTACCCCGACCCCTCGCCCGCGGGATCGAATCCGGCGAAGTACGCCCGGACCGCGCCCGTCGGGAGCCAGACGGAGGCGCGCTGGACCGACTCCGGGAAGAACCCGGAGGGGAACAGACACCCGGTGATATACCCGAGCCCGACGGCGGCGAGGAACTGCGCGACGACGCCGTCGACTATTCCCGTTGTGACCTCATAGATGAAAAACTGCATCGCGGATAACGTAGCCAGCGGAAGCGTGAGCCCCGCGGCGAACTCCGCGACGGGGAAATTGCCGGTATCCCACTTTCCGGCGATTGCCAGAACGAGAACGACGACCCCTCCGAGCAGGAAGACAGTCACCGTCATAAATACGTAATACGCGCCCCATTCGCCCGCCGTCTGCGCCGCGGCGCCCACGCCGCGCGCGCGGAGCGATCTGTACAGCGGGATATCCTTCTTCGACGCAACTGAGCAGCAGCAGATCCCCCAAAGGGAGAGGAACGCCGTGAGAACGCCGAAAACGATCGACTCCTCCTCCGTGCGCGATCCCGCGAATCCCGTTTCTTCGACGTCGAACAACTCGCCTCGGTTGACGATCGAGAGCACGATCCGCTTGACGGCGTCCGCGCCCATTTCGAGCGTCTCGTCCGGCGTCAGTCCCGTTCCCAGCGCGATCTCGTCGTATCCGTACGTAGCTTTCTGCGCGTCGATCACGAGCGTCGACACGGCTTTTATCAACTCGGACGCGAGCTGCGTCCCGAACGAGACCGAGCCGCTCGCCGTTACGTATTCTATCTCGCCTACGTCGCCCATCCTCGCCTTTTCCATGAATCCGTCGGGCATGTAAATATATGCGGCGAGCTCGCCCGAGCGCATTTTCGCTTTCGCTTCGTCCTCGCTCATCAGGATGAAATCAGCCGAGAACTTCGTCATGTCGAAATCCTTGATCGCCGCCACGGCGATCTTGAGATACGAATCGTCGAGATCGCCCGTCAGAGCGATCTTTACGATCTTTTTGTCTTCCGCGTCGACGCTTTTGCTGACCGATCTCGCGAGATAAAAGCCGAGCACGAGCGTCAGTACCAGAGTCAGCGCCGCGATGACGGGGAAGAGCCGGAAATACCGTTTTGCGGTCAGCCCCGCGTAAACGGCGCCGGTCCGTCGGGGCGTCGTCATAGGCTCATCACCAGCCTTTTCACGTCGCCGTCGTAGTCGTAAGGGGTGAGGACCCCGTCTTTCATAATGAACCATCTGTCGCAGACGGCGATCTCAGACTCGTCGTGAGAGGTCAGAACGGCGATCCCGCCGCCCTTTCTGTGCGCGTCAATGAAATCGAGGATCGACGCCTTGCACGAAAGGTCGAGCGCCGCGCACGGCTCGTCGAGCAGGAGCACCGGCGGCCGCGCCGAAACGCAGCACGCGATCGACAGACGCTTTTTCATGCCGCCCGACAGTTTCGACACCTGTTTTTTCAAAAACGATCCGACGCCGAGCATCCCCAGGACTCCGTCCTCAAGTTCGCGCTCGAGCGCCTCTTTGCTCCAGCTCAGACGAAGATTGTCGCGCGCGGTGAGCTCCTCGAGAAGCGTCGTTCCCTGCGGCACGTACCCGGTCGCCTCGCGAAGCTTTTTCGCCGACGCGAAAAGGTCCTCGCCGTCGAGCGTCATCGACCCGCCGCCGCGCTGGAGCACGCCCGCCATGACGGACAGAAGCGTCGACTTTCCGCACCCGTTCTCTCCTAGGATGCCGACCACCTCGCCGCCCTCTGCGGTGAACGTGATATCGGACAGCACCTCGCGCTTTCCGAACGACTTTTTTATGTTTTTGACTTCAAGCTTCATGTGAGCCACCCGCCGACAGTTATTTTCGAGAACAGTATATCAAATCCTCCGCGGTTTGTAAACCCGGGGAGTTTACCTTCTTGCTATCCCGCAAAATATACTGTATAATATTAAAAAGCACGTTTTTTCCCCACAAAACACACCTCAAGGGGCGAAATAAGATGAGTGAGAGCAAAAAAGTCCGCGTCTGGGAGCAGAAGGTCGTCTTTCCGACGTACCGCGCGGGCGAACCCGACAGAAACCCGCTTTTTCTCGAAAAGCGCGTATATCAGGGAAGCAGCGGCCGCGTTTACCCGCATCCGGTGACCGACAAGATCTCCGACGCGGCGGAGCGCGTGTCCTATCGCGCGCTTTTTCTCGAAAACGACTATATTAAAGTGATGATCCTGCCGGAACTCGGCGGGCGCGTCGCGCGCGCATTCGACAAGATCAAAAACTACGATTTCATATACTACAACCGCGTTATCAAGCCCGCGCTCGTCGGGCTTGCCGGCCCGTGGATCTCGGGCGGTATCGAGTTCAACTGGCCTCAGCACCACCGTCCGTCCACGTTCGACGAGGTCAACTGGGCGATCAGCGAGGGCGAGGACGGCTCGGCGACCGTGACCGTCTCGGAGATCGAGGGTATGTTCCACACGAAGGGCGAGACGGAGTTCACGCTCTATCCCGACCGCGCGTATATCGAGCTGAAAAACCATATTTTCAACCGCACGCCCGTCCGGCAGACGTTCCTCTGGTGGGCGAATCCCGCCGTCGCGGTGAACGAGAATTACAGGAGCATTTTCCCGCCGGACGTCACCGCCGTCATGGACCACGGCAAGCGGGACGTGTCGACGTTCCCCATTGCGACCGGCACTTATTATAAAGTCGACTACTCGCGCGGGGTCGACATCTCGCGCTACGTTAATCTCCCCGTTCCCACCTCGTATATGGCGGCGAAGAGCGATTTCGACTTCGTCGGAGGCTACGACGAGGGCGTCGGCGCGGGTCTTCTGCACGTTGCGGATCACCACGTCTCCCCCGGCAAAAAGCAGTGGACGTGGGGATGCGGCGATTTCGGGGTCGCGTGGGACCGCAATCTCACCGATTCGGACGGTCCGTACTTTGAGCTGATGACCGGCTGCTTCACCGACAACCAGCCCGATTTCTCTTTTCTGGAGCCGTTCGAGACGCGCGATTTCACCCAGTATTTCATGCCTTACCACGACCTCGGGACGGTCCACAACGCCACGCGCGATATCGCGGTCCGCCTCGACGTCGACGACAGGATAACGCTCAGCGCGTACTGCTCGGGTCCCGGCGGCGAGTACGACGTCACGGTTAACGGCAGAAAAGTCGGAACGGTCGAGCTCAAAACGGGCGAGACGACCGTCTTTACCCGCTCCTCGGGCGGCAAGACGTTCTCCGAGGTCCGCGTCGCGCTTGTCAGGGACGGCAAAGAGGCGATCGCAGCCGACGGAGGCGTCCGCGGACAGCCGATCCCGTCGCCCGCCGCTCCCGCTCCCGCTCCCGCGGACTGCGAGACGGTCGAGGACCTTTACCTCTACGGCATGCACGTGGAGCAGTACCGCCACGCAACGCGCAGGGCGGAGGACTACTATCTCGAGGGGCTGCGCCGCGAGCCCGCGAATATGACGCTCAACGGCGCGTACGCGGATCTGTTGCTCAAAAAAGGATATTTCACGGAGGCGAAGTCGCACTACGAGGCGGCGATCGCCCGCGCGACGCGCTCTAATCCGAATCCCCCGACGGGGCGGTATCACTACGGCCTCGGCGTGACTCTTTTCTACCTCGGCGACGAGGCGGGCGCCTTCGACGCGTTCTACAAAGCGACGTGGAACGCCGACTTCGCCGGTCCCGCATACTATTTCCTCGCCGCCCTCGCCTCGCGCGCGGGCAGGTGTGAGCAGGCGAAGGGATTCGCCCGCGAAGCGCTCGTTTTCAACGGCAGAAACTTTGCCGCGAACAATATGCTGGCGATGCTCGAAGGCCGCGCGCCGTCTCTCGACGGCGACCGCCTCGATATCCTCGGCCTGTACCTGAACGGCGAGAATATAAAACGCCACGTCGTGAACCCGAATATGCTGATCGACCTGTCCGTCGAGCTTGCGGTCCCGGGCTTTTACGAGGAGGCGCTCAAACTGCTGAAATACGACGACAGCGGCTTCCCGATGACCGACTATTACAGGGCTTACTACACGGATAAACTCGGGCGCGATCCGGGAAAATTCCTTCGCCGCGCCGCGGCGGCGGACCCGTATCTCTGCTTCCCGAACCGCCTGACCGATATCGCGGTCCTCTCGTTCGCGGAAGCGGAAAATCCGTCCGATTTCAAGGCGCCGTACTATCTCGGCTGTCTTTACTACGACAGGGAGCGCCACGCGGATGCGAAACGCGAGTTCGAGGAGTCGATCTCGCGCGGCGCGGACTTCGCGACGCCTTACCGCAACCTCGCGCTTCTGCGCTTCAACAACTTCGGCGACAAAAAAGGAGCGAAACGCGCGATGGATATGGCGTTTTCGCTCGACAAGACGGACGCGCGCGTTCTGCTTGAAGCGGACCTGCTGCGCCGCCGCCTTCTCGCCTCGCCGAAGAGCCGCCGCAGGCTGCTCGAACAGAACGCCGACACGGTGAGGTGCCGCGACGATCTCTTTCTTGAATATATCACGCTGCTCAACCTGACCGGCGAGTCCGAAAAAGCGCTGAAGCTCGTCACGGGCCGCCGCTTCCACCCGTGGGAGGGCGGAGAGGGCAAGGTGCCCGAGCAGTATATCTTCTCGAATATCGCAGTCGCCCTGAAGACGGGCGATACCGCTCCGCTTTACGCCTCGTTTTGCTATCCCGAATCGCTCGGCGAGGGCAAACTCTGGGGCGCGCAGGAGAACAGACAGAACTATATCCTCGGCGTGATGCTCGAAGCGGAAGGGAAGACCGCGGAAGCGAAAGAACGCTTCACGCTCGCCTCCGACGGCATTTCCGAGCCCGCCTCGGCGGTCTACTACAACGATCAGCCGCCGGAATCGATCTTCTATCAGGGAATGGCGCGCCTCGCGACAGGCGACAAAAAGGGAGCCGCGGCGCGGTTCGACAAGCTTATCAGATTCGCCGATCTGCATATGGACGATACGGTGACGCCCGACTATTTCGCCGTCTCGCTGCCCGATCTGCTCGTCCTCGACGACGATCTGTCGCGCAAGAATCGCATACACTGCATCTTCATGAAGGCGCTCGGCCTTTACGGCAAGGGAGAGGCGGACGCCTCGCGCGCCCTCTTCGACGAAGCGCTCGCGGCGGACCCCGGAGCGTTCGCCCCGGCGTCGAGCTTTGAGCTTCTCTTCGACCTTCTTCCCGCGTATCTCGAAAAGCACGGGAAATAGTATTTCGCGTTTCTCACCTCATCCGTCTTTTCGGGTCTTCCGACCCTCAAATCCACCTTCCCCTCGAGGGGAAGGCTTTAGAGAACGCTTCATCTTGAGGCTTCCCCTTGAGGGGAAGCTGTCACCGAAGGTGACTGATGAGGTGATACGGAAAATAAAAAAAGCACCCGCAGGACCCGACAGTCGTGTTTATCGATACGATAAAGGGACGGCTCTGCCCACTACGAATGCTTACAGTTATTATACCACAATACGCCGCGGAATTCAACCGCGGTGAAAATGAGGGAACAAAATGGACACAAAACGGCTTCACTTCGACGAAACCATCGAATTCTGGGACGACGGTCTCCCGCTCGGCAACGGGGACATGGGATGCCTCATCTGGAACTCCCCGGACAAACTCCGCCTCTCGCTCGACAAGGGCGGGATCTGGGACTGCTCCGATTCCCCCGAGGATCAGGAGGGCTTCACGTGGGCGAACCTGAAAAAACTCGTCGCCGAGGGCGACCGGGACGAGGTCGCCCGCATATTTGAGGACTGCTACGGCAGAACGACGCCGACGAAACTCCCCGCCGGAAAGATCATCCTCGATCTCGGCGTAAAGGGCAACGCCATCTCCGACCTCGACTATATGACCGCTGAGGCGAAAGTCGAAGCCGAAGGCGTTCACCTTCGCGCGTTCCTTCACGCCGAGGCGCCGTACGGCCTCGTTGAGATCGACAAAACGGGGATCGGCGTTCGGATCGAGAATCCCGAGTTCGGCAAGCCCGGCGACCCGCCGTGCCCGCCCGGAGAGGACTCCGACTCCGTCAAGAATCTGCACTATCCGCCTGCCCGCTTCGTTGACGAAGAGAAGGACGGCGTCCGTTACGAATACTTCATCCAGCAGACCAACGACCGCTTTTACGGGATAATAACCGCCCGCAGGGAAGAGGACGGCAAAACGCTGCTCGCCTTCACCGTCGCGGACGGCAAGGAAGAGGATTTCCTCGATCCCGCGCTTTTCGCAGTCGGCGAGGCGGTCGTCGAGGGTTACGACGAGGCCGTCGTCTCCCACCGCGACTGGTGGCGCAAATACTGGGACAAGAGTTCGATATCGATCCCCGACCCCGAGCTCGAACGCCAGTGGTATTTCAACAACTACATCCTCGCCGGATGCTCGCGAAAGGGCTGCTATCCGATGCCGCTTCAGGGCGTCTGGACCGCTGATAACGGTCTGCTCCCGCCGTGGAAGGGAGATTACCACTCCGACCTCAACACGCAGATGAGCTACACGAGCTACCTCAAGGCGAACCGCCTCGAGCAGGGCGAGTGCTTCATCGACTATCTTCTCTCGCTCTCCGACGTCGGCCGCGCTTTCGCCCGCAAATTCTACGGCTGCCGTGGCCTTTGCCTGCCGTCGATCATGGATATCGAGGGCCACGCGCTCGGCGGATGGGTCCAGTATTCCTACGCTCCCGCCAATCAGTTCTGGCTCTGCCAGATCATGGCGAGATATTTCTACTTCACGCGCGACCCGGTCTACTTCGACCGCATCTGGCCGTTTATGAAGGAGTGCGGCGAGTTCCTGCTCGACATTTTGGAGGAGAAGGACGGCGTTCTGAAACTGCCGCTCTCGTCCTCGCCCGAACTTCACGACAATCTCCCCGAGGCGTGGGTCACGCCCAACTCGAACTACGATCAGGCGCTGATGCGCAACTTCGCCGAGGATATGATCCGTCTCGCCGCAGTCGCCGACGACGAGGATGAGCGCGAAAAATGGGAAGACGCGCTGGAGCATCTCGAACCCGTCGCGATCGACGAGCGGGGCGTGTTTATGATCAGCCCCGACGAGCCGACGACCGAATCGCACCGCCATCACTCCCACTGCATGAGCATCTACCCGCTCAAGACGGTCCTGTACGACACCGATGAGCACCGTCGCGTCATCGACGCCACCGTCCGCGACATCGAGAACAACGGAACGGCGTGGTGGGTCGGCTACTCCGTCGTCTGGATGGCTGAATTCTACGTCGCGCAGGGCAGGGGAGACGACGCGGCGCGGCTGCTCAAGAGCTTCTTCTCCGACAACTGCACGAAGAACGGATTCCACGCCAACGGCGACTATATGCTCCGCTCCGACTATCACTGGAAATACCGCCTGTTCACGCTTGAGGGCAACTTCATCGCGACCGATGCGATCCAGGATATGCTGATGTTCAGCGAGTGGGGCAGACTGCGCCTCTTCCCGGCGATCCCGTCGGGTTGGCGCGACGCCTCGTTCGAGTCGTTCCGCGGCTTCGGCGGCATCCTCGTCGACGCGGAAATGAAGGACGGCGTGATCGCGAGCGTTACGATCCGCGCGACCTCGCCCGTCGAGGTCACGGTCGAGAACGACCTGTCGCACCTAACCGCGACCGTTCCGATAAAGGACGGCGTCCTCACCCTCGCCGAGGGCGAGACGGCGGAATTCACTATGTAAAACAAACAGGGCTGACGTTCGCCGTCAGCCCTGTTTCTTTATCTTCCGCGCAATTGTCTGTTTTTAATAATTTATTGTCTGTTTATAATATTAACACAAAAACGCTTGACTGTCGAAAAGCACGTCGATTATAGTAAAAGCGGGAAAAAGGGCGGTGATTATATGATCCCTCAAACGGTCGGGAGAGAGTATGACGCAGGGCGCGTCGCGCCGATAGAGTGCAGACGGAACGACGATCTTTCCGATCTCGAAATAAAGGACAGATGCTTCCTTATGATCCTCGTCAAAAAAGGACGGGCGACGTTCAGCGTGAACGGGCGCCGGGCGGAAGCCGCCGCGCCGTGCATCGTCTGCTTCGATGAAACCGAGGATCCCGTTCTCGTCGGCAAAAAGGGGTTGAAGTGCGATTCGGTATATTTCGATCCCACCTTTCTCAACCCGAATATGACGTTCGGGGCCGTCCGCGACGTAGGATTCGCCGATATCGCCGAAAAGCACGATATGTTTCTGATGAAGCCGTTCACCGACCGCGAGCGCTTCGTCTATCCGCTTCTCGGCGAGCAGGCGGAGAGCATGAGGATCATTTTCGATAACCTGAGCGGCGAACTCGCGGCTCAGCGCGATTGGTACTGGTCGTGCAGAAGCAGATCGTTTTTCATGGAGGCGCTTCTCATCCTCGAGAGGGTCAACGGTTTATTCGACGACGTGCCCGGGGCGCTCCGAACGGTCGTGAACGGTAGGCTGAGACGTGCCGTCGTGTTTATCGAGAGCAGATACCGCGAGGACGTGACGCTCTCCGATATCTCATCGGCGGCGCAGTTGAACGTGAATTCTCTGAACCTTCTCTTCAGGGAAGAACTCGGCGTCACCCCGATGAATTATCTTCTCAATTACCGGATCGCCGCGGCGAAAAAGAAACTCGAGTTCACCGATCTCCCGGTCGGCGAGATCGCGGTACTGACCGGGTTCAAAACGGCGTCCCACTTCTGCCGCAAGTTCGGCGAGACGACGGGGATGACGCCGAAAGAGTTCAGAAAACGCGCGGTCGAAGAGAGAAAACGCGAATTCGCAGGGGCATAATGATTCTAATGTATACCAAAAGAAAAAGGAGAAATCGATCATGAAAAAACAAACCGGACTCAGAGTAATGGTGTTCATTCACGCACTGGCGGTCGTATTGCTTCAATTCATACCGAACGCGATCATCACGGCGTCCGCCGTTAACGGGGGCAAAATGGTTTATTCCGCTTATTCTTTCATTTACGATTTCGGTCATTTGTGGGGTTCGGGGTCGCTTTGGTATCCCGCCCTCACCGTTTTATCGGTCGTAACGCTCTGTTTCGCCGTTTTCCTTTTGATCCGGGGACGCGAATGGAGCAAGATCGCCGTACTTGTCACAAGCGTTCTTTCGATCCTTCTATTGCTGATCCCGATAGTTATAATGATATCGGACCCGAACCGGATTTCAATCGTACAGATCGCGATTATCGCTCTGCTGATTTCCGAAATGATTTTTACCGCCGTATCGGTCAAGTGGCGAGCATAATAAAAAGCCGGGCTGAGAACTTCTCAGCCCGCTTTTTTTATCCGTAAGTTTTTATTATCTCTTCCGCGACCTGCCGTTTCGGCACGCAGCGGTCCATCGCCTGCTTTTCCACGTACCGGTGCGCGTCCGGCTCCGTCATCTTGAGTTCGCTGATGAGCAGCCATTTCGCGCGGTTGACGAGTCGGATCTCGTTCATCTTTTCCTCGAACGAGAGGACTTTTTTCTCCGTCGCCCTGATCCTCTCTCTCGCGCTCGAGAGAAATCCGAGAGCGAGCGTCACGGTCGACCGCGACAGCGGCTTCGGGATCAGAAAAACGCCCGCGCCGGTGACGATATCGGCGACCTCGTCGTACCGTTCCGACCTGACCATGATGAGAACCACCGTGTTCTTTGCGCTCCCCGCGTCGACGGAGAATCTGACTCCGTCCTCGTCCGGGAGAGGCGCGTTTATGAGGACGAGATCGTATTCACGCTCGGCGAGCGCGCGCTTCGCGGCGCTGACGTTGCCGACCGTGTTGACCGGCGAGAACTTCGCGGCGGGGAGCATGTCGCAGAGGACGCCGTTCAGTTTATCAGACGATGAAACGAGCAGGACGCTGTACACCCGCTCCATCAGACTCATATCGCTCCCCTCCTTTCAGTCCGGAATAAAAAGGTAAAAATTACTCGCAGAAGATCCTGACGATCTGCTCGGGCAGGACGCCCCTTATGAATTCGCTCTTCGTAGCGGCGCGCTTCGCCGCGGCGAGGTCGCCCGGCAGCTTCTTGTACCGGTCGAGCACTTCCGCGCCCGCGTGGAACAGATTGAAATCGGCGGGTTCGGGAAGAGTGAGGCCCCGCTTAATGCCGTCGAGTCCCGCCCTGATCATGAGCGCGAAGGCGAGATACGGGTTTGCCCCGGGATCGGGCGAGCGGAGTTCCGCGCGCCTGTACTCGCCGACCGCGGCGGGGATGCGGACGAGCTGCGAGCGATTTTCGTGCGACCACGAAACGTACCCCGGCGCTTTCATAACGCCGAGCCGCCTGTACGAGGCGTCCGTCGGGTCGAGAAACGCCGTCATGGAGCGGACGTGATCGAGGATACCGGCGATCATCGCTTCGAACCTGCCGTCGGCCTCGGGTTTTACCGAAATATTGATATGGAATCCGTTGCCCGGCGCGCCGTCGATAGGTTTGGGCGAGAAGTCGGCGTAAAGGCCGTTCCTCTTCGCCACGGTCCGCACGACCGTCTGGAACGTCTGCGCGTTGTCCGCGGCGGTCAGCGCGTCGGAGTAGCGGAAGTCGATCTCGTTCTGACCGGGTCCCTCCTCATGGTGGGACGACTCCGGGGAGATCCCCATCTGCTCGAGCGTCAGGCAGATCTCGCGGCGGATATTTTCTCCCTTGTCCTCCGGCGCGATGTCCATATATCCCGCCGTGTCGTAGGGCTTGTCCGTCTTTTCCTCATTCTCGTCGAGCTCGAACAGATAGAATTCCTGCTCAGCCCCGAAAGAAAACGAAACTCCGGCGGATTCCGCGTCGGCGACCGCTTTCTTCAGTAGATTTCGCGTGTCGCACTCGAACGGCGTGCCGTCGGGGTAAGTGATATCGCAGAGCATGCGGACGACCCGCCCGTGCTCCGGTCTCCAAGGAAGCGGAGCGAGCGTGTCGGTCTGGGGATGGAGGAACAGGTCCGATCTCTTTTCATCCCCGAAGCCCGCTACCGCGGACGCGTCGAAGGCGATCCCGTCCTCGAGCGCCCGGGGCAGTTCGTCCGGCATGATCGATATGTTTTTCTGCTTTCCGAATACGTCGCAGAACGCAAGCCGTATGAACTTGACGTCCTCCTCGGCGACGTACTGCATGATCTCTTCTTTCGAATATTTCATAGGGAACCTCCGATCTAATTTGCGACGTACAGCCGCTTATACGGATTGCCCGTATTCGGCGTTATTACGGTGAAAGGCGAGTCCATGACGGACGCCTCGTCCGCGCCGAATTCGGCGCAGTATTTCGCCACGTACCCGCGGATCTCCTCGAGGTCGCAGGCGTCCGCGGATCTGGCGGTCACCTGATCGGGCAGAGCGATATCCGCGCAGTCCGAGCGCAGGATCATCTTACCGCCGTGCATCCCGGTGCACGGGAAATTGCCGACGATACGCCTGTCGTCGTCCGACAGACCGAGTACGACGATGACGCCGCCCGCCTGATACTCGCCGAGAAAGCTTCCGGCTTTCCCGCCGATGACGATGACGGGGACTTTTTCTTTATACGCTTTCATATGGATACCGGCTCTGTATCCGGCGTCGCCCCTGACGAGGATCACTCCGCCTCGCATCGCGTAACCCGCGGCGTCGCCCACGTTTCCGTGAACGGTGATCACCCCGCCGTTCATCGTGTCGCCGACGGCGTCCTGGGCGTTTCCGCGAACGGTGATCTTCGCGCCGTTCAGATATGCGCCGAGCGCGTTGCCGGGAACTCCCTCGATCAAAAGGTCGAGATCTCCCATTCCCGCGCCGATGAAACGCTGGCCGAGGCATCCCGTGACGGAATACTCGCCGTCTCCTCCGCGGAGCGCCTCGTTTATCTCTTTATAGCCGAGTTCTCTTGCATCAATCGTCATTATACTACGCCTCCGAATTTTTTTCTACGTATTTCAGGTGAAAAAATCGTATTTGCGGCTATTTTTTTCGAAGATTCGAAGTCGATCGTAGAAAGCGGCGTCTTCTCGCGGATCAGGGAAGTGTAGATCCCGGCGCGTTCGGTCCCTCCGATGAGGATGAACCCGCGCAGGATTCCGTCCTTGACGAAGAAGCGTTTCAGCGCGCCGTCTTCGCGGTCTTCGCTCATCTCTCCGTCGTAAACGCCTGCCGTCATGATGTGAAGGCCGAAGAACCCGATCGAGTTCATCGGCATCGCGCGGTCGAACTTCTCGTCGCCGCCCGCCATGTTGACTCCGGCGGCGTGACCGCCCATATAGGCGTTCGGCATGATGGCGAGGACGCGCTTTGCCCCGAGGATCGCGTCGTCTCCTTCGGCGCAGTCGCCCGCCGCGAAGATATCGGGCAGGGAAGACGCGCCGCGTTCGTCGATGATGATACCGCGATTGACCTCGCCGCCCGCGTCCCTGACGAGACCGGAGTTCGCGCGGACGCCGACCGCGAGGACGAGGACGTCGAATTCGACCTCCTTGCCGCTCTTCATCACGGCTTTATTCCCTTCGAATCTCTCTGCACTGTCGGAGAGCAGAAACTCGATACCGCTATCCTCCAGATGTTTCTGTATGATCGCCGCGCAGTCCGCGTCGAGGATGCTCGAGAGAACGCGGTCAGCGAGGTCGCAGACTGTTATCTTGCCGACTCTTCCGTGAATGCCCTCGGCGCATTTCAAGCCGATCAGGCCCGCGCCGACGATCAATACTCGACAGCCCGCGAAAATCGCTTCTTCAAGCGCGAGCGCGTCGTCAAGGGTCATGAATCCGAACTTCTTATCGACCGTTTCGAGTCCCGCGAACGGCGGCACGAACGGGGAAGAGCCCGCCGCAACGCAGAGCGCGTCGTACGGTACCGTCTCTCCCTTTTCGGTCAGAACGGTCTTGCCGTCGGCGTCGATCTTAACGGCGGAGTCGCCGAGGAGCACCCGGCAGCCGTTCTTCTCATAGAAATCCGCGCCGCGGTAGAGCATACGGTCAAGGTCGGTCTTTCCCTCGAGATAATACGAAATGAGCGGGCGCGAGTAAACGTGGCGCGGCTCTTTCGAGATCACGGTGATCCCGCCGTTGGCATCGAGCGATCTGATACCCTCGATACAGCCGACCGCCGCCGCTCCGTTACCGATAACGACGTACTTTTTCACTCTTCCTCGCTCCTTTCCTCATAGACGATCGCGCCGTTCGGGCAGCCCGTCACGCACGCGGGTTTGCCCGCCCTGTTCGAGAGGCAGAGCTCGCATTTCTGCATCGTTCCGTTCTCTCCGGGCGCGAGCGCGCCGTACGGGCAGACGAGAACGCACGTCAGACACCCGACGCACTTGTCGCGGTTTATCTATCTTCACGACGCCGTCCACCTTCGAGATCGCCCCGGCGATACAGCTTTTCACGCAGATCGGGTCGGTGCAGTGGCGGCACGACACGGCGAAAGTGATCCGGTCGTCGCCCTCGACGTGGATGCGCGGGAAGATCTTTTTGCCTTTGAGCGCCGCCATTCTCTCGAGTTTCGAGTTCGCGAACGCGCAGTTGTATTCGCACAGATGGCACCCGAGGCACCATTCTTCATTTACGTAAACACGTTTCATCTTTTATTCCCCCGCGTGCGAGATACCGAGTATCCCGAGTTCTTTTTCCGTCATTCCGACGCCGCGGAGCATCAGGCGGTTGCCGCGGAGCGCCTCGATCGAGTTGATCCCCATGCCGCCCATGATCTCCATTATCTCGTGACGCCACGCCGTCATCAGGTTGACGAGGCGCGCCGAGCCGATGTCGGGGTTGAGCCTTTTCACGAGGTCGGGCCTCTGTGTCGCGATGCCCCAGTTGCACTTGCCGCTCTGGCAGGTGCGGCAGAGGTGGCATCCGAGCGCGAGCAGCGCGGCGGTCGCGATATAGCACGCGTCCGCGCCGAGCGCGACGGCTTTGACGACGTCCGCTGCGCTTCTGATCGAACCGCCCACGACGAGCGACACGTTGTTCCTGATCCCTTCGTCGCGGAGCCGCTGATCGACAGCGGCGAGCGCGAGTTCTATCGGAATGCCCACGTTGTCGCGGATCCTCGTCGGCGCGGCGCCCGTGCCTCCGCGGAATCCGTCGATCGCGATTATGTCCGCGCCGCTGCGGGCGATACCGCTCGCGATCGCGGCGATATTGTGGACGGCGGCGACTTTGACGATGACCGGTTTCTCGTACTCAGTCGCCTCCTTGAGCGAGAAGACGAGCTGACGGAGGTCTTCGATCGAATAAATATCGTGGTGAGGAGCGGGCGAGATCGCGTCGGACCCCTCCGGGATCATTCTCGTGCGCGACACGTCGCCGACGATCTTCGCGCCGGGCAGATGGCCGCCGATGCCGGGCTTCGCGCCCTGTCCCATCTTGATCTCTATCGCCGCGCCCGCTTCGAGGTAATCCTCGTGGACGCCGAAACGCCCGGACGCAACTTGAACGATCGTGTTCTTTCCGTATTTATAGAAGTCTTCGTGAAGGCCGCCCTCGCCGGTGTTGTAGAGGATGCCGAGCTCCTCCGCCGCTCTCGCGAGCGAGGCGTGGGCGTTGTAGCTGATCGAACCGTAGCTCATCGCGGAGAACATGACGGGCATGGCAAGCTCGACCTGCGGCGTGAGTTCACACTTCAGTTTGCCGTTTTCGTCTCTTTCGATAACGCTCGGTTTCTTGCCGAGGAAGACCTTCGTCTCCATCGGCTCGCGGAGCGGGTCGATAGGCGGGTTCGTGACCTGCGAGGCGTTGATCAGCATTTTATCCCAGTAAACGGGAAGCGGCTTCGGGTTGCCCATCGAGGACAGGAGCACGCCGCCGCTGTTCGCCTGCTTGTAGATCTCTTTTATCGTGTCGTTCTGCCAGTTCGCGTTCTCGCGCAGCGTGCTCTCGTTTTTGACGATCTTGAGCGCGCGGGTAGGGCAGAGCGATACGCACCGCTGACAGTCGACGCACTTCGTTTCGTCGGAGAGCATCATGCCGAGTTCGGCGTCGAACGAGTGGACCTCGTTCGCGCACTGCCTCTCGCACACGCGGCACGCGATGCAGCGGTTTTCGTTTCTTATTACTTCAAATTCGGGCGGGATGAATTCGACTCCCATATCAGTACGCCCCCTCTTTGACTTTTACGATGACCGGCTCCCCGCCGGCGGGTGCGAATATCTTTTCTGCGTCCGGTTCCATGACTCTGATCGCCGCTTCCTCGCTCGCGATGAACACGCGGTCGTCTTTCTCGCCGACGACCATCGAGCGGAGCTTCAGCCTGTCGTTCAGCGCCATCAGTCCTCCGTCGAAGCCGAGGACGATCGAGAACGGCCCGGTGACGAGCAGAGACGGGAAGACGGTGCGCAGGTACGTGAGCTTGTCCTTTTCGTATTCGTCCGTCTTAGAGCCGATCGTGCTCCAGAACGGAGCCGCGATGACGTTCGCCGCTTCGGTCAGCGTCAATCCCTGAACGCGGATCAGATAATCGAGTATGTAAGTGATGACCTCGGTATCCGTTTTGAGCGTGCATTTGTAGCCGAACATCTCGATGAAACGGCGGTTCGCGTCGTACGACGAGATCTCGCCGTTGTGAACGACGGAATAGTCGAGCAGGGTGAACGGATGAGCGCCGCCCCACCAGCCCGGCGTGTTCGTCGGATATCTGCCGTGCGCCGTCCACGAGTACCCCTCGTACTCGTCGAGGCGGTAGAAGACGCCGACGTCTTCGGGGAAGCCGACTGCCTTGAACGTTCCCATGTTCTTGCCGCTCGAGAACACGTACGCGCCCTTGACTTCCGTGTTGATCTTCATCACGGTCCGCGCCACGAATTCCTTTTCGTCGAGCTGCAGGTCGGCGAGCACGGAACGGAGCGGCGTTACGAAATATCTCCATATAATGGGTTCGTCGGTGATCTCGGGGATCTTCCTCGTCGGGATGATCTCGCCCTTCACTACCTCGAATCCCTCTTTCAGGAACGCCTCGACCTCTTTTCTGGTCGCGCGGCAGTCAAAAAACAGATGAAAGGCGTAAAGATCGCGGTACTCCGGGTAGATCCCGTAACCGGCGAATCCTCCGCCCAGACCGTTGGAACGGTCGTGCATCGGCTTCATCGAGTTGACGATCCCCTCTGCCGTCATCCGTTTTCCTTCCTTTGATATGACCGCGGCGATCGCGCATCCCGACGGGATCCTTACTTCGCCCTCACGGTATTTCATAATACGTCACTTCCTTCCGAAATCCTTCGAGAAAAAGAAAAAGCGCCCGTTTTCGGGGACTACCCTCGAAAATGAACGCCTTTGCTCATCGTTTTCACATTATACTCGCCTCTTTTCGCGTTGTCAAGAGGATTTGCGATTTTTTGAAAAAAACTCGAAAAAATCGAAAAAAAGGGGTTGACAAGTCAAATGACGGGGTGTATAATACGGGGCGTGATGAGGCAAAGGCGTCTTTGAACTGCAGGTTCGAAGGCGCTTCTCTCTTTTCACGAACTAAATAATATTGAAAAGGCAATGGCGTCTTTCGTGTTTATCGCGGAAGACGCCCTGTCACTTTAAAAAGGAGAAAAGTTATGAAAACGGTTGCGGAGTATTTCGGAAGTCAGGTATTCGACGACAGAGAGATGAGGTCACGCCTCTCGGCGAAGGTCTACGCGTCTCTCAAAAAGACGATCGACGAGGGCGCCTCGCTCGACGCGAACGTCGCCAACGCGGTCGCCGAGGCGATGAAGGAGTGGGCCCTCAGCAAGGGGGCGACCCACTTTACTCACTGGTTCCAGCCGCTTACCGGTATCACCGCCGAGAAGCACGACAGTTTCATCTCCCCGTCCCCGGACGGAGGAGTGATCATGGAGTTCTCCGGCAAAGAACTGATAAAAGGCGAACCGGACGCCTCCTCGTTCCCGTCGGGCGGCCTGCGCGCCACCTTCGAGGCGAGAGGGTACACCGCTTGGGACCCCACCTCGTACGCGTTTATTAAAGGAAAGACGCTCTGCATTCCGACGGCGTTCTGCTCCTACGGCGGTCACGCGCTCGACAAAAAGACGCCGCTGCTCCGCTCGATGGAGGCGCTGAACCGTCAGGCGCTCCGCATCCTCCGTCTGTTCGGCAACGACACGGCGAAGTGCGTGCGCTCCTCGGTCGGGCCCGAGCAGGAATACTTCCTTATCACCAAAGAGATGTACGACGCCCGTCCGGATCTGAGGAGCACCGGACGAACGCTCTTCGGCGCGAAGCCGTCGAAGGGTCAGGAGATGGACGACCACTATTTCGGAGTCATCAAGCCGAGAGTCGCCGCCTACATGGAAGAGCTGAACGAGGAACTCTGGAAGCTCGGCATCATGGCTAAGACGGAGCACAACGAAGTCGCGCCGGCGCAGCACGAACTCGCGCCGATCTACTCGACGACGAACGTTGCGACCGACCACAACCAGTTGACGATGGAGATCATGCAGAAGGTCGCCGCGAAACACGGTCTCGTCTGCCTGCTTCACGAAAAACCGTTCGCCGGAGTCAACGGCTCGGGCAAGCACAACAACTGGTCGATAGCGACCGACTCGGGACAGAACCTGCTCTCTCCCGGCGACACGCCGTATGAGAACGCGCAGTTCTTGCTGTTCCTCTGCGCGGTGATCAAAGCGGTCGACGATTATCAGGATCTTCTCCGCATCTCGGTAGCCACCGCGGGCAACGACCATCGACTCGGCGCGAACGAGGCGCCGCCCGCAGTCGTTTCGATGTTCTTGGGCGACGAGCTGAACGCCGTTCTCGAGGCGATCGAGACAGACAAGCCGTACCTCGGCGCGGAAAAGACGCAGATGAAACTCGGCGTCGACGTCCTCCCGAAATTCAACCGCGACACGACGGACCGCAACAGGACCTCGCCGTTCGCGTTCACCGGAAACAAATTCGAGTTCCGTATGCTCGGCTCCTCGAACAGCATCGCCTGCGCGAACATCATGCTCAACTCGGCGGTCGCCGAATCTCTGAAGATCTACGCGGACCGTCTCGAGGGCGCAAAGGACTTCGAGGGCGAACTGCACGAGATGATAAAGCAGACGATCAAGGATCACAAGAGGATCATCTTCAACGGAAACGGCTACGACGACGCCTGGATCAAAGAAGCGACGGAAGAGAGGGGTCTTACGAATTACAGGACGACCCCGGACTGCATGCCGCATCTGCTTGACAAGAAGAACGTCGATATGCTCACGAGCCACGGCGTGTTCTCGGTAGAGGAGCTGAACTCCCGCTGCGAGATCATGCTTGAGAACTACTGCAAGACGGTCGTCATCGAGGCGAACACGATGGTCGACATGGCGAAGACGATGATCGCTCCGGCGGTCTTCCGCTGCGCCGCCGACGTCGCGCGCGACGTTTCGGCGATCGGAGCAGTCGACGGATCCGCTACCTGCGGCGTCGCGAAGAAACTGTCCTCGCGCCTCGCGTCACTCGCCGAGACGATATACGAGAGAGTCGACGCGCTTGAAGCGGCGGTCATCGATCTGCACGGAGCGGACGGCGTGATCGCCGAGAGCGCTCAGATCCGCGACACGGTCCTCACGAAGATGTGCGAACTGCGCGTCGCATGCGACGAGGCGGAGACGCTCACCGCGAGATCCTACTGGCCGTTCCCGACTTACGGAGATATTCTGTTCAGCGTTAAGTAATGAGGTAAAACCATGTTGATAGAAGAAGTAAAACAAATCGTAACCGAAGAAGCGTTCGGTATCTGGTTCCTGATCGGAGCCGCGCTCGTGTTCCTGATGCAGGCGGGATTCGCCATGGTCGAGACCGGCTTTACGAGAGCGAAAAACGCCGGCAACATCATAATGAAGAACCTGATGGACTTCTGCATCGGGACCGTCGTATTCGTCCTTCTCGGCTTTTCGCTGATGATGGCGGAGGACTACGTCTTCGGATTCATCGGCGTGCCTAACCTCAGCATCCTGACCGACTTCGGCGCGTTCCTCAAAGGAGGCAACGCCCCGTCGTTCGTCTTCAACCTCGTCTTCTGCGCCACCGCGGCGACGATCGTCTCCGGTTCGATGGCGGAGAGAACGAAATTCCTCTCCTACTGCATCTATTCCGGCGTCATCTCCCTCTTCGTCTACCCGATCGAGGCGGGCTGGGTCTGGAACTCGCAGGGGTGGCTCGCGGGACTCGGATTCCACGATTTCGCCGGTTCCGCGGCGATCCACTCGGTCGGCGGCATCACCGCCCTGATCGGCGCGATCATGGTCGGGCCGCGCCTTGGCAAATACGTCAAGGAGAAAGGTGGCAAGGTCAAAAAAGTCAACGCTATCCCCGGTCACGCGATCACGCTCGGCGCTCTCGGCTGCTTCATACTCTGGTTCGGATGGTACGGTTTCAACGGAGCCGCCGCATGGGACAGCGAATCGCTCGCGTCGATCTTCGTGACGACGACGATCGCTCCCGCTGTCGCGACCTGCACGACGCTGCTCTTCACGTGGATCAAGAACGGCAAACCGGACGTCTCGATGTGCCTGAACGCCTCGCTCGCGGGGCTCGTCGGCATTACTGCGGGCTGTGACGCGCTCGACGCTCTCGGCTCCGCGATCGTCGGTATCGTTTCCGGTATCCTCGTCGTGGTCGCCGTCGAAGTCCTCGACCTCAAGTTCCACGTAGACGACCCGGTCGGCGCGGTCGCCGTCCACTTCACCAACGGCGTCTGGGGAACGATCGCGGTCGGTCTGCTCGCAAACCCCTCGGCTCCCGCGCATCTTGACGGCCTGTTCTACACCGGCAGTTTCAGACTGCTCGGCATCCAGGCGCTCGGTATCGTCTCGATCCTCGCGTGGACAGCGGTGATGATGACGCTCACGTTCTTCATAATCAAAAAGACGGTCGGTCTGCGCGTCTCTCGGGAAGAGGAGATCAAAGGCCTCGACTCGACGGAACACGGTCTGCCGAGCGCGTACGCCGATTTTGCTCCCGCGGTCGCGGGCCTGCCTTACGAATATGAGGAAGCCCTCGCCGTGACGGGAGAGATCCCCGAAGCCGATGCCGTTCCCGTGAAGCGTGTCCCGTCGTTCGACGACGGCAGCCCGAAGTTCACGAAGGTCGAGATCGTCTGTAAAGAATCCCGTTTTGAGGCGCTGAAAGACGCGATGATGCAGATCGGCATCACCGGAATGACGGTGTCTCACGTGCTCGGATGCGGCGCTCAGAAGGGCAAGCCGGAGTACTACCGCGGAGTCCAGATCGAAGCGACGCTTCTGCCTAAGATACAGGTCGACGTCGTCGTCAGCAAGGTCCCCGTCAGGACGGTCATCGAGACGGCGAAGAAAGTGCTTTACACCGGTCATATCGGAGACGGCAAGATCTTCGTTTATGACGTTGAAAACGTAGTAAAGGTCCGTACCGGAGAAGAGGGTTACGACGCTCTTCAGGACGTTGAGTAATATGTGTTCGGTATTTGGCTATTGCGGCCCCGTCGCCGACCGTTCCCCGGTCGGCGCGGGCTTTGAGAGAACGAAATCGCGCGGACCGGACGCAACGCGCACGGTCCGGGCGGGAGAAGGACTATTCGGCTTCCACCGTCTGTCGATAATGGGGCTGACCGACGAGGGGATGCAGCCGTTTTCCCTCGACGGAGACCTCTGCGTCTGCAACGGCGAGCTTTACGGCTTCGCCGAAGAGCGCGAAAGGCTCCGCTCGCTCGGCTACGAGTTCAAAAGCGACAGCGACTGCGAGATAATCCTCCCGATGTACCGCGAGTACGGCGTTTCAATGTTCGAAAAACTCGACGCCGAGTTCGCGTGCGTTATTTACGACTCGAAGACGAACTCGTATATCGCCGCGCGCGACCCGATCGGGATCCGTCCGCTTTATTACGGCTTCGACGAAAACGGCGTCATCGTGTTCGCGAGCGAGGCGAAAAACCTCGTCGGTATTTGCGATAAGATCATGCCGTTCCCGCCCGGGTGCTATTATAAAGACGGCGCGTTCATCAGTTATCACGACCCGGCGAAGGTCGAGGGCGTCGTTCGTGACGACCTTGAGACCGCTTGCCGGAACATCCGCGAAAAACTGACGAAGGGCGTCGAGAAGCGCCTCGTCTCCGACGCGAAGGTCGGGTTCCTGCTCTCCGGCGGGCTCGATTCGTCGCTCGTCTGCGCGATCGCCGCGAAAGCGGAGAAAAAACCGATCAAAACGTTCGCGATCGGCATGAGCGAGGACGCGATCGACCTCAAATACGCGCGTCAGGTCGCCGAGCACATCGGCTCGGACCACGTCGAGGTCTTCATGACGCCCGACGAGGTCATATCGAATCTTGAGAAAATCGTCGAGGTGCTCGGCACGTTCGACATCACCACGATCCGCGCGAGCGTCGGGATGTATCTCGTCTGCCGCGCGATCCGGGAGAGATCCGACGTCCGCGTCATCCTCACCGGCGAGATCTCCGACGAACTTTTCGGATACAAATACACCGATTTCGCCCCGTCGCCCGAGGAATTCCAGCGCGAGGCGGAAAAGAGGATCAGGGAGCTGCACATGTACGACGTCCTGCGCGCCGACAGATGCATCTCCGTCAACTCGCTCGAGGCGCGTGTTCCGTTCGGCGACCTCGATTTCGTGAAATACGTAATGGCGCTCGACCCCGCGATGAAGATGAACGTTTACGGCAAGGGCAAATACCTGCTCCGCCACGCGTTCGAGGGGACGGGCCTGTTGCCCGATCCGATCCTGTGGCGCGAAAAAGCGGCGTTCTCCGACGCGGTCGGCCACTCGATGGTCGATTACCTCAAGGAATACGCGGAAACGAAATATACGAACGAAGAATTTGAGGAAAAAAGAAAGAAATATACCCACGCGCAGCCGTTCACGAAAGAATCGCTTCTTTACCGTGAGATATTCGAGAAATACTACCCCGGTCAGGGCGAGATGATAAAGGATTTCTGGATGCCGAACAAGAGCTGGCGCGGATGCGACGTCGACGACCCGTCGGCGCGCGTGCTCTCCAACTACGGCGACAGCGGAAAATGAGGAGGAGAAGATCATGACAAAGTATATTTTCGTCACCGGCGGAGTCGTGTCGGGACTCGGAAAGGGAATAACGGCGGCGTCCCTCGGCCGTCTGCTCAAGGCGCGCGGGCTGAAAGTCGCCGCGCAGAAACTCGACCCGTATATAAACGTCGACCCGGGCACGATGAGCCCGTATCAGCACGGCGAAGTCTACGTGACCGAAGACGGCGCGGAGACCGACCTTGACCTCGGCCACTACGAGCGCTTCATCGACGAGGATCTGAACAAATACTCAAATCTCACGACCGGTAAGGTCTACTGGAACGTGCTGAACAAGGAAAGACGCGGCGAATACCTCGGCTCGACCGTTCAGGTCATCCCGCACGTCACCGGAGAGATCAAGGAATTCGTCTACAACGTCGGACGCCACTCCGACGCCGACGTCGTCATCACCGAGATCGGCGGCACGATCGGCGACATCGAGAGCCAGCCGTTCATCGAGGCGGCGCGCCAGATCTCCCTCGAGGTCGGCCGCGAGAACTCGCTGTTCATCCACGTCACGCTCGTCCCGTATCTGCACGGATCGGAGGAGCACAAGACGAAACCGACGCAGCACTCCGTCAAGGAACTGCAGGGAATGGGCGTCGCGCCGGACATCATCGTCCTCAGATGCGACGAGCCGCTCGAAAAGTCGATCTTCGACAAGATCTCGCTCTTCTGCAACGTCAAACCCGACTGCGTCATCGAAAATATCACGCTGCCGAACCTCTACGAGGCGCCGCTGATGCTCGAAAAGTCGGGCTTCTCGACGGTCGTCTGCCGCGAGCTCGGCCTCGAGACGAAAGAACCCGACCTTGCCGACTGGATCGCTCTGGTCGACAGGATCAAGTCGCGTCCCTATACCGTTCACATCGGGCTCGTCGGCAAATACGTCGCGCTCCACGACGCGTATCTCTCCGTCGCGGAGGCGATGCGCCACGCGGGTTATCAGCACAACACGCACATAAAGATCCACTGGATCGACTCGGAAGCGCTGAACGAAGAGAGCGCCGGGGAACAGCTCGGCGCGCTCGACGGGATCATCGTCCCCGGCGGCTTCGGCGGCCGCGGGATCGACGGCATGATCACGGCGGCGAAATACGCGCGCGAGCACGAGATGCCGTATTTCGGTATCTGCCTCGGAATGCAGATCGCCGTCATCGAATACGCCCGCGACGTCCTCGGTATCAAAAACGCCAACTCCGGCGAGTTCGACGAGGAAACGCCGCACAAGGTCATCGACTTCATGCCCGGTCAGTCCGACGAGATCGACAAGGGCGGCACGCTCCGCCTCGGCGCGTATCCGTGCGTGATAAAGCGCGGGACGGTAATGGAGCGCTGCTACGGCGAGACGGTCATCAGCGAACGCCACCGCCACCGCTACGAGTTCAACAACGATTACAGGGATCAGCTCGAGCAGGCGGGCCTCACGCTCTCGGGCATCTCCCCGGACGGAACGCTCGTCGAGACGGTGGAACTGACCGAAAGACCTTTCTTCGTCGGCGTCCAGTTCCATCCCGAATTCAAATCGCGCCCGAACAGACCGCACCCGCTCTTCCTCGGTTTCATCGGCGCGGCGCTCGACCGCTCGGGCCGGAAATAACGAAATAAAGGACCGTTTCACGGTCCTTTTTTTTCGTATTACGCCTTGTTCTCCGGTCTCAGCCTGAAAACGTCAAGGCCGTCGGAGGTACCCTCGTACCGGAATCCGAATTTCCGGGCGATCCGCCTGCTCGCTTCATTATCCGGCGAGCACTCGATCACAGCTTCTTTTCCGGACGAGTTCGCTTTTTCGATCATCATTTCCGTCAGTTTTGAGGCGTATCCTTTTTTTCGGTGCTCCGGCAGAAGGACCCAGCCGATCTCAACGCTTCTTTCATCGTACCCGTGATAGATCACGTATCCGATAAACTCCCCGTCCGCTTCCGCGGCATAGATCAGCGGAGGATCCGTAAGCCCCGCCTCTGAAAGGAAACGCTCCGTTCTCTCTTTTGTAAAGGGCCCCTCAAGATACCTCGTCGTCTCCGGGGCGGACAGCAGACGGCAAAACGCCTCAAGGTCGTCACTTTTCGCTTTTCTGATCAAAAGTTCCATCGTCAGCTTTGCGGTGACCCGCCGTCTTCTTCATCTTTTCGGGCGATCAGATCTTTTACGACCTCGCCGGCGATTATCAGTCCCGCGACGGACGGAACGAACGCGACGCTGCCCGGTATATCGCGGCGCTCGGTGCATTTGCGCTCAGTACCCGGAGGGCAGATACAGTTCGTCCGGCAGCTGACCGACGCGTCCTCTTTCGGCCTTGTCGGCTCTTCTTCCGAATACACGACCTTCAGTTTTTTGACGCCCCGCCGGCGCAGTTCGCGGCGCATCACCTTGGCGAGAGGGCACGTCTTCGTCTTGTAGATATCGGCGACGCGGAACTGACTTCCGTCGAGCTTGTTGCCCGCGCCCATCGAACTGATGACCGGTACGCCGTGCTCCTGCGCCCTGACGACGAGCTCCAGCTTTGCGGAGACGGTGTCGACCGCGTCGACGACGTAATCGTATTCGTCAAACGGGAACTCACCCGAGTTTTCCGGCAGGAAGAAACACTTTCGGACGGCGATATCCGCGTCGGGATTTATCTCGAGCATACGCTCTTTCATGACGTCGACCTTGTACCGGCCTATCGTTTTTCTCGTGGCTATGATCTGACGGTTCAGGTTCGTCAGGCAGACCCGGTCGTCGTCGATCAGGTCGAACTTGCCGACTCCGCTCCGGATCAGCGCCTCGCAGACGTAGCCGCCTACGCCTCCGATGCCGAATACGGCAACGCGGCTCGTTTTCAGTTTTTCCATCGCTTCTTTGCCGAGAAGAAGCTCCGTTCTCGAAAATTGATCCTGCATGATCCTCACCCGATCCCGTTTTACGACGTTTTTATATCATCCGAACGGAAAATCATTACCGTTTTCGGATCTCTTTTTGTTATCTATGATATATTGTATCAGAAAAAACGCCTCCGTCAATACGTCAGTGACGCTTTGTTCACAAATTAACCGTTGACAGCCCCTCGCGCCGGATGATAGAATATTACCGAAGTACAAAAAGAAAGGGCGGAACGGGTCGTTCCGTCGGGTGAAAAAGATGATCGGAGCAAATGATCAGATCAGGATCGGTATCGTGGGGTGCGGCTTTATCGCAAATCAGAAGCATCTGCCGTCCCTTCGTCTTTTGAAAAACGTATCGCTCGTCGCTTTCTGCGATATCATCGTCGAAAGAGCTGAAGAGGCGAGGACGAAATACGGCGCGCCGGGGGCGAACGTATATAAGGACTACAAAGAGATGCTCGACAAAGAGCAGCTTGACGTCGTCCACGTCTGCACCCCCAACAGATCGCACAGTTTCATCACGGTCGACGCGCTCGAGGCGGGCTGCCACGTAATGTGCGAAAAGCCGATGGCCATCAACTCCGCCGAGGCGAAGAAAATGATCGACGCCGCGAACAGAACGGGGAAGACTCTCTCCATCGGATACCAGAACAGAATGCGTCCCGAGGTACAGCTCCTCAAGCAGAAGGTCGACGAGGGCGTCTTCGGCGATATCTACTACGCGCGCGCGCTCGCGATCCGCCGCCGCGGCGTTCCGAACTGGGGCGTGTTCCTCAATGAGTACGAGCAGGGCGGCGGTCCGCTGATCGACATCGGCACCCACTCCCTCGACCTCACGCTCTGGATGATGAACAACTACAAACCGGCGATCTGCCTCGGCTCTACCTTCAAGAAGATGAACAGGGAAGAGGAGATGTATACGAACGGCAAGTGGGACGTCAACGCATTCACCGTTGAGGACAGCGCGTTCGGTCTGGTCAAGATGGAAAACGGCGCGACGATCTCCGTCGAGTCCTCGTGGGCGATCAACAGATCCGAATCGATCGAGGCGTACACGGAGTTCTCCGGCACCAAGGCGGGAGCCGATATGCGCGGCGGCGTCCGCATCTTCGGCGTCAGGAACGGCGAGTGGTACGTCGACGTTTATCCGTACGACGAATACGTCGCCGCGATGAAGACGACCCTCGATCACAGCGACGATCCCGAGGAAGAGATCGAATGCGTCGCGGATGCGAAGCAGTGGATCGATGCGCTCGTCACGGGCAAGAAGCCGTGCGTGCTCCCCGAGCAGGCTTACTGCGTCACCCGCATCCTCGAAGGTATTTACGAATCCGCAAAGACCGGCAAAGCTTACATATTCGACTGATACACCGAAGCAAAATGAAACGCCCCCGGATCATCCGGGGGCGTTATTGTTATGCGCTTACCCTCTTCCGGGAGGGGCGAATCCTCCGCCCGGACCGCCTCCGCCCGGGCCGAAGCCGCCGGAGACCGAGTCACCCGACTGAGCGGACGACTGCGTCCACGAGAGGACTGCGGAGCCGCCGAGCGAGAGGGTATAGCTTCCGTTCAGCTCAAGCGCGTCGGACGCGATCCAGAGCGAAGAGTAAGACTTGTCGAGAGTGAACGAAGCGACCGTGTCTCCTGAAGAATCCGTCAGGGTGTAATCGCCCGCTGAGAAGGACGTGCCGTTCGACGCGTACACGTTCGCTCCGCTGCCGCCGGACGGGATCTCGCAGATGCCGCCGAGGGCGATGATCGTTCCGCCCGTCACGGTGACAGATCCGTCGGTATCGACGGAACCCGCCATGCCTCCCGTTGCCGCGCCGCCTCTGACGAGGACGAAGCCGCCGCTCATCACGAAGTTGCCGTTGGAGTCGATGGCGTCAGTGTCGCCCGAGGGCGTCGTCACGGTGACCGTGCCGCCCGAGATATTGACCTCGGGAGTCTTCGCGCCCTTGCAGGCGTTCATGCCGTCGTCGTTTCCGTTGACGGTGACGTATCCTCCCTCGATCGAGATCACGTTGCCCTCAAGTCCCTCGTGGGACTCGGTGACGGTGACCGTACCGCCGGAAATGACGAGCTCCCCGTCCGCGTGCAGTCCGTCGTCGGCAGCCGTGACCATGAGGATCCCGCCGCTTACCGTTATCTTTCCTTCCGGGGTTTCGCCGTTATCAAGCGTCGAGTCGGCGTTCGCGTGAACTCCGTCGTCCATAGCGTAAATCGTTATCGTTCCCGCTTCAATAAGAATGGAGTTATACGATTTGATCCCCTTGGAGGACCACGTCGTCTTCGACGAGGACCCGCTCCCGGACGAGAGATTCGTCCAGTCGCCGGTCAGGGCGCCGTCGTCCTCATAAGTGACGAGATACGCGTTCATCGAAGCGTTGACCGACTCTCCGTCCGAGAGCGTCTCGTCGTCAGACGGCGATCCGCCCGATGCGAACGAGCGGAATATCACGCTGTCGTATCCCGACGGTACGGAAGCGGACAGACCGTAATAAGACGCTCTCATACCGCCGGAGACCATCGTTTCGAATTCGAACTTCACCCACTCGCCGGACCCGCCCGACGCGGAGTAGAAGTATCCGTAATATGAATCGGATTCGGAATAAATAGACGTCGGAACTATGAGATAGGTTTTCTCGCTCGGGACGAGCTCTTCCGAACTCTCCGAGTAGTCCGCGGTGTAAACGTACAGGTTGACGGCGGTTTCTGCCTCGTTTATCACGACGTCGTACGCGGCGCTTATACCGTCGCACGCGGAGTATATGCTTATATCACCGCCTGAGATCGTGACCGTCCCGCGCTGATTGCCCTTGGAGGACACGTCGGTGTTCGAGGTTTTGATCCCGTCCGATCCGGTCGAGATGAGAATGATCGAACCCGACTTGATCTCTACCGTGTCGTTGCCCTTGAGCGCGACGCCCGGCGAGGTGACCTTGAGCGTCACGTTCTTGACGGTCAGGTCGTCTTTCGATTTGATGCCGTTGTCGTACGACGAGGAGACGATCAGAGTTCCCTTGCCGTTGATCTTGAGATCGCAGTCAGACCAGATCGCCGCGTTGCCGTCGGTGTCCCCGTCGCTCGCTGACGCATCGGCCGCCGCTCTGCTGTCGGTTACGGTGTTGTACGAACCGTCGGCGGATTTCACGCTGACCTCGCCCGCGTTTTTCACGTAAACTGGCGCGGTCTCGGAAGAGGTGAGCGTTACGCCGTCGAAGATGAGGACGACCTCGTCCTCGTCGCCCGCGTCGACGACGATCGAGCCGTCGAGCGCGCCCTTGAAGGTGTACTCGCCCGCTGCAGTCACGGTGTACGTGCTGCCGTCGACGGTGACGCCCGACGAGGGCGATACCGTAAAGTCGCCGGTCGCGATCAGATCGTCGTTGGTCGGATCTTCGACCGTTTCGGCGGGGGATGAAACCGTCCCCGTCTCCGTTTCGATAGCCGCCGGCGTATTCGCCGTCCCGCACGATGCGAAGAGGATCGAAATCGCGGTAATTACCGCGAACAGTGCGATGATTTTTTTCATAAAGATCACGCTCCTTTTGTTTTGTGACCCGATTATACCCGCCGAAAATTGAAGAATAATTGAAAAAGCGAAAAAACTTTTCGGGACCGCTTTCGCGGCCCCGGGCGGGTCAGTCTTTCTTTTCGAACAGCTCAACGGCGCGCTCGAGCAGGGAACGGATCTCTATATGCTGCGGGCACGCGTCCTCGCAAGCTCCGCATCCGAGGCACTCCGAGGCTTTGGGCGCGCTCGCCGTGTGCTTGGAATAATAGAAGTTTGCGTTCCACGTTCCGAATTCTTCCTTTGTGTTGAGGCACGAGAAGATCTCCGGTATCGGTATCCCGACGGGGCACCTCTCCGTACAGTACCGGCAGGAAGTGCAGGGAATGGCGTGGCGTTTCTCGAAGATCTCCCTCACGCGGTCGATCGCCGCGAGTTCCTCGACGTCCAGCGGCTTGGGATCGCTCATCACGGCGATATTCTCTTTTACCATATCAATATCGCTCATACCCGAGAGGACCATAAAGACGCCATTCTGATCCGCAGCAAAGCGGAGCGCGTACGACGCGGGCGAGCCGCCGAGCGCGCGGAATATCTCCGCCGCCCCGTCCGGCACTTTTGAGAGAGCCCCGCCCTTGACGGGTTCCATCACGATCACGGGTTTTCCGAACTTACGGCAGACCTCGAGGCAAAGGCGCGACTGGACGGACGCATCCTCATAATCGAGGTAGTTCAGCTGTATCTGGACGACCTCGACCTCCGGATACTCGTTGAGTATCTTCTCGAGCACGGGCGCTCTGTCATGGAAAGAGAGTCCTACGTGCTTTATCTTTCCTTCTTCTTTTAATTCGAAAGCCGTCTCGTAGGCGCGGCACTTTTTGTATTTCTCAAAGTTCGTTTCGTCCTGAGCGTGCATCAGGTAAAAATCGAGGTATTCGACGCCGAGAATTTTAAGCTGGCTCTCGAAAAACGGACGGATTTCCTCACTTGACGAGAAAAAGTTGTCGGACAGTTTGTCGGTCAGCACGTACGCCTCGCGCGGATACCGCGTCGTGAGGCAGTCGTGAAGAGCGATCTCCGACAGCCCCCTGTGATACCCGTGCGCCGTGTCGAAATAGTTGAAGCCGGAGTCGATGAAAAGGTCTACCATTTCGGAGAACCTCTCTCTGTCCGGTTCTTCGTCTTTCATCGGCAGTCTCATGCAGCCGAAACCGAATCTCTTTTTTATACCGTACATTTCAGCACCCGCCTTTCAGTTTGAGTATACCACAAAACCGCCCCTGAAAAAGTAAACAATTTCAAAACTGCACTTGACACTTCGGGGCGGTTTTAGTATATTTATGTTGTATTCGAACAAAACTGTCCGAAAGGAGAGATAAACATGACTTACAGATACAAGACCGAAATGACGTGCTCTTCCGAGATCACGTTCGATCTCGACGGCGACGTCGTCACCAATATTGCGTTTACAGGCGGCTGCAACGGCAACCTCAAGGCGATCTCGAAGATCCTCGACGGCTGGACCGTCGATCAAATTGTCGAAAAGCTTGAGGGCAACACGTGCGGCAGAAGGCCTACGTCGTGCGCCGATCAGCTCGCCCGCGCCGTCAAGGCGGCGTACGAGAAGTCTAAAATTGACAATTGACTAAAACGCTTCAACCGCACAGATCCCGATAATCGATCTTGACCACTTTTTCGAGATCTCTCGGGTCGAGGCAGACCTGTCTGCCGACTTTTCCGCCGCTGAAATAAATAACGTCAAACCGTTCCGCGCTTTTGTCGATGAAAGTGCGGAACTGTTTTTTCATCCCGACGGGGGAACATCCGCCGTGAACGTAACCGGTCAGGGGCAAAAGGTCTTTTTCTTTGATCATGGCGATGCTTTTCTCGCCTGCCGCGGCCGCGGCGAGTTTGAGGTCCAGCTCGCGCAGAACGGGGATCATAAAGACGTAATGCTCGCCCGTTTTTCCGACCGTAACGAGCGTTTTGAAGACGGCCTCCGGATCCGCGCCCATCTCGCGCGCCGCTTCCGCGCCGCTCTTCTGCTTCGCGTCGAACGAGTAGTGGTCGTACTTCACCCCCGCCGCATCGAAAACTCTCATCACGTTCGTCTTGTCGTCTTTTCCCATTGCCGGGACCTCCCGCGTTTGTTTTTTCGAACCGTCGGGCGGATCACGCCAGTTCTTTTGCGACGGCTATACTTTTTTCCGCCAGATCGAATCGCATTTCGCGCGTCATTTTCCATTCCCATTTCGGACCGCCGGGATCTTGCGGATGCAGGTCGGAGGCCATCAGTATCGCCGCCGCCTTCATTCCGAGATAACCGGATACGCTGAATACCGCGGACGTCTCCATATCGACGCCGACCGCGCCCTTTTCCCGCCACAGCCGTTCTTTGAAAAACGTCTGGCGGTATACGGCGTCGGTTGAAACGATCGGATAGGTATCTTTCTTCAGCACGGATGAGCAGAGTTTCAGCAGATCGCCGTCGGGAACGGCGTGATCGATGGATTCGTAGTAATGGAGAGAAGTTCCCTCTTCCGAAAAAGCCTTTTCAGGCGTTATGACGTCCCCCGGCTTGACCCGCGGATCGAACGCGCCGAACATTCCGACGGCGATGACGTTTTCAACGCCGAGCGCGGCAAGCGTTTCGACCGTATCGCAGGCCTGCGGCGCGCCGCATCCGCCGTTCAGAAAACACAGACCGAACTCGTTGATCTTTCGGATCGGACAGCGGTTAAGGAAGCGCGGAAAGAGTTCCGGGTATTCTTCCGCGCCGTATTTTTCGCTGAGATATTCCACGCATCTTCCCATAAAGAAAACGATCGCGGTTTTCGGGAGCCGTATGTCGCTTTCTCTGTGCGCGCTTTTGATCTGTTCCCGGGCTGTGATCGTCGGTTCGGAATCGTCTTCGGGATAAAACCACTTCATATGTCGTTTCTCCGTCCTTTTTGCGTCCGTTTCTTATAATTATATCATGAAACGGGAATAAATCAACCTTAACGAGTCATGTTCGGAACAGACGCAAAAACAGCGGGGAAGCTCCCCCGCCGTTTTTATCACCGTGCCGGATCTGTTTATTTGCGGCTTTTGTAATCCTCGCTGATCTCCTGCGCCCAGCTGTCTTCGATCTTCGCGCACTTCCTCATCTTCGTGATCGCCGAACCGACCGCGGAGTAAAGTACTTTCGTCCCTTTGGCGTCCGCGTGATAGTCGACCGCGCGGCTCTCGTTGATGCCGAACGCCGCCGCAGTAGTGACCGAGTCGATGTTCGCGCCGATGAAGAGGAATTCCCATCCCTCCTTTTTCTTCTTTTCGATCATCGACCTGACCTTTTCCGCCGAGAACTCTCTGCTCGCGTTCTCAAGTCCGTCCGTCGTGATGACGAAGACCACGTTACCGGGCACGTCCTCTTTGCGGATATACCTGTGGACCTTTTCAACGTGCCGGACGGTCGAACCGATCGCGTCGAGCAGGGCGGTACACCCGCGGACGAAGTATTCCTTCTTTGTCATCCCGGGGACCTCGCCTATCGGAAGTCTGTCGTGGAGCGTCTCGACTTCCCCGTCGAAAAGTACGGTCGTGACGAACGCCTCGCCCTCTTCCTCCCGCTGCTTTTTAAGCATCGAGTTGAAGCCGCCTATCGTGTCTGATTCGAGCCCGCCCATCGACCCGCTTCTGTCGAGGATGAATACCATCTCGGTGATCTTTTTGTTTTCTTTTTTCATTTTTTATCTCCTTTTCGGCAAATATTTTCGGCGTGACCGTTTCCCGATCACGCCGTCATTATATACCGAAAAGAAATCGTGAAGGTCGCCTGCCGGGCGACATTTGAGGCGCGTTTTACGCGCAGCCGATCATCGGCTGATCGTACGCGAAAAGGGTCTCGTTTATCGTGAACAGATCCCACACGCCCCGCGAGATGTAATACTCTACGATGATGTCGAACTTACTGCTGTGCGAGAGGGCGAAACCGGCTTTCATAAGAAGGTCCGCCGTCCCCTCGAGATCGAGTTTCAGCGCGATCGCGAACGCGACCGCCGTCTGCTTGCTGGGCCTGTAAAGACGGTTGCTCCTGATCTTGGAGAAAAGTTTGCGGTCGACGTTCGCGCGCTTGTAGCACTCCGCGTCGGTGATCCCCGCCTCGTCTATGAGACGGAGGAGCATCTCGGAAAAACTCTCGTCTATCTGACCTATTAGCCGCTCGAGGTCCTCGTCTGCCGCGCCTGCGAAGTCCGCGCAGAGTTCGGGCGGCGGAAGCCGTGTTTCCGCTTTTTCAAACTCGATGCCGAAGGGCGTCGCTTCCTCCGACTCAAACGACGGAGCGGCGGCCTCATTTTTTGCTCTGCGCAGCCGCTTTTCGCGGATCTTCTTCGTTTTTTTGAGTTTCGGGGCGGGGGCTGCACCTGAGGCTCTGCACTCATAATCCTGCAGAGGGCTCTCGCCGAGAGAGATAAGTGAGGCGAGAAGGTCGGGCGTCCTCGCCCTCAGCGTCTCGCGCGCCGACGAGTCCGTTATGACGACTGCGTCCGCCTCTTTTTCTTCGAGATATTCTCTGATCGCGGGGACGACGAAGTCGAACAGCGCGTCCGGCGGGATCGCTCCCGACGCGAAAAGAGCGACAGATCCGGCTCCCGCGCGCTCCGCCTCTTCAAAACCGGCTATGACCGCGGCGGCGCAAACGGCTCCGTCGCCGCCCGCTCTGTCAGGCAGAACGGCACAGAACGTTTTTTTCTCCCCTTCGGAAGACGGAACGGCGCATGCGTCCCCGGGAGATATGCAGCGCAGCTGTACGGTGCGCCCCGCAAACCGGGCGACCCGCGTCTCCGGTTCGCGCCTTACCGGGTATATGACGGCGTCGCATTCCGCGGCGGCGCCGGGGTCCGTTACGATCCTGAACATTCCGTGATCCTCCGTGTCGTTTCGTTTTCTATATTTTACCATAAAAATAGAGTTGCGGCAAAGACCCCGTTGCTATTTTTTTCGCGTTGTGATAAAATTGAACCAAAGAAAGAACCCGAAAGGAGAATCATAATGGACAGAAACGAAATCGAATCGAAACTCGCTGCTCTTGAGGCGGAAAAAAAGGCGCTTGAGGAAGCTCTCGCCGAGGCTGAAAAGAAAGAGGAAGGTCCCATTTGCCCCGTTTGCGGCAAACCCGTGGAAGCCGACGCGATATTCTGCACTTCCTGCGGAGCTCCGCTGAATAAAGCGCCGGAGATCCCTGAAAAACCCGAGGACTCAGTAGCCTCTCCGGAGGGAAAGGTCTGCCCCACGTGCGGGGCGATAGTTGACGCCGACGCGTTGTTCTGCACGGTTTGCGGAGCGAAAATGGAGACAGATCCGCCGGCGGTCGAAGAACCGGTTATCGAAGAGCCGGTTGTTGAAGCACCCGCGTTTGAAGCGCCTGTGGTCGAACCTCCGGTCGTTGAAGAGCCGGTCGTCGAGGCGCCCGTGATCGAACCTCCGGTCGTTGAAGAACCGGTCGTCGAGGCGCCCGTGGTCGAACCTCCGGTCGTTGAAGCGCCGACGTTCGAGGCGCCCGCGGTCGAACCTCCGGTCGTCGAAGAACCGGTCGTTGAGACCCCGGTAGTTGAACATCCCGTAGTTGAAGCGCCGACGTTCGAGGCGCCCGCGGTCGAACCACCGGCCGTCGAAGCGCCCGTCGTTGACGCTCCGGTCGTTGAACCGCCGAAATTTGAACCGCCGGTCACTCCCCCCCCGATCGCGCAGAACCCCTTTACCGAGCCTGCTCCCGCCGCTCCGTCATTCACGCCCGACGAGCCGAAACAGGACGTCTGCCCGAAGTGCGGCAAAGAGATCCGTCCCGGAGCGATCTTCTGTACCGGCTGCGGTACGAAACTCGGAGCTCCCAAAGCGGAAGAAAAGGCCGGGCAGGTCAGATTCTGTACCTCCTGCGGGGCGCAGATAAGCGCGAGCGCGGTCTTCTGCACCAAGTGCGGAGCGAGACAGTATTTTACGACGAAACTTTAATTACCCACCGGCGCAGCGCCTGAAAGACGAAATCAGAAAAATGTCAAAAACAGCAGTTAAGATATTGTCGGCAGTCCTCGCCGCGGTCACGGTCCTGACGTGCGCCGGATGCGGCGCCGCTCCTTCCGGACAGACGGGAACGGTTCCCTCCGGGACGGAACCATCAGGGACCGGTTCCTCCGATGAACGCCCCGAGGTTTTCAGCCAGGACGAATATCTTCTTTATCAGAACGTTTTCTACGCCGATTACGGCAAAGAAGCGGACGGGAAAAAAGTCGAGAAAGAGGGCGTCCTCGCAAGCATCTACGACGCGTATAACGGAAAGATGCGCTATTACGTCTGGGGCTATTACGACCAGACCAAATGCTGCGACTGGCAGTGGGAGATCGTCCCGCAGGATGCCGGATCCCTTCCTCCCGTCGGGTCTCTCGTGGTCGCGTCGGGTACTTTCGCGTCAAGCGAAGACGCGCTCGACGGGTACTGGATCACCGATGCCTCCGTCAAAGTCAAAACGGAGTATCGGGGACCTACCGCCGAGAGGGATATGCGTTCGCTGAGTTGTACGCTTGAACGCGTTCAGATGCTCAACGTAATTTACCGTAAGGAGTCTTTCGAGGGAGCGCGGTTTCTTGCTTACGGACGGATCGCATCGTCAGGTTCGCTGGAAGATCCCTACTACGACAATTCGTGGGAGATCGATATGATCTGGGACGGCGAAGTCCCCGCGATCGGTACGCTCGTTGAAGTGAGCGGAACGATCAGGGACGGAAAACTGGCCGTTGAGTCGATAAACGAAATGTAGATCAAAAAAGGCGGCAGGCACTTTTCGGTGCCTGCCGCCTTTTTTGTTTTATAACTTGATTCTTTTTTCTTCCCAGCTCATTCCCGGTCTGAAGTTCGGCATTTCCATAATTCTGCCGTTGTTCGTCACGGAGAGCTGGCTGAGCAGCGCGACCGCGGTCCACTCAGCCGCGCGGTACACGTTCAGGTAAGGCGTCTCGTTTTTCTTTATCGCCGTCACGAAGTCCTCGACGATATAATAGTCGCCGCCTCCGTGGCCCGCGCCGCTGCCCGCGCCCGATTTGAACCGGTCGGGAAGCATATAACTGAAATCGTAAAGAGAACGCCACGCGGTATGGCCCTCGGGATTCTCCTCGGTATCGACCGCCACGACGTGATCGCCGCCCGTGCGAGGCGCCTCGAAGCAGCCTTTCGTACCCTGTATCTGATAGTAAGTCAGCGCGTGCGGACGGGGAGATATGGTGTCCACGCGGATCTTGACGAGCCCGCCGCTCTTCAGACGGCACATCACCTGATTCACGTCGTCGTTTCGCAGACCGTACGGGTTGTGGTTTCCCGAGGAGAAGCACGCGATCTCCGTGATCCTCTCGTCGTCGTCGAAGCACTGCATAACGGGGCCGAGGGAGTGCGTCGGATAGAACGCTCCGCGCGTTCCCATCTGCCAGTACGATCTCCAGCCGACCTGACCGTGCCAGGTACGCAGGTCGGTACAGTCGTGCGTGTACTCGCCCTCCGCGTAATAGATCTTGCCGAACATTCCGGCGCGCGCCATTTCCTTGACTATCTGCATTTCAGGGGTGTAGCAGTAGTTTTCGGAATACATATAGATCTTGCCCGATTTCTCGACCGCTTCGATCAGCCACCACAGCTCGTCCATCGTAACTGCGGCGGTGACCTCGCACATCACGTGGCGGCCCGACTGCAGGGCTTTTATCGCCTGGGGCACGTGGCACTGCATCGGCGTCGCGATGAGGACGGCGTCTATATCCGCGCGGTCGAGCATATCCTCGTATATCCTGAATCTCGATTCCTTCGGCAGGGAAAGGCGGTCTCCGATCGCCTCGACGGTCTCTTCGTCCAGATCGCAGACCGCGGTGATCTTCGCGTCGTCTCTCGCGGCGAACGCGCTGAAGAACGATTCCGCTCTCGCGCCGACTACTCCGACTTTGATCATAGTGACAGTCTCCTTTTCCGATACCCGGAACGTATGTCGCGGGAATATTTACCGTATCTCATTTTATCAGAAAACGGGGAACATTACAACGGGTTTTTCGATATTGACGCGCGCGAAAAACGACCTTTCTTTCTCTTGCAAACCGACCCTTGATATAGTATAATATATACTTGGAGAATTATGGGAGCGGTGAGTTTATGAAGAAAAAAAAGACGCCCGCGCTGATCGGGCTCTGCGGCAGAAGCGGCTCGGGAAAAGGGACCGTAGCGTCCTTTTTTGAAGAGTTCGGCGTGCCGTCGATCGATACCGACGCGGTATGGCGCGATCTGACGGGTCCGTCCCGTGAAAAGGGGAAGATCAGCGAGTGTCTCGCCGCGCTTTCGGATATCTTCGGCGAGGGGACCGTTCTTGAGGACGGCTCGCTCAACAGAGAATTCGTCCGTTCCGCCGTTTTCGCGGAGGACGGAGCCGAAAAGAGGGAACTTCTGAACCGTACCGCCCATCCGTTCATTATCGAACAGACGCTGAGGCTCGCCGAGGAACTCGGAAGGCGCGGTTTTTCCGCCGTTATCGTAGACGCCCCGCTTCTGTTCGAGAGCGGTCTAGACAAAAAATGCGATCTTGTCATCGCGACCGACGCGCCGGACGAAGTGCTGATCGAACGCATCTCGGACCGTGACGGTATCGATGCGGCGAGCGCCGGGGCGAGGCTCGCGGCGCAGGCAAGGCCGGAAGAGCTTCCCGTCGATCTTCTGATCGACACCGACCGCCCGCTCTCCTCGATCAGAAAAGACGTCGGAAGGATAGCAGAGATCATAAAGGAAAAATACGAGGGATGAAATATAAAAGAGCGCTTTTGAGGTCCGCGGTGATCGCCGCCATTATCGCGCTGTCAGTCGCGATGGGTTTCGTGTGGCAGACCGTGAGCCGGAATATGGACTATAAGAAGTATCCGAGAGAGTTCTCGGAGCACGTGGAAAAGTACGCCGCCGAGTACGCCATTCCCGAGGAAGTCGTTTACGCCGTGATCAAGTACAAGAGCGACTTCCGGTCCAATTACGTCGGGAGCGACACCGGCGTGGGACTGACGGGCCTCAAGCCCGTCGAATTCACCCGTCTTCTCTCCGTGACGAGAGAAGACCTGACCGACGGCATTCTTTACGATCCCGAGACGAATATTCGTTACGGTACGTACTACCTGTCGATCCTATACTCCTCGTACGGACGGTGGGAACAGGTCTTCGCAGCCGTCGCGTCGAGCCGTGAAGCCGTCGATCTCTGGCGCGAGGACCCGGAGCTTCTCGGCGAGATGGGTAAACTCACGATCCCCGACGAGTCGGTCGCCGCGGAGGTGGAAAAACTCGAAAGCATTGCCGCGAAATACAAATCGCTTTATAACTGAGATCAAAAAGCCGAAAGGAAGTATATAAAATGAGCGACAAATATGAGGAACTGATCTACAAGAAGAAAACCGCGTTCGAGAGAGAAGACGGAGCGGCTCTCGCCGCCATGCAGGACTACGCCCGCGGATACGCGGAATTTCTCGACGCGTCGAAAACGGAGCGCGAAGCCGTAAAAGAGGTCGTCGCGCGCCTTGCCGCCGCGGGATTTGAGGAATACGACCCACAAAAGACGCTGAAGCCGGGCGACAAGTTCTACGTCAACAACAGGAACAAGAGCGTTATCGCCGCCGTCGTCGGTTCCGGCGATATCGCCGAAGACGGGATCAGGATCAGCGCGGCTCACATCGACAGCCCGCGCCTCGATCTCAAGCCCCTCCCGGTCTTTGAGAAAGACGGGATCGGCTATTTCAAAACGCATTATTACGGCGGGATCAGAAAATACCAGTGGACGACCGTTCCGCTCGCCATCCACGGCGTCGTCGTCAAAAAGGACGGCTCGACCGTTGACGTGAAAGTCGGCGAGGAGCCGGGCGACCCGCAGTTCTGTATCTCCGACCTTCTTCCCCATCTCTCGGGCGATCAGGGGAACAAGCCGCTTGACAAAGCGTTTTCGGGCGAAGGACTCAATATCATGATCTGCTCGTCGCCCGAGTTCGACGACGGCGAACCGGTCGAAAAGGACGCAGTAAAGATCAGGATCCTTTCGATCCTCAACGAGAAATACGAGATCACCGAGGAGGATTTCCTCAGCGCGGATATATGCGCCGTTCCCGCGGCTAAGTGCGTCGATATCGGATTCGACAGATGGCTGCTCGGCGCGTACGGTCACGACGACCGCGTCTGCGCTTACCCTTGCCTCACTGCGCTTCTCGATCATGCGGACGCGCCTCGCCGCACGTTAATGGCGATCTTCGCCGACAAGGAAGAGGTTGGCAGCGACGGTCCCACGGGTATGAAGGGCGAGATCTTCTGCGACCTCGTCGACAAGATCTCCCGTGATCTCGGCGCCGATCCGGCGGTCGTACGCGCTCGTTCCGCGTGTCTCTCCGCCGACGTTACCGCGGCGTACGATCCCAATTATCCCGACGTTTACGAGAAGACGAACTCCGCGATCGTTCATTGCGGCGTCGGTCTCGCCAAATACACGGGCCGCCGCGGCAAGAGCAGTACCAACGACGCGGGCGCGGAGTTCACTGCGAAGATCCGCGCGCTGCTTGACAAAGCGGACGTCGTATGGCAGATGGCGGAGCTCGGAAAAGTCGATCAGGGCGGCGGCGGAACGGTCGCAATGTTCATCTCGACGCTCAATATCGACACGATCGACATAGGCGTTCCCGTAATATCGATGCACGCGCCTTTCGAGGTCATCTCGAAGGCCGACCTTTACGAAACGCACAAGGCGGTCAGCGCGTTCAACGCAGACTGATAATATCCGATGATAGAAAAACTCAAGGACGTATCGGACCGTTTCGACCGAATAGAGGAAGAACTGTCCGATCCCGCCGTCGCCGCCGATCAGGTGAGGCTCACCCGTCTTATGAAAGAGCGGAAAGCGATCCTGCCGACGGTCGAGAAATACAGGGAGTACGTAAAGACGCGGGACGCTGCCGAGGAGGCGCGTTCCCTGTCCGAGACCGAGGACGATCCCGAAATGAGGGACTTCGCTCTCGAGGAATATCACGCGCTCAAAAAACGTCTCCCGGAACTCGAAGACGAGCTTCGCGTTCTTCTTCTGCCGCGCGACCCGGACGACGATAAAAACGTCGTCGTCGAGATCCGCGCCGGAACGGGAGGCGAGGAGGCGGCTCTCTTTGCCGGGGTCCTTTTCCGTATGTATTCGATGTACGCCGCGAGCCGCGGCTTCAAAGTTGAACTCGTTTCCGAAAACGAGACGGGGCTCGGCGGCTTCAAGGAGATCTCCTTTATTGTGACGGGAGACGGCGCCTGGTCGAGATTCAAATTCGAGGGCGGCGTTCACCGCGTCCAGCGCGTCCCGGAGACGGAGACGTCCGGCAGGATCCACACTTCCGCCGCGACGGTCGCAGTCCTTCCCGAGGCGGAGGACGTGGAGATCGAGATAAACCCGGCCGACCTCACGGTCGAGACCATCAAGTCTTCCGGCGCGGGCGGTCAGCATATCAACAAGACCGAATCCGCGATACGTCTTATCCACAAACCGACGGGCATCGTTATCGAATGTCAGGACGAGAGAAGCCAGTTCAAGAACCGCGACCGCGCCATGAAGATCCTTCGCGCGAAACTCTACGATATGAAACTGCGCGAGCAGACGGAGAAGATCGCCGGAGCGCGCCGGTCCCAGGTCGGATCGGGCGACAGGAGCGAGCGCATCAGAACGTATAATTTCCCGCAGGGAAGGGTGACCGATCATCGCATCGGTCTGACGCTTTACACGCTCGAATCGTTCGTCAACGGAGATATGGACGCCGTTATCGACGCGCTGATCACGGCAGATACCGCGGCGCGTCTCAAAGAAGGGGGCGGGACCGGTGAGTGAAAAAAAGACGGTCGTTCTGCCGGTATCCGACGGTGCGATAGCATACGCCGCGGATATAATAAAGCGCGGCGGGCTCGTCGCGTTCCCCACGGAGACGGTCTACGGTCTCGGCGCGTCGGCATATTATCCCGGAGCTGCGAAAAAGATATACGAGGCGAAGGGGCGTCCTTCGGACAACCCGCTCATCGTTCACGTGTCGGAGCCGAACGAGGCGGAGGATTTCGCCGTCGTTCAGAGCGAGTTTTACCGTCTCGCCGAACGGTTCATGCCCGGTCCGCTGACGGTCGTTCTCAAAAAAACCGAAAAGATCGATCCGTCCGTCACGGGCGGGCTCGACACGGTGGCGGTGCGCTGCCCGGAACACCCCGCGGCGCGCGCTTTGATAAAAGCGTCCGGCTGTCCGATAGCGGCTCCGTCCGCAAACAGATCGGGTTCTCCGTCGCCGACGGAGGCGGCGCACGTGCTTGCCGATCTTGACGGCAGGATCGACGCGATCATCGACGGCGGCCCCTGCCGCGTAGGCGTTGAGTCGACGGTCATCTCGCTTGACGGAGACGGCGGATGCACGATCCTGCGCCCCGGCGACGTCACCGCGGATATGCTGGCAGAGGTCATGAGGTCGGTCAGGATCGCCGGAGCGGTCACCGATCCGTCGCTCTCGGGCGACAGACCGCTTTCCCCCGGGATGAAATACAAGCATTACTCCCCGCGCGCCGAGGTCATAGCGTACGAAGGCGCGCTTGAAGAGATGATAGACGCGGCGAACTGCGATCCCGCTCCGCGCGTCGGCGCGATCGTACCCGACGGATATGCCGATCAGGTGAAGGGAACGGCGCTTCTCTCGGGAGACGGAGGAGCGGACGACATGTGTCACGCATTCTTTTCCCTGCTGCGGCAGGCGGACGAGCTGTCGCTCGACAGAGTTTACGTCCGTGTTCCGCCGAAAACGGGCAAATTTTTAGCGCTTTACAACCGGCTCATCCGAGCCGCCGGAGGCAAGATAACAACACCTGAAAACTGACGAAAGGCACCGGTATAATGGCAAGAAAGAAGAAAGAACCCGAAAGAGAGATAAAAGAGGCGTTCATCACCGATCAGGCGATAACGGAGACGATCGAGAAGAACTATATGCCGTACGTTATGACGGTGATCGTCTCGCGCGCCATCCCGGAGATCGACGGCTTCAAACCGTCCCACAGAAAACTCCTGTACACGATGTACAGGATGGGACTTCTCTCGGGCGGATTGACGAAGAGCGCGAACGTCGTCGGTCAGACGATGCGTCTGAACCCGCACGGCGACGCGGCGATCTACGAGACGCTCGTCCGCCTGACGCGCGGCAACGAATCTCTCCTTCATCCTTTCGTCGAATCGAAAGGAAGCTTCGGCAAGCAGTATTCCTCCGATATGAAATTCGCCGCGGCGAGGTACACCGAGGTCAAACTCGCGCCGATCTGCGCGGAGATCTTCGGCGGCATCGACAAGAACGCCGTCGATATGATACCCAATTACGACAATACGATGACGGAGCCTGCCCTTTTGCCGACCACGTTCCCGAATATTCTCGTCTCGAACAACAAGGGTATCGCCGTCGGAATGGCGTCGAATATCTGCTCGTTCAACCTCGCTGAGATCTGCGACGGCACTATCGCCGTCCTCAAGAATCCGAAGACGCCGACCGACCGTCTTCTCGATCTGATCAAAGCGCCCGATTTCCCGGGCGGCGGCGATCTGATCTACGACAGAGAGCAGATGAAGGCGATCTATGAGACCGGAGTCGGCTCGTTCAAACTCCGCGCAAGATATGCTTTCAACAAAAAAGACAACGTGATCGAGATACTCGAGATACCCTATTCGACGTCGATCGAACAGATCCTGGACAAGATCGCCGACCTGATGAAGGAAGGGAAACTCAAGGAGATATCCGACTACCGCGATTCGATAGACAAAAACGGGTTCAAACTGACTCTCGACGTTCGCCGCGGGACCGATCCCGACCAGCTCATGGCGAAACTCTTCCGCCTCACGAAACTTGAAGACAACTTCGCCTGCAACTTCAACGTGCTTATCAACGGCGCGCCGCAGACGCTCGGCGTCGGAGGCATCATCAGGGAGTGGATAACGTTCAGGATCGGCTGCCTGAGGCGCGAGCTGACCTTCGAACTCTCCAAAAAGAAAGACAAGCTTCACCTTCTCCGTGCGCTCGGCAAGATCCTGCTCGACATCGACCGAGCGATCGCGATCGTCCGCGGTACGGAGAAGGAATCGGACGTCGTCCCGCGCCTGATGGAGGGTTTCGGGATCGATCAGATCCAGGCGGAATACATCGCGGAGATAAAACTCCGTCACCTTAACCGCGAATATATAATCGGGCGCATCCGCGAGATCGAATCGCTTCAGGCGGAGATAGCCGATCTCGAACTGACCGTCGCCGACGATCTGCGGATCAAGGCGCGGATAATCGAACAGCTCAAGGAAGTCAAAAAGAAGTTCGGAAAGCCGAGAAAAACGTTCCTCGTCTTCCCGGAGGACATTGTCGATACTCCGACCGTCGACGTCACCGAGAACTACGGCGTGCTGGTCCTCCTTTCCAGAGAGGGCTATTTCAAGAAAATTACGTATCAGTCGCTTCGCGGCGCAGACGAGCAGAAGTTCAAGGAAGGCGACGACGTGCGCAACTCCGAGGACACCGAGAATATCGCGGAACTGCTCTTCTTCTCCGATAAGGCGAAGGCGTACAAGGCGAGAGTTTCCGATTTCGATCAGGTCAAAGCGTCGTCGCTCGGAGACTTCATTCCCGCCAAACTCGGCTTCGACGAGGGCGAGGGTGTCATCATGATGAAGGCGCTCAAAAACTACCCCGAGGACAAATACGTAGTCTTCCTGTTTGAGAACGGCAAGGGCGTTCGCATACCCGTTTCCGCTTACGAGACGAAAGCGAACAGAAGACGCCTTATAAACGCCTATTCGGAGGCGGCTCCTATCGTCGCCGCGTTCTACGAACACGGCCCGACGGATATCGTTCTTATGACGAACGAGGGCAGGGGGATCCTGATATCGTCCTCGCTCATTCCGACAAAAACGACGAGAACGTCCGCGGGCGTCACTCTCCTCTCCCTTAAGAGGAATCAGAAAGTCGTCGCAGCGTATGCGGGCGAAGACGCCGCGAAGTACGCCGACGTGCCGAAGATAAGAAAGATCAAGATCCCGGCAACCGCGGTCGCGGTCGAGTCGTCCGGCGAGCAGATAACAATGGAGTAAAGGATCAAAGCGATGGCAAAGAAGAAAAACGCGAACAGAGGACAGAACGTCACGAAAAAACGGGCTACGCCGGCGCAGAAGGCGATCCGGCTGATGTGCATAATCCTCGCCGTTCTCATGGCGGGAGGCGGCATAGTCTATCTCGTCCAGTACATTCTCGGTAATATCGGGGGTTGACGGCGTGAAACTGATCGATATGCACGTTCACATAAACGGCGGGAGACCCGAACCGGAACGCCTTATCTCTCAAATGGAGAAATCGGGGGTCTGGGGCGGCGCGCTGTTTTCCGCGTCCCCGGAGATCGGGGTCGCGCCGATAGCGAAACTGCCGTACCGCGAGCGGATAACCAACCTCTTCGACTGGTGCCGCCCGTTTGAAGGCCGCCTTTTCCCGGTTTTGTGGATACACCCTTTCGAGAAAGGCGTGACGGATCAGATAAAAGACGCCGCCGCATCGGGCGTTGTCGCCTTCAAGATCATCTGCGACAGCTTTTACGTCGGGTGCCCCGAGAGCATGAGAACGCTTGAAGCGATAGAGAAGACGAACCTTCCCGTGATATATCACTCGGGGATCCTCTGGGGCGGGACGGATACGTCGAACTACAACCGCCCGGCAAACTGGGAGGCGCTTCTCAATCTCGCGGGCGGAGTAAAATTCTCGATGGGTCACTGCTCATGGCCGTGGCACGACGAGTGTATAGCCGTCTACGGCAAATTTTTGAACTCCTATCTGCAAAGACGTTCCTCGGAGATGTTCTTCGACCTCACGCCCGGAACGCCGGAGATATACAGACGTGATCTGTTGACTAAACTCTTCACCGTGGGCTACGACGTAGAGAACAATATCGTTTTCGGAACGGACTCGATGGCGAACGACTATAACGTCGACTGGGTCTCCGGCTGGATCGCCCGCGACAGGGCCATCATGGACGACCTCGGCGTCGCGGACGATGTGAGAGAAAAGATCTACCGCGGAAACTTCCTCCGCTTTCTCTCCGGCGAGGACGTCGATCACAAATTACCCGAAGTCAATAAAAAATGACCTCTTCCGAGGTCATTTTTTGACTTAAATCCTTATTTAGGACACTCCCATCCGTATTCACGAAGAAACTGATCGAATTCCGTCTCGATATAGTCTAAATCCGGATCGTCAAACCAGACGTAGGCGATCTGCCTCGTTTCGTCTCTGTATCCGATAAAATACATTCTTTTGGGATATTCGCTCAGGAGCAGATAACCGAAATGAAATCCGTCAAGTTCAAACGAGGTGGCGATATCGCCGTAATCTGGTTCTTTGATCGGCTCTGTCTCAAAACCGCCTGAAGAAAGAAGCCGGTCTCTTTTCTCTTCGTATTTTTCCCGGTCATATTTTGCTATGAGAATATACGTATGAGATCGAAAGAACGCAAAATCCACCTGAAAGTGTTTTGTGAAGATCTCTTCGCTGTCCCCGAACTGATCCGGTCGGGGCATAACGGAACTGTAGCGCAATCCTTTTTCGTACGCTTCAACGCTGTAATCCGTATGAATGGAATTTAAGCACGAACACAGCGACAGCGCGATCGCACAGATCAGCACAAGCGCGGCCGCAGAAAGAATCGTTTTGCGTCTCATTTTTAAGTATCCTCTTTTTTCACAGCCGCGCCGTTTACCTTTGCGGATCCGCCGCGAAGTTGCTGCAGTTTTCGCTGTACTCGACTTCCCAGATGGCGAATCGGTTGAAGTATTCGACCTCGTATACGGGATACGAGCCGGAATCGAGCGCATATAAATATTCGTAGATGATATTGTGGTTCTTCTCGTTATAAATGACTTTCGAAATATGCGCGTTCCCGACACGGTTTACGTCGTTCGGAATGGGGTCGTCGTTAAGTACGTAATAATCCGTAAATACGATTTCGGTATAATCCCCGTCATAGTACGCAGGTTCTTCGAGGACTCCGGGGTATCCGCGCGCTTCCGTTATCAGTCGGTCAAACTGTTCATTAGTGACGGTAATATCGAGAAATATCTCGCAGGTGTCATCAAGGAATCTGTGCGCGGTGTAGCTATATCGGTTGATCGTAAACTCCTCGACGGACTCCGGAAAAAAACTTACGGTTTTTCCCCCGTCGACACGGCTGTACTCTGCGGGATCGGTCACATGCACGTCCTCGGACATGGACATCAGCAGTACGCCGAACAGGCAGATCACCCCGACGACGATCATAAACAGCATCATGAGAAAATGAAGCACCGCTCCGATTGGTATCATTATTTTTGCTATGAGTGGAAGCCCTTTCTTGACTGTGATTTCTTCACTCAAAACAAAAACCTCCTTGTTCTGAGAATAAAAACGCTTATTCCAGATTCAACCTGTTCTTGATCCTGTATCTCGAGATCAGATAGAACGTCAAGGCGATCGCGAACTGATAAAGCGCGTATCCCGACAGCATGACGTGCATCGTGACGATAGAGGAATCCTCGCTGAACAATATGGGAAGAAATACGAGTTCAAGGACCGTGCCCGCGCCCTGCTGGATCCCGTAGAGGATGAAGAACCACATGATCGCGCCGCCGATCTTGCTCTTCATACGCTGACCGATCGAGCATGCGCAGTAAACGTGCAGGATCTTTCTCAGAAGGTAAAGCAGCGCGCAGAGGCAGATCTCGATGATGAACAGAACGACGTCGAGTCCCTCGCCGTTTCTGAACGCGGACGAGAATCCTTCAAATATCTGCTGCAGAGCCACCGCGAGTTCCTGACCGAGCGACATGATGAACACTGACGTCCCGGCGACTGCGACGAGGACGAGCATGAACAGCACGCCGCAGATCAGCTTGCAGTTGAGAAGAGACGACGGCTCTACCGGGATCGTGTGGGTGAAATATCCCTCGTGGGTGAACATGCTCCTGAAGAACCGGAGCGATACGATCACGATGCCGAACACGATCATTGCGCCGAGCGATGACAGATAGACGGAAATGATCATGGATTTGATGATCTCCGTGATCTGATTATCGGGGAAGAGCAGCGTCAGCTTGCTTATCAGCGCGATGCCGATACACGCCGCTGCGATCGGAATGAACCAGCGCAGATAAAAGAGCGCTTCGTGCTTGTATAGTTTCCTTACCATTTGTACACCTCCCGGAACAGAGCGTCGACGCTCATGTGTTCCGTCTCGCGGATCTCCTCCGCGCTTCTGTACAGGTCGATCCTGCCTTCTCTGATGAACAGAACGTCGTTCAGGATCGTTTCGACGTCGGCGATCAGGTGGGTCGAGATCACGACGGTAGAGTTCTCCGCGTAATTCGCGAGGATCGTCTCGAGGATGTATTCTCTCGTCGCGGGGTCGACGCCCGCGATCGGCTCGTCGAGCAGGTACAGTTTCGCCTCGCGGCTCATCGCAAGGATAAGGGAGACTTTTTCACGGTTGCCTTTGGAGAGCGTTCTTATCTTCTGCTTGAGATCGAGCCCGAGCCGCGCCACCATCTCTTTCGCAGCGTCGGTGCGGAAGTCGGAGAAGAAATCGCGGGAGTACTCGATAGCCCGCTCGATCGTCATCCACCCGGCGAGAAAATCGCAGTCGGGAAGGAAGGAGACGATCTTTTTCGTCTCAACGCCCGGTTTCATCCCGTCTATCAGGATCTCGCCCGACGTAGGCGTCAGAAGACCGTTGGCGAGTTTGATCAGCGTCGTCTTGCCCGAACCGTTCGGGCCGAGCAGGCCGACGATCCTGCCGAGGCAGAGTTTTAGATTTACGTCCAGAAGCGCCGGCTTCTGTCCGTAGAGCTTCGTCAGGTTGTTGCATTCAAGAATAAACTGCCGTTCCACTTGCAGCGTCAACTCCTTTCGTTCCCGGCGCTTCGGTGAGCGCCTTTTCAAGTGATTCGCGGATCATCGCGTCGTCAAGCCCGAGATCCTTCATCGCGCGTACGAACTCGGTCGTAGCGGTGCGCGACCGCTCGAGGAGCATGCTGTCCTTGAGCGTTCCGTTGTCGGCGACGTACCGTCCGTCGCCGCGCCTTGAGACGAGGATCCCCTCGTCCTCAAGCTCGGAGAGGGCGCGCTGGACGGTGTTCGGGTTTACCCCCGCGATCACCGCGAGTTCTCTGACGGAGGGAACTTTGCTTCCCGGCGGGTATGCGCCGCGCGCGATCTCGTCGCACAGCCGGTCGCATATCTGACGGAACAACGGTTTCTCCGGGTCGAATTTCCAGGTATTCAATGACATCCTCCCTTTGTGCTATTGTGTTAGTACAATAATACACCAATACACTCGCGTTGTCAATGGTTTTTTGAAAAAAACGGCAGGGCCGTCTTTTTAATGCACCGAAGGTGCAATTCACGATTTTGCCCTCGGCAAAATCAATTCACGTCCCGAAGGGACAATTCACGCACCCGAAGGGTGCAATTCATTTTCTCTATATGCGGGAACGGGGAAGGGATATTAAAGACGAATGAATTGCGCCTGCGGCGCATGAATTGATTTCCGCGAAAAACGCGGTAATCATGAATTGAAAGCTCTGCTTTCGTGAATTGACGGCGGAGCCGTCATTACTTTGATTCTACGGTATGCAAAAAAGCCGCCCGATTCGGGCGGCTTTTTAGTTTACAGTTTAAAAAATCGGATATCCGGCTCCTTCGTGCGCCGCGATAAGTTCGTCGCACATCGCGACGATCTCGTCGGTCGACAGCTCCGCTCCGGTGTGCGGATCCATCATCGCCGCCTGATAGACCTTCGAGCGGTCGCAGGTTACGGCGGCTTCGATCGTCAGCATCTGCGCGTAGATATTCGAGGAGTTCATCGCCGCGAGCTGAAGCGGGAGATCGCCCACGTACGTCGGCGTGATGCCGTTCTTGTCGACGAGGCAGGGTACCTCTACGCACGCGTCGTACGGCAGGTTGGAGATGACGCCGCGGTTGAGGACGTTTCCGCCGATCTTGTACGGATTTCCGGTGACGATCGCTTCCATGATGTGAGAAGCGTACTCACGGGATCTTTCGTGCTCGATCCTTCCCGTTTTGAGGATCTCCGCGTATTCCTCTTTCCATCCCTGGATCTGGTTGATGCAGCGGCGCGGATATTCGTCGAGCGGGATATTGAATTTCTCGATCAGATCGTCTCTGCCCGGCTTGATGTAGAAGGGGTTGTATTCGGAGTTATGCTCCGAGCTCTCGGTGCAGTAGTAGCCGAGTTTCGCGATGTAGTCGAAGCGGACCATATCGTGGTGCTTCTCCGTCGCGTTCTTCTCGGCGGCGCGCCGTCTGATCTCGGGATAAAGGTCGTTGCCGTCCTTATCGTGGATCTCGAGCAGCCAGCCCATGTGGTTGATGCCCGCGATCTTCTCGTAGCGTCCCTCGAGTTTGTCCTCCATACCGAGGGATTCGAGCAGATCATGCGAGCAGACCTGAACGGAGTGGCACAGGCCGACGGTCTTGACCTTCGTGAATCTCTGCATGAAGCCGGAGAGGATCGCCATCGGGTTCGTATAGTTGAGGAACCACGCGTTCGGGCATACCGACTGCATATCCTCCGCAAAGCCCTTCAGCACGTGGATCGTGCGCAGGCCTCTGAAAATTCCTCCGATGCCGAGGCTGTCGCCGATCGTCTGGCGGAGGCCGTATTTCTTCGGAACCTCAAAGTCGATGATCGTGCAGGGATCGTAAAGACCGACCTGGATCGCGTTGACGACGAAGTCCGCTCCGCGGAGCGCCTCGCGTCTGTTTTCGACCCCGAGATATTTTTTGATCTTTGCGCGTCCTTCGTTCACCGTGTCGTTCATGGCGGTGATGATCGTGTAGGACTCCTCGAGACGCTGCGCGTCGATGTCGTAAAGCGCGACCTCAACGTCGTGGAAGGGATCCGCCATCATGGTGTCTCCGACCACGTTGCGCGCGAAAACCGTGCTTCCCGCGCCCATAAAAGTGAGTTTCATATCTATTCTCCTTTCGGATATTGTTTACAGGTCTTCGATCGCGGCGCGCCGCGTGTTGATCGCGCGGATACGCTGTTCGTCGAACTTAGGCGTCCGGTCGTATTTGTACAGCCCGTTCACTTCCTGCTCGACGTCCGTCAGCTGGGTGTAGCAGAAACCCATGATCCGCGGGTTGTCGAGAAGAACGTTCACGAGCGCCTCGTAGTTGCGGTAGAACTGCTCTTCGTCGTCGAGCTTGCTGTAACCCCATACGCGGTCGCCGGACGAGAGAGTCATCCCGCCGAATTCGCTGACGAAGATCGGCTGTCCCCCGGCGTATTCCTGCGAGTATTCGTGGCTATATTTGAATTTACCTTCCTCGGCGAGTTTCTCATAATGGCCCGCGAACCTCTCGGGGATCTGCTCGTAATCGTGAACGTCGAAGATATCGGTCAGCACGTGAACGTAGCCGGACGTGTCTATCACCGGGCGCGTCGGATCGGCGGCCTTCGTCGCCAGATACACCGCTCTCACAAGATCGCGGTACTGGTCTTCTTCCGTCTCGTTGAACGGACACCAACCGATGATCGCGGGGTGGTTGTAATCCCGCGCGACCTCTTCGAGCCATTCGGGGAGAACGCCGTAGATCGTGTCGGGCTCGGAGTTGTCAAGTCCCCAGCTCGGGAACTCGCCCCAGACTATGTAGCCCTTCCTGTCGCAGTGATAGAGGAATCTCTGCTCGAATATCTTCTGGTGAAGTCTCGCGCCGTTGAAGCCGAGAGCCATCGAGCGGTCGATATCCGCTTCAAGTTCGGCGTCGGACGGAGCTGTATAGATACCGTCGGGATAGAAACCCTGATCGAGGATCGTCCGCTGAAAAACGCTCTTTCCGTTGAGCAGGAATCGGTATCCGTCGAGCGTGACGGAGCGCAGACCGAAATAACTCTTTACGCGGTCTTCGCCGAACGTGAGAACGAGATCGTAAAGGCGTCCGTGACCGATCTCCCAAAGATGACGCTCGGAGAGCTTTATCGAAAGGACGGCCGCGCCGCCCGCCGTATCCGTCTGCGCCTCGCCGACGGGACGCCCTTCGTAGAACGCCTCGGCGCGCAGCGTTCCCGCGCCGTTCACTTTCGCCATGATATTCACGACGGCAGACCCGGGGTCGGTGTCGTATTTCACGCTCAGTATCCGCGCGGCGGGTACGAATTCGAGCCACACCGTCTGCCATATCCCCGTCGTGCGGGTGTAGGAGCAGCCGGACGAGCGGTACCACCGGCACTGCTTGCCGCTCGGTATCATCCTGTCTCTCGTGTCGTCGACCGCGCGGACGGTGATCACGTTCTCGCCCGGAGTGAGCAGATCGGTGATATCGCCGCCGAATCCGACGTATCCGCCCTTGTGCGAAAACGCCTCGTTCCCGTTCACGAAGACCGTCGCCTCGTAGTCGACGGCTCCGAAGCGGAGGATAACTCTGCCTTTAAGTTCTTCTTTTGAAATATCGACGGTCCTTTTGTACCAGACTGAGTTCAGAAAATCGGTGTTTCCGATCCCCGAAAGGGACGACTCGGGACAGAAGGGAACGTTTATTTTAAGCGAGTATTCCGCGTCAGGCTTATGCATTCCGCGCGCCTCGCCGCTTTTGCCTTGGTCGTATTCAAAATCCCACTGTCCGTTCAGACACCGCCAGTTTTCACGCTCGAACTGCGGGTTCGGGTGTTCCGTTCTGTATATCATTTCCACCTCCGGCGGCCGCGAAAGGACCGCATTTTCTACCACTTTATATTCTACCATAAAACGCCCCTCACTTCAACAACAAAAAAGCGGATTTTGCAGGTTTTTCGGTTGAAATGAGAGCGGGAATATGGTAATATATGAAAAGAAGGAAAACCCCGTAGTTTTATCAGAATAAAGGAGAAAAAAGATGAAAATTCTGTTTCAGGGAGACAGCATCACCGACGCCGGCAGAGACAGAGAAAACTGCCGCGATATGGGTCCCGGCTATCCGAAGTTTGCGACGGAGCTGATCAGGGAAGAGTACCCCGACGTCGACTTTGATTTCATCAACCTCGGCATCTCGGGCGACCAGACGAAGGACCTCATGGTCAGATGGAGAGAGGACTGTATCAACCTGCAGCCCGATATCGTCTCGATCCTCATCGGAGTCAACGACACGTGGCACAACGCCGAGGCGAAAACGTGGGTCACCGCGCCGGTCTTCGAGGCGAACTACCGCTATCTGCTCGACTGGATCAAGAGATGCACGAAGGCGAAGATCCTCATCCTTGAGCCGTTCCTCCTTCCCGTCCCGGACAAACAGATATTCCATCCCGACATAGACGAAAAGATCCTCATCACGCGCAAACTCGCGCGCGAATACGCCGCGGCGTTCGTACCGCTCGACGGACTGTTCGCCGCCGCCTGCGTCGAGACCGATATGTACCACTGGTCCGACGACGGCGTACACCCGAACGAAAACGGCTCCCGCTTCATCGGATCCCTCTACGCCGAGGCGATCTATCCGATCATCGAGGACGTTCTTTCCGGTAAATGAGCCCGACGCGAAAACTTCTTGTCAACGTAACGGAAGCGTACGGAGACAGCCCGCGCGAGCGTCTTGAGACGGTCCGCGAGGCGGGCTTCGACGGCTTTTTCACGATGTGGGGTCCCGACGTGCCCGAGTACCGCCGCGAAGCGGACCGGCTCGGCCTCACCTACGGTTCCGTCCACGCGCCGTTCGGAAAGATCGTGAAAATGTGGGGCAGGGGAGAAGAGACCGACGAGGTGCTGTCGGAACTGCTCGACTGTATCGACGGCACGGCTGACGCCGGCGTTCCCGCCACGGTCTGCCACGTCTATATAGGCTTTGATTTCGACGCGGCGGACGCCGCTCTTCGCGAGCACAAGGGCGACGCGCTGCGGAACTTCGCGAAAGTCGCCGAACGCTCCGAAAAGCGCGGTATCACCGTCGCCTTTGAGAACACCGAGGGCGAGGAGCACATGAGAGCGGTCATGGACTCGCTCAAGGATTGTCCCTCCGTCGGATTCTGCTGGGACGTAGGCCACGAGATCTGCTACAACGGGGCGAAAGATCAGACGGCTCTTTACGGCGACCGTCTCGCCGTCACGCACCTGAACGACAACTTCGGCGCGACGGAGGAGGACGGCGTGATAACGTGGCGCGACGATCTTCATCTTCTCCCGTTCGACGGCAAGGTCGACTGGGAGAGCGTCGCCCGCCGCCTCATAAAATGCGGGTTCGGCGGCCCGCTCACTTTCGAGTTGAAAAAAGCGGATACCTCCGGCAGAGCGGGCGGCAGATACGACCGTCTGACCCCGTTCGAATACCTGACCGAGGCGCACAAACGGGCGGTCCGTGTCCGAGCCCTTCTTAATGAACGCAAAGCGTTCAATTCATGACGGCGAGAGCAGTCAATTCACGATCCCCGCGCTTTGGCGGGGATCATTTCATGCGGCGAAAGCCGCAATTCATCAAAAGAATGAATTGTCTCTTTCTCCGTTCCGTCGAAAGAGACGTGAATTGATTTTGTGCAGGCACAAAATCATGAATTGAGCCCGCGGATAATTCCGCGGGCTCATGAATTGCGCCGGCCCAGCGCATTTTTTCATACTATTCGCGACCTCGTTCCTCCTTCAAGGAACGACTCGGCGTTCTTTACCATTTCGTCGACGACACGCACGCGCGCCTCGTACGATCCCCACGCCATGTGAGGCGTCAGGCACACGTTCGGCAGATCCTTCACCGCAAAGTACGGGCTGTCCTCGCCGAACGGCTCGGAGGAGAAAACGTCCGACCCGATACCGTGCAGCCGCCCCTCGGCGACCGCCTCGCAGAGCGCCGCCTCGTCGACGACCGCGCCTCGCGCGGCGTTGACGACGACCGCGCTTTTTTTCATCATGGCGATCCGCTCGCGGCTTATCATCCCGCGAGTCTCGCCGTTAAGCGGAACGTGAAGCGAGATTATATCCGCCCGCCGGCACAGTTCGTCGACCGGGACGCACTCGACCTCGTCGGTCGGAGTCCTCTTGACTGCGATCACGCTGCACCCGAGCGCCCGCGCCGCGTCGGCGACGCGCCGCCCGATGTTTCCGTATCCGACGACGCCCCACGTCATCCCTGCGATCTCGTGATAGACCGGAGTGAGCCGGTTCGCTGCACCCGAGCGGGAATACTCCCCGCTCCTGACGAACGAGTTGAACGCGTAAAGATTCGTGACGAGCGAAAGCGCAGTCGTAACGGTGAGCTGCGCCACGCTGTCCGTCGAATATCCGGCGACGTTGCAGACCGCTACGCCGCGCTCTTTCATATACTCGAGATCGACGTTGTCGTATCCCGTAGCGGCGATCAGGACGAGCCGCAGCGTCGTCGTCTCGCCGACGGTGGAGCGGTTGAGTTTCACTTTGTTCAGAACGGCGAAATCCGCGCCGTCAAGACGCGCCTCGACCTCGTCGGGCGCGGTCTTCTCGTAAACCTCTACCGGACCGAACTTTTCAAACACGGAGAGGTCGACGTCGCCGCCGAGCGTCCCCGCGTCAAGGATGACCGTCCTCATTCCGCTTCGATCTCCGCTTCGGCGACTCTGACCACGTAGTTGGAGCCGTACGGGCAAGCGGGAGCGTAGATGAACAGATCGTCCCACTTCTGGATGAACGTCAGCTCCTCGCCGTTGTCAACGTATTTAATGCTCTTGACGCGTCCCTTGACGTTTCTGAAATGCTTGATCCCCTCGCCGTTTCCGGCGACGGTGACGTGCGCCTGACCGAAAATGCCGAGATCGTGGATGAAGAAATAAGTTTTACCGCCGTCGGCGATAGCGAAGTTTTTGCCGTCGCCCTCGATAGCGGTCGGTTTCGCGCCGTAGATGCACCCGCCGCACGCGGCGATCCAGTTCCCGATCCCCTCGATCAGGCACTTCTGCATCGGCAGGATAGCCCCGTCGCCCGTAGGCCCGACGTTCAACAGGAAGTTGGCGCCTATCCTGCGGCAGGCGCAGAGCGTTTCGATCAGTTCGGGCAGACTCTTGTAGTTATAGTCGTTGTCACCGACGCCCCAGTGGTCGTTCATCGTAGTACACATCTCGGCCGCGACGTACTTTTCCATTCCTTCTCTGTTCATGGGCTGCGGCCGCGCCTGTTCGAACGTGACGCTGTCGATCTCGGGGTTTCCGAGCTTGCCCTGCGCGCCGAGTCCCGTGTTGTTGATGATGAGCGCGTCCGGCTGATGGCGGCGGATCGTCGCGTAAAGCGCGTCCTCTTCCCAGTCCGCCTCCGGTTTCGACCAGTTGCCGTCGAACCAAAGCCCGCCGATCTTGCCGTACTCGGTGCAGAGCACCTCGACGCTGTCGCGCAGATACTTGAGATAAGCAGGGAAGTCGTCGTTGAACGATTTCACGTGCCAGTCGAGCGTCGTGTGGTAGAACATGGGCATGATGCCTTCGTCATTACACGCGTCGACGAATTCGCGGATCAGGTCGCGGCGGCATCCCGGCGCGTGAGGCGCGTCGTAGTCGGAGAGCCCCTTTGTGTCGTAGAGGGAGAATCCCTCGTGGTGGCGCGTCGTCAGGGTGATATAGTTCATACCCGACTTTTTCGCGAGGCGAGCGATCGCCCGCGCGTCGAAATCCTTCGCCGTGAACGTGTCGAACAGCCCGCGGTATTTTTCGTCCGGGATGCGGCCGTTGCACATGATCCACTCGCCTTTTCCCATCTGCGAGTAAAGGCCGTAATGGATGAACATCCCGAATCCTTTTTTCTCGAATTCGGCGATCCTTTTTTCGGGTGTCGGTATCATTTTCATAATTCCTTTCGGATGGTTTTTCGTTGAATATATGATATCATAAAGGAGAGAAAACTTCAATACGGATGATTCCCTGGCATTCCGGATAAACGGTCAAAAAAGTCCTTTTTTTTCGGCTATTGTCGTTTTTTGGAGGGATATATGTTATTGACAGGAAAACAGTCATTCCTATAATATATTGTTAACAGACTCATCGAAGGAGACGGAAGCGGTATGTTCGACGTTTCACGATTTGAAGAACTGTATCGAAAATATTACGCGCCGATATTCGAATACTGCCTCACCAAGCTTTCCTTCGACAGAGACTGTGCGGTGGAAGCGGCTGACAACGTTTTCGTCACGCTTTACCGAAAATGGGATAAAATGACGCTCGGCGAAAACGTTAAATACTGGCTTTATCGAACTGCTGATAACTTTATAAAAAAGCAATATAAAAAGAAAAAACGGTTCCTTGATCAACTTGACGTTTTCAACGGTCCCGGGGACGTTGAAAACAGAGAAGAATTTGCCTCGCGCGACGTTTACTTTAAAAGCGAAACGTCTGAGGACGATATGATCCTTGAGATACGGGATTCCGTTCCCGAAGAATATAGGGAACTTTTCAGACTCCGGTACGTTGAGAAAAAGACGCTTGAAGAAATATCGTCGAACCTCGGTATGCCTTACTCCACCCTCCGAAGAAGAGTAGCGAAGCTTGATATCGTGATTAAACGGACGGTCCACGAAAAGCTCTATGATTCCGACATTGAATCCTGAGTGTGGCTTATCGCACGGAATCAGGGGATTTATTAGGGCAGAACGACAAATCGGAGGAAAAGATGAACGAAAAAGTAAAAAAACTTGATTCGGCTCTCGCCGACTGGGAAAAGGTGTCTTCTATCCTCTCCGAAACGGCTCTCGTACGTGCCATCCGGTGTATACGGGATCGGGAACTGGTTAAACCCGACGGTGAGTGCGACTTCGGTCTGATAGAGGAGGCGACCGAGGAATTGCTTGCCCTCAATGGAGAGGACCCCGACGAAGTACGCGCGTATGCGGAATGTCGCGTCGAGCAAAATCTCAAATCTTTTACCGAAGCCTCTTCTCGAAAGGCATCTGCGGAACGGCGGGTCGCCGGAAGGGTCCTTCCTGTGGCCGCCGCTGTCGCAGTTATACTGATAGCGGCCGTCGTGACCTGCTACGCGCTTGGGTTCGACGTATTCACCATGACGGCGGATTTCTTCTCATCTCTTGCAAACAAGCAGGTATACCGGGACGAGGCAGGTTCGGTCGAAATTATCAAAACTGACGATGCGGAGCGGTTCGGCACGCTTTCCGCGGCGCTCGAGGCGATCCCGTTCGACGTGGGATTCTCGTCCCCGCTTTTTGACGACCCGAACTGTGTTGAATACGTGGATTCCGTCGATTTCGGTTCCCATAGGCAGATAAGGGCAGTGATGAAGTCCGGCGGCGTTCGGGAATTCGAGATCACATACCCGTCGCCCGTATCGGAATTGCCTGCCACGGATCGCAAGATCGGCGAATTTGACGTTTACTTATCATCGTACGACGGTGCGTGCCAGGCGGAATGGATCGCGAACGGGACGCTGTATATTATGACGGCGGACTCCGAAGAAGAGCTTATCTCGATTATCGGATCGCTGAAGTGAAAGGAAAGAAATATGAGCGGAAGAATATTGAAAATCACCTCGTTTATTTTAGCGTGGATCTTCATATCGTCATCTTTGCCGATCCTCGTATCATCGGAAGAGAGTCGGTACGATTACGTTAAGGGACTCGAAGGGATAAGGATAAAAAGATATTACGGGACCGACGCCGAAGTCGTCATCCCTTCCGAGATCGACGGGATACCGGTAGTATCGATAGGCGAATACGCGTTCAGCAATGCGGGAAACATAACCTCAGTCGTCATCCCGGAGGGGATCAAGTCGATAGGACCGTATGCGTTTTACTCCTGCACGGTTCTTGAAAACGTTATTTTGCCCGAAAGTATGACAGAGATCGGAGACAGCGCGTTTTCCGGGTGCTCGTCTCTTACGGATTTCCGCTTCCCCGCAGGAGTGAAAAAGATCGGCGCGGACGCTCTCTCAAATTGTACGTCTCTTGTGTCCGTCAGCTTGCCGGACAGCTTGGACGTTCTCAGCGGAGGATTGTTTGCGCAGGATTCGTCTCTTGAGAGCATAATCATTCCCAATACGGTCAGAAACGTCGGATCAAACGCTTTTTCGGAGTGTACTTCTCTTAAGAGGATCGAAATACCGTCAAGTGTCGAACACATTTTCGATTATGCGTTCGCGTGGTGTGCGTCTCTTGAGGAGGCGGTAATAGCCGATGGTGTGAAGATCATAGATTATCGTGCGTTTTCTCATTGTGAATCGCTGAAACGGGTAGTTTTCCCGGGTTCCGTAAATATGGCTGGATACGAAATATTCTATGAGTGCCCTTCTCTTGAGGAGATCGTCTACGGTGCAACGGAAGAAAAATGGAAGATCATTTCGGAGGGATTTGCGCCCGAAGTTGCGGATGCTTCGATCGTTTTTACAAGCAGTCCGATGATCGTTAATCACACGAATGCATTTCGAGACGTTGACGAGAAAAAGTGGTTTGCCCCGTATATTGACTACGTTTATTCTTATGGGTTGATGAAAGGAGCCGCGACTGTTCCGGAGGGGATTTATTTTCTTCCCGAGGACACTATGACCAGAGCTATGATGGTAACTGTCATCTGGCGGCTCGAAGGGATGCCTAAGGCAACGAAACACAGCGGCTTTTTCGACTTGAAAAAGGACTGGTACCGCGAGGCGGTAGACTGGGCGGCGGAAACGGGCGTCGTAAAGGGAATCGGGAAAAACACGTTTTCTCCCGACGCTCTGCTGACTCGAGAACAGATATGCACGATGATGTATCGCTATGCGAAATACAAAGGTGAACCGATTCTCGATAACGGAGGCGTATCTTTCTTTGATTCGGGAAAGATCAGTTCATGGGCTAAAGACGCCGTAATATGGGCAGTCGCGGAAGCGGGGCTTATCATCGGTGAAAAGATCGGGAACAAAACGTATCTCAATCCGCAGGGTAAAGCAACGCGTGCGCAGATCGCCACTATTCTGACGAGGTATCTTGAAAACCATAACGGAACTTTGAATGCGACGTGCAGGGAAAAAGGACATTTGCTCATCTCTTCTTTTGCCGAAGAAATCGTACATAACGTTTTCGAGGATTCACCTCATTGTCAAAAACGCGTGTGGGAGATCTTCATGTGCGGAAGAGAAGGGTGCGGATTTATCAGAAAAGTCCTTCGCAGCGTAAAACGCGTTTCATTTTGTCACGGTTGACGTAAAAAAGATAAAAAGCGGGCGTTTGCCCGGGGAAGAGGTAAAAATGAAAAAAAGGATATTGTGTTTCGTGCTGATCGCGGCTATGCTCTGTTCCGTATGTGCGGTATTGGCCGGAGCAGACGGTCCGGCGGAGAAATGGCGCCCCGCAGAATCCGACAAACTGCACTGCAAAGATGCCAGAGCGCTTTCTTCTTACGAGAGTACGGGCGATCTCGCAACGGACGGGAAAGAAACGCTCGTTCTCGATATAACCCTGGGTAACATAATGTACGTTCTCTGGTGGGCGTCGGGGTGCCCCGAACCCTCATTGACGGTAAGTTATCAGGACGTCAGTCCGGACGATCCGTTCTACAAAGCGGTTATGTGGGCGTACGAGACCGGAGTTCGGAATACCAACGACCATAAGTATCAACCGGATCTGCTTTTGAGAAGGGGACAGGTAGTGACCTACGTTTACAGGTGGGCCGGGAGTCCCGGTATCGACGGGATCCCGAATCCTTACTCCGACGTACCGTCAAACCAATACTTTTACAACGGGATCGTCTGGAGTTCAAACGATCCGCGCTTCGACGCGGGACCCATTGAGGACGGGAAATTCAAGCCTTATGACTACGTCGAAGAAATTATCGCCGTGAAAACCGACGACGGGGTCACGTTTACGTTGTCAAATCACGAGTGGGAGACGGTGATCGGTCCGACGTACAGTTGTACCGAGGACGGGATGATGCGAAGTCGTTGTGCGTCATGCGGATTGGTATTTGAAGAGTATTTCTGGCCGACACACGATCTTGAATACCACGAGGGAAAAGAACCGACTTGCACCGAACCCGGTTGGGGGCCTTACGAATCGTGCAAAAACTGCGATTATTCGACTCTTGTGGAGATTCCACCTGCCGGTCACCGGTTCGCTTACTACGAAGCAGAGCCTGCCGGGTGTATAGACGTCGGGTGGGATAAGTACGGGGTTTGCGTAGTATGCGGATATTCGACTTATAAAGAGATTCCCGCGACAGGTCACGATTTAGTACAGCACGGCTCGCAAGAACCGACATGTACGGGCGCCGGATGGGATGAATATGAAGTTTGCACAAAATGCGGATGGTCGACCCGAAAGACCTTTTCACCGCTTGGACATTATTTCGGAGCCGACAGAAGCGAGAGCTCTTGCTTACGATGCGGAGCAAAGAAACCGGGAGATTTCTCCGACGTTCCTTCGGGAGAGTACTACGCCGATGCGGTGACGTGGGCGATCGACCGTGAGATAACGTCCGGCACCGGAGCGGGGAAATTCTCGCCTAAAGAAGCCTGTACGAGGTGTCAGGTAGTTACGTTTCTCTGGCGCGCCGCCGGTTCACCCGATCCTGAGAAAAATGACAACCCTTTTACCGACGTGAAATCGACCGAATATTACTATAAGGCGGTCCTTTGGGCGGTCGAAAACGGGATCACTCTCGGAACGAGTGCAACGAAGTTCTCTCCGAACAAAAGCTGCACGAGAGGCGAGATCGTAACGTTTATCTGGAGGTCGAAAGGGAAACCCGACCCGGTCGGAAACGCTTTCATTCCGTTCGTTGACATCAAAGTCTTCGATTATTTCTTCACTCCAACGATTTGGGCTACGATGAACGGAGTTACAAATGGGACCGACCCCACGCATTTCTCACCTAACGTTACGTGTACAAGGGCGCAGATAGTGACGTTCCTCTACCGGTCTGCAGGGAAATAGTATTAGAATAAAAGGCGGGTCCTTCCTCGGAAAAGGACCCGCCTTTTTGATTGCCCGATATTTTCGTCACAATCCGTGACGGTTCGCGCGTCCGCCGCATTACGTTACGACAGTTTTTCTTTCTCGAACTGAAGCATAAAAAGATCGTAATATCTTCCGCGCTTTTTGAGCAGTTCGTGATGATCGCCTTCCTCAACTATCACGCCGCCCTCAAGGACGATTATGTTGTCCGAGTGCTGGATCGTAGACAGGCGGTGAGCGACAACGATCATCGTTCCGATCGTCCTGATCCTCGAGAGGGAATCCTCGATAAGCTGTTCCGTCTCCGTGTCGATGTTCGCCGTCGCCTCGTCGAGGATGATGACGGACGGTCGGTGGACGATCGTCCGCGCGAAACTAAGCAGCTGCCGCTGTCCTGCGGAGAAGTTGTTTCCTCTCTCCCTTACGGGCTCGTAGATCCCGCCCGGCAGTTTCGAGATGAAGCGGTCCGCGTTGACGTAGCGGCACGCTTCGAGGACCTGCTCGTCCGTGATCGACTCGTCGCGGAGAACGATATTGCTTTTTATGTCGCCCGAGAATAGGAAAACGTCCTGCAGCATCTGCCCGAAGTGCGAGCGGAGCGACGCGATCTTGTACTTTTTGATATCAACTCCGTCGATGAGGATCTGTCCGCGGTTTATGTCGTAGTTGCGGCAGATCAGCGAGAGGATCGTTGATTTTCCCGCTCCCGTCGCCCCGACGAACGCCACGGACTGCCCCGCCGCGATCTTGAACGAGACGCCCTTGAGGACCCACTCGCCCTCTTTGTAAGCGAACCACACGTCGCGAAACTCGATCTCGCCCCTGATCTCAGGGGCGTCAACGGCGTCGGGCTCGTCGACCACGTCCGGCTCGATATCGAGCACTCCGAAGATCTTCTCGGCGGACGTAAACGATTTCTGCAGCGCGTCGAACTGTTCGGCGAGATTCTGGATCGGCGTGTAGAAATTCTTGATGTAGATATAGAACGAGACGATGATACCGGACGTCATTTTCTGACCGAATACCGTCACGTCGTCTATCGCCCCTTTCGCCCCGAGATAGAGCAGGCACAGAACGGAGCATATATACAGAAGGTAGACCATCGGGCGGAACAGGGCGAAAACGAGGACCATATACCGACGCGACTTTTTGAGCGTCCGGCATTTCTCTTCGAATTCGCGCATCTTGCGCCCTTCCATGTTGAAGATCTGCGTGATGCCGATCCCGGAGAGGTTTTCGGAGAGGAACGAGTTGATCCCCGTCGTCGCGTCGTTGACGCGCCTGTGCGCGTCGCGCGAGAACTTTCGGAATATAACGGTGAAGAACACGACGACCGGAACGAAGCACAGCGTCATGAGCGTAAGGGCGTAATTGAGAACGAGCATCGCCCCGAGGACGCCGAAGATGACCATGATATTCTTCGCAAGCGTGACGAGCACGTTCGTGAACATATATGAGATCGCCTCCGGGTCGTTCGTCGCTCTCGTGACGAACTTGCCTATCGGGGTCGCGTTGAGCTGCGCGTGAGAGAGCGATTCGACGTGCGAGAAGACGTCCTCCCTTATCTTCGAGAGGATCTTCTGACCCGTCTTTGCGAGGATCATCGCTTGGATATAGGTACACACGAGACTGACGATGAGGATGCCGGCGTAAACGGCGAGCGTCCCGAACAGAGCGGGCAGCTCGAATTTCGCTTTCACTGTCTCCTCGACGCGCCCTATGAGCATCGGGGAGATGACGTCGTAGGCGATGGAGAAGAGCATAGCGGCGCCCGCGACGGCGAACGCGGGGATATGAGGCTTCGCGTACCTCATTATCCTTCTGATTATTTCGCGGTCGCTCATCTTCCGATCCGCGGTTAGCGTCATTTTACGCTTGCGCGCGAAGAGATACATGAACGTGAACAGGATAACGAGCGTTCCGATAAACGCGCCGACGACAAAGAGCGGATAGTATTCTCTCATATTCCGCCGCCCCCCTTCTCGTCCTCGAGCCGCTGGAGCTCGACGGTGCGCCTGTATCCGGGACAGATCCCGAGAAGTTCCTCGTGCGTTCCGACGGCGGTCACCCTGCCGTCGTCGACGTATATGATCTTATCCATCGTCTCGACGGTCGACACGCGGTGAGCGATAAGGATCGTCGTTTTGCCCGCGCGGTTTTCTTCAAGATTTCTGAGTATCGTGCTTTCAGTCCCCGTATCGACTGAGGATACGGAATCGTCGAGAATGAGGATCGGCGCGTCTTTCATCAGGGCGCGGGCTATCGAGATGCGCTGTTTCTGCCCGCCCGATACGGTCACGCCGCGCTCTCCGAGGACCGTTTTATAACCTTCTTCGAATTCCGAGATGTTCCCGTGAACGGCCGACAGGGTCGCGGCGCGCTCCACTTCGTCCGTCCCGTGCTCTCCGTCGATGCCGAACGCTATGTTGTTCTCGATCGTATCGGAGAAAAGGAAGTTGTCCTGCGGCACGAACGCGCAGCCGTCGCGGACCGAGCGGATCGTGACGGAATTCACGTCGATCCCGTCTATAAAGAGGGAATCGTCCGGTACGTTATACGCGCGGAGTATAAGTTCGGCAATTGTCGTTTTTCCCGCGCCGGTCTTTCCGAAAAGGCCGACGTGCTCGCCCGGTTCGATCACGAACGAAACGTCCGACAGCGCGTCGGCCGTCGCCTTCGGGAACCTGAACGTGAGGTTCCTGAATTCTATCTTACCTTTTATTTCGCCTATCGGTACGGCGCCTTCTCTGTCTCGGACCGTCGGTTTTTCTTCGAGCAGCGCGCTGACACGCTTGAGCGACGCCCTTCCGCGCGAGGTCATGTCGATCAGTTCGGAGACCGCCATGATAGGCCAGATGATAGCCGTGAAATAACCGATGAACTCGACGAGCTGTCCGGCGTTGAACGTGCCGAGCCAGACGAGATACCCGCCGTATCCGAGAATGACGCAGACGACGCTCTCGACGAAAAGCGTCACGAGGACGCGCAGAAGAACGGAAGCCTTTGTGTGCGTGATATTCGCCTTCTCGTTGTTCTGATTCAGCCTTTTGAACGCCCACAGCTCACGCGCTTCCTTGACGAAGGCCTTGATAACGGCGATCCCCGAGAAACTTTCCTGCGAGAAATCGGAGAGCTTTGAGAACGCCTCCTGACGGACTTCCCATTTGTCCATCATATACTTGCCGACGACCGTCGCCGCACCCAGCAGGAGCGCCATCGGGATCAGCGTCAGCACCGTCAGCGTCGCGTTCATCCGGAACATCTTCGTTATCGCGAGCACTCCGAGCAGGAGCGCGTCGAAGAACATCAGGATGCCCCATCCGAAGCACTCTCTTATCGTCTCGAGGTCGTTCGTGAACAGGCTCATCAGAGAGCCGACCTTGTTCTCATGGTAATAGTCGCGGCTCAGGTCTTTGGCATTGCCGAACATTCTCTTCATCAGATCGTCGACGACTCCGATCGCCGAGCCGAGAAACGCGATCCTCCACAAAAAACGGCCCGCCAGCATGACGAAAATGATCCCGATGAAGGGCAGACAGATCCTGTCGAGCAAAAACGCCGTGTCAAAAGGGACGGCCGCGCCGTCAACGACGACCGCGCCGTCGTTTATGCCGTTGATGACCATCTGATAAAGGTTCGGTATTATGAGCTGAAAATAGTCTACCGCCACGAGCGTCAGGATCCCGACGAGAAGCGGAAGAGCGTATTTCAGATAATATCTGTTGAACTGTTTTCCGAATATCATAGTAAACTCCGCGGGGATGCTTCCCCAACACAGAATTCTACCATAAACGCACGACTTTTTCCACCTTTTTTTCGCAAATAATGAGAGCGTCCCTTCCGTTGACAATCTCCCACGCGGTGTGTTATCATTATTTCAGTAACAAATAAAAAAGAGGACGCCTGATATGGGAAAGAACAACGATATGCCGCTCGCTCCCGAGGATTACGTCGAGCCGAGATGTCTGCTCTGCGGCGAGGAGTACGGAGCCGCGGATATCCGCCCCATCCCTCAGCGTAGGATCACCGAAAAAACCGACGAGTACATGAGCCGCCGCGATTACGCAGGCGTGGAACGCCACCTGTCATACTGGCTCGAAGAGGCGCGCCTCGGGCGCGATCTGCGGGGCGAGTTCTATATCTGCGGCGAACTCGTCGGTCACTACCGCAAGACGGGCGAGCGTGAAAAAATGATCATCTACGCCGCGCGGGAGCTCGAACTGATCGGCGTTCTCGGATTCGAGGGGACGGTCAGCGCGGGGACCGCCTACGTAAACGTCGCGACCGCGTGGGGCGCGTTCGGTGAGAACGAAAAGTCGATGGAACTGTTCGGCAAAGCGAAGGAAGCGTACGAAAACGCGGGATGTTCCGACCCCGATCTTCTCGGCGGTCTTTACAACAATATGGCGCTCACCTGTGTGTCGCTCTCAAAATTCGACGAGGCGGACGCATATTTCAAGAAAGCGCTTGAGATCATGGAAAGCGCGCCGCAGGGCGAACTCGAATGCGCCATGACGCTCCTCAATATGGCGGACGCCGCCGAAGCGCGGTACGGAGCGGAGGCGGCGGAAGGGAAGATATTCGATCTTCTTGACCGGGCGCGCGCGTATTTCGACGGAGATCATCCGCGCGACGGATATTACGCTTTCGTCTGCGAAAAATGCGCTCCGTCATTTGAGTATTACGGATATTTTGCCGACGCGAAGGAACTCTCGCGCCGAGCGGAGGAGATATATGAAAGGGATTGAGATCGCCCGCGCTTACTATGAGCGGTTCGGGCGTCCGATGCTCGAAGAGGACTTTCCCGATCTGCTGCCGCTCGTCGCGGCGGGGCTGTGCGGCCCCGGATCCGAGTGCTTCGGCTTCGACGACGAGACGTCGCGCGACCACGACTTCGAGCCTGGATTCTGTCTTTTCATCCCGGGCGAGGACGTGATAGACAGAAAGCAGGCTTTCAGGCTTGAAAGAGCGTACGCCGCGCTCCCGCGCGAATTCGAAGGACTGAAGCGTTCGCTTGCCGCTCCGGTCGGCGGCGCGCGCCGCGGCGTGATCCGCACGGGGGACTTTTTCCGTGATAAAACGGGGTCCGAAAACGGAGAGGTCACTCTTGAGGGCTGGCTGTCCGTTCCGTCCTCAACTCTGGCGGAAGCGGTGAACGGCGAGATCTTCTACGACGGGTACGGCGAGGTCACTCGTATCCGCGCCGAACTCGCGCGTTATCCCGAAGACGTTATGCGAAAAAAACTGTCCGGCTCGCTGCTCGTTATGGCGCAGGCGGGACAGTACAACTATAAACGATGCCTCGCGCACGGCGAGGAAGGCGCGGCGCAGCTCGCCGCGATCGAGTTCTCCCGCGCCGCGATGCAGACGGTCTTCCTTTTGAACGGCGTATATATGCCGTTTTACAAATGGGCGTTCCGCGCGATGCGGGCGCTGTCCGAGCTGTCCCTGACAGCCGAACTGATCGAATATCTGATCACGACGGACAACGGGGAGGCGACGCGTGAAGAGAAGGGCGACGTCATCGAGAGCGTCGCCGCCGACGTGATCGACGCGCTGATCGACCGCGGTCTTACGAAGGCGACTTGCGGCGATCTCGAAAAACACGCATATTCGGTGAACGACGGGATATCCGATCCCGTCCTGAGAAATATGAGTATCTTTGCGGGAGTATGAGATGACTGTACACGGAATTGCCAAAATGACTCTCCTCGATTTTCCGGGGCGCGTTGCGTGCACCCTTTTTCTGCCCGGCTGCGATTTCCGCTGCCCGTTCTGCCACAATTTCGATCTCGCCACGGGCAAGTCTGAAGAGGTAATGAGCGAAGAGGAACTTCTGACTTTCCTCAAAGGACGCAGGGGGCTGCTCGACGGCGTCGCGATAACGGGAGGAGAACCGCTCCTTCACCGCGATCTGCCCGATCTTCTTTCGAAAATTCGCGACCTCGGGTATCTGACGAAGATCGATACGAACGGATACCACCCCGAGGCGCTCTCGGGGATCATCTCCTCGGGCCTCTGCGACTACGTCGCGATGGACGTCAAGAATTCACCCGCGAAATACGCCGAAACGTGCGGCGTCGGTTCCGTCGATCTCGGCAGGATCGAAAAGAGCATAGAGATCCTCAAAGACGCGCCCGTTGATTCGGAATTCAGGACGACCGTCACCGCCGAACTGCATACCGCGGACGATATTGAAGAAATAGGAAAAATGATCGCCGGAGCAAAAAAATACTTCCTTCAGGCGTTCGTCGACCGCGATACCGTGCCGTTCGAGGGCTTCAGCGCGCCGCCGCGCGAGACGATGGCGGAATACCTCGGGATCGCCCGAAAATACGTTCCGGAAGCGGCTCTTCGTGGAATTGACTAAAAAACAAGATATAGATTTGTAAAACATTTTTCACCACAATATATTGACAAATTCTCCCGGGGTGTTGTATAATTGGTTCTGCTGAATCGATGCGGCGTCCCGGGCGCTTTTTTTCTGTTTTATGCGGGTGTTTTACGCCCGGTTTTTAATTGACGGGCAGCCCGAAGCCGCTTGATCGGATAAAAAATCAATGCAAGGAGAACCTCCGATGTATCAGGTAGTCAAAAGAGACGGAAGTATAGTGGATTTCAACATATCCAAGATTTCCGCGGCGATCACAAAAGCGTTTGAGGCGCTTGGCAAACAGTATCATCCCTCTGTCATCGATCTGATCTCCCTTCACGTTACCTCCGATTTCGAGTCGAAGATAAAGGACGACAGGATCACGGTCGAGCAGATCCAGGACAGCGTCGAGAAAGTGCTGTCCGAATCCGGCTACGCCGACGTTGCGAAGGCGTATATCCTCTACCGTAAACAGCGTGAGAAAGTAAGGAATATCAACTCGACCCTTCTCAACTACAAGGATCTTGTCGATAACTACCTGAAGATCAACGACTGGAGAGTAAAGGAGAACTCCACCGTCACCTATTCCGTCGGCGGACTTATCCTCTCCAACTCCGGCGCCATCACCGCCAACTACTGGCTCTCCGAGGTCTACGACGAAGAGATCGCGGAGGCGCACAGGAGCGCGGCGATCCACCTGCACGATCTGTCTATGCTGACCGGTTACTGCGCGGGCTGGTCGCTCAAGCAGCTCATTCAGGACGGTCTCGGCGGCGTTCCCGGCAAGATCACCTCGTCCCCCGCAAATCACCTTTCCACTCTCTGCAACCAGATGGTCAACTTCCTCGGTATCATGCAGAACGAGTGGGCGGGCGCGCAGGCGTTCTCGTCGTTCGATACGTATCTCGCTCCGTTCGTCAAGGTCGACAACCTGACGCAGAAGGAAGTCAAGCAGTGCGTCCAGTCTTTCGTCTACGGCGTCAACACGCCGTCCAGATGGGGCACGCAGGCTCCGTTCTCCAACATCACTCTCGACTGGACCGTGCCGAACGACCTCAAGAACCTTCCCGCCATCATCGGCGGCAGGGAAATGGACTTCACGTACGGCGAGTGCCAGCACGAGATGGACATGGTCAATAAGGCGTTCATCGAGATCATGATCGAGGGCGACGCCAACGGCCGCGGCTTCCAGTATCCGATCCCGACGTACTCGATCACCCGCGACTTCGACTGGTCCGAGACCGAGAACAACAAACTCCTCTTCGAGATGACCGCGAAATACGGCACTCCGTATTTCTCGAACTATATAAACTCCGACATGGAGCCGTCCGACGTCCGTTCGATGTGCTGCCGTCTGCGCCTCGATCTCCGCGAACTCCGCAAGAAATCCGGCGGATTCTTCGGCTCGGGCGAGAGCACCGGCTCGATCGGCGTCGTAACGATCAACATTCCGCGCATCGCGTATCTCGCGTCCGACGAGGCGGACTTCTACCGCCGTCTCGACGCGCTGATGGATATCTCGGCGCGTTCCCTCAAGACGAAGAGGACCGTCATCACGACGCTTCTCGAACAGGGGCTTTATCCGTACACCAAGCGCTACCTCGGCACGTTCGAGAACCACTTCTCGACGATCGGTCTGATAGGTATGAACGAGGCTTGCCTCAACGCTAAGTGGCTCGGCGTCGACCTCACCGACAAGAGAGCGCAGAGATTCACGCGCGACGTGCTCAACCACATGAGAGAGCGTCTCTCCGACTATCAGGAGAAATACGGCGACCTGTACAACCTCGAGGCGACTCCGGCGGAGTCCACCACGTACCGCTTCGCAAAGCACGACAAAGAGGACTTCCCGGACATCATCACCGCGAACATGAACGGCACGCCTTACTACACCAACTCCTCGCACCTGCCCGTCGGCTTCACGGACGACGTGTTCTCCGCGCTCGACATTCAGGACGATCTGCAAACGCTCTACACCTCGGGTACCGTCTTCCACGCTTTCCTCGGCGAGAAGCTTCCCGACTGGAAGGCGGCGGCGAACCTCGTCCGCAAGATCGCAGAAAACTACAAGCTTCCTTACTACACGATGTCGCCGACTTATTCGGTATGCCGCGACCACGGATATCTCACCGGCGAGCAGACCGTCTGCCCGATCTGCGGAGAGAAGACCGAGGTCTACTCCCGCATCACCGGCTACTACCGTCCGGTCCAGAACTGGAACGTCGGCAAGGCGCAGGAATTCCGCGACAGAAAAGTTTACGACGTCGGCCGCTCCGTCCTGACCCACAAAGGACCGAATCCGGCTCCCGTAGATGAAGCGCCGGCTCCCGCCGCCGAGTGCAAAACCGAAACTCCCGCGGCTGAATGCGCCGGCGGAGTGATCCTCTTCAAGACGCCCACCTGCCCGAACTGCAAAGCGGCGGCGGCTCTGCTCGATAAAGCGGGTATCGCTTACGAGGCGAAGAACGCCGACGAAGAGCCCGAACTCGTCGCGAAATACGGCGTCAAGCAGGCTCCGACGCTCATCGTTCCGACCGGCGACGGTTTCGAGAAGTTCAGAGGCGTATCCGACATCAAGGGCTGGATCCAGAGCAGATAAGCGAAAAAACAATAAGCGGGCAGAAACCGCGGCGCGGTTTCTGCCCTTTGTATAAGGAGATAACGGTATGTACGACGTAATAGTCATAGGCGGCGGACCCGCGGGCATGACCGCGGCGCTCTACGCCGTCAGGAACGGAAAATCCGCGCTCGTCATCGAACGCGGCACGTTCGGCGGGCAGATAACGCACTCGCCGAAAGTGGAGAACTATCCCGGCTCGCTTTCGATAAGCGGCAACGGATTCGCCGATAAAACGCTCGAGCAGATCCTCGCGCAGGGCGCCGAGATCGAGATCGACACTGTGACGGGCGTCCGCGACGAGGGCGACAGGAAGATCGTCGTCACCGAAACGGGCGAGTTCGAGGGTAAGACTGTCATAATCGCGACGGGCGTAAAACACAGGATGCTGGGTCTTGACGGCGAGGAGGAACTCGTCGGAGAGGGGATCTCGTTCTGCGCCGTCTGCGACGGAGATTTTTACGCAGGGAAGACGGTATGCGTCGCCGGGGGAGGGAACTCCGCTCTTCAGGAGGCGATCCTTCTCTCCGAAAAATGCGCGAAGGTCATTATGCTTCAGGACCTCCCCGATTTCACCGGCGAGCCGAAGCTGCGCGAAGTCCTCCTCGCGCGTCCGAACGTTGAAAAGCGTACGAGCGTGTCGATCGACCGGCTTATCACGGAGAACGGAGAGCTCTGCGGCGTCGGCATCACGCACAAAGATACCGGCGTGACGGAAGAGATAAAGTGCGACGGCCTTTTCGTCGCTATCGGACTTATTCCCGAAAACGACCCGTACCGTGATCTCTGCGATCTCAATAACTACGGATATTTCGATTCGGACGAAAGGTGTCTTACGAAGACGCCGGGCGTCTTCGTCGCCGGCGACTGCCGGAGCAAGGCGATCCGTCAGGTCGCCACGGCGATCTCGGACGGCGCCGTCGCCGCTCTCGCCGCGTGCCGTTACGTCGACGGTTTTTAATAGCCTTCCCCTTGAGAGGAAGGTGTCGCCGTAAGGCGACGGATGAGGTGATACGATGAATAAACCGATCTTGGTCACCGCTTTCGATTCGTTCGGAGGCAGGGAGTACAACCCGACGGAGAAACTGCTCGGTATGCTTCCCGACGAAGGGATAAAAAAGCTCCTTTTGCCGACGTCGTATTCGCGCGCGCCGGAAACGTTGCGCTCCGCGGTAAAGGAAACGTCTCCGTCCGCGGTGATCTGCCTCGGGCTTGCGTCGGGCAGATCCGTGATATCGCTCGAATTCGCCGCGCTGAATATAAAGGACTCGGACGTCTGCTGCGACAACGACGGGGAACTGGCGTCAGGGCAGAGCGTAATTCCCGGCGCTCCGAACGCGCTGTTCACGGGCCTCGATCTCGGGCCGTACGCGCGGATCATTCGAGACGCCGGCGTTCCGTGCCGCGTTTCGTATCACGCGGGAACGTTCGTCTGCAACTGCGTTTACTATCATCTGCTGTCCCTCGGCGTCCCGGGCGTATTCATCCATATCCCGGACGACGGGACGTCCGCGCCGTCGTCCGGCGCTCCTCAACTCAGCATCGAGGATTCGGCAAAAGCCGTTTCGATCTTCACCGAAGAGTTGAGAAAAAAGATATAAGTGAAACGAAAAAGCCCGAAGCCGATACGGCTTCGGTTTTTTTACGTGAGCGTTCAGCGGCGTTGAACGCCGTTGAGAGGCGCTGAGGGAACCATCGGCGTACCTCAACAAAGAAAAGAAAAATAAAATAAAAAAAGAAAAAAAGATATATAATCTCTCTCTATATATTAGAGGGTGCGAGAGAGAAACGTATATCATCAATGATATACCCGCCCCTTTCGGAGCGGGTATGATATACGGCTTCGCCGAATGATATACCGCTTCCGCGGTATTACGAGCAGATCGCCGCCAGAGCGGCTATCTGCTCCGGGTCGTAAGACCCGTCGCGGCCGAGGGCGATGTCGTACGTCACGACGCCGCCCGCCATGTTGCACAGCTCGGTGAACCTCTTTAAGTATTCGCCGCTGTAACGCGAACCGTACGCCGCCCAGACTTTTCCGAGCGGGGCGAGCAGATGCGCCTGTGCGCCGTCCAAAAGGCGCGATTTCGGTATCACGTTCACGTCGTCCATCTCGCCGCAGACGAAATCCTCGCGCCAGTAATATTTGCGGTATCTGGTACCCACCCCGTCGTTCATCGCGACTATCGCGTCGGGATTCCCCTTTTTGATCGCGTTGTAATACAGCGCCAGCTGTTCGTCGTTGTAGCCGAACCATTCGCGGTAACAGCCGTCGATCCACCATCCGCGGACCTTGTCGCCGTATTTCATGGTGTATTCCTCAAGGACCGCCGCCCATTTTTCGACGAAGCCCGCCGTCATCCCGCCCGGGATCATATCGTCCGTGAATCCGAACTTTTTCGAGATATCCGGGTGTTTATGCGGACCGTCGCCGGTGTAATAGAGGTATAGGTCGATCCCGCGTTTCGACAGCGCACGCCACAGATCGTCGATCAGATCGCGCGTCGAGCATGCCTCACCGGGCTTCGTCCCCGCGATCCTGTCGAACGTTTCGTTAGGCGCGATCATATGCGCGGTCCCCTGCATTACGGTGAAGAAGAGGTATCCCGCGCCGATCTTCGACAGCGTGTCCGCCATCTTTTCAACGTCGAGCGCGCGGACGCATTCGTCCCACGGGGTCTCGCCCGCGCCCTGATTGTGCGGGTTACCCTCCGTGTTTTGTTCGGCGTACAGATAGTGGTTGAACACTCCCCATTTCTTTTCGAATAATCTGTCGGCAGGATGCATGGTTACGTCTCCTTTCACGGCGTTTCTCTGCTCGGGTTCTTAACGGCATAGAACGTGCTTCCGGTCTCCACTCCGACGGATGCGAGATACGTCAGATAACGGGTGCTGAACGGATAGAACGCTTTGAACGAACCCAGCTTTTCTCTCATATTGAACAGGCCCTTGATCACGTACGTCTCGTCGGGATCGATGAAATAAACGTTGTTTCTGAGTATTGTCCCCGGCGCGTTGCCGAGAGCGATATCGGCGCTGTACGTCGCGTATTCGCGCGAGATGATGTTCACGTTGTTTTCGTATCTCACGTTTTCGATTATCGTCGTCGAGACGCCGTATGAGGTGTACAGGAACGCAGAACGCCTGTCGGACCTGATATCGCAGAAACCGACGCCCGCGTTCATAACGTAGTTGTTCGTGAGAATGATATTGCGCAGTTCGGACACGGGCCCGAACTTCGGGTCGCCGTGGTTGAAGAATTCGAGAGGGAAATCGCACCGGTCGAACACGCATCCGTCGGTGTAGAAATTCCTCATTACTCCCGAGCCGCCCTGCGTCGACACTGCGGCGTCGTAGATATTCGCAAAATAACAGTCTCTGATGACGATCCCGTCGCAGCTGCCCCAGTTCTGTATCGCGTTTCCGAATCTCGTGGGTATCTTGTCTTCCTCAACTCCCTGGTATCCGCCGCCGATCCACTCGAACGTGCAGTTCGTGACGTACAGGTTCACCGTGTCTCCGAGAGCGAGGCCGCCCCAGCTCGAGTACTTGAGAGCGACGTTGTCGAGCCGCGTCGGCATATTCGCCTTATATTCACCCGCGTACCCGACGAGGTCGCCCGTTCTCGAAATATTGATCAGGTCGAAATACTCGCCCGGGTTGCCCCGGTCAAAGTAGACGTACAGGGCGCCGGCCTCTTCATCGTCGAAATATTCGAGATTGTGGCAAAGAGCGCCGGGGTTCGGGAAATCGACTCCGCCCGACTCGAACGTTTCCTCGCCGTTGCTCACCGTGCCGTAATAAACCGTCTTGTGGGCGTACGGCTCGAGCTGTCTCTCCGGCAGGACGAAGATCCCCCACAGGACCTTGCCGTCTTTTTCAAAAGTGACGTTTCCGGGCTGGAAATCGACGGTCTGATCGAGACGCCAGACGTTTTTCCACTCGGTCGCCGACCATCTGCCGGAATTTTTGTTGCCGGTCAGATTCAGCCGTTTGGTTATTACCGGTTTGTCGCCGTTTCCGTAAGTCGAGTAGATAACGCCGGGACGCATCTCGAGATAATCGTAAGAGCCGGCGTCCAGCTGGACGAAAACGCTTCCGCATTCGAGGAAGACCCCGTCGCCTTCTTTAAGGATAGGTGTCACGACCGCGCCGCCGCCGTAGACCTTGTAAAGGTTTCTGAACGACTTCCACGGCGTATTTTTCGATTTTCCGTCGTTCTTGTCGTCTCCGTGTATCGAGGAGATATAGTAGCACGTTCCTTTGACGTTCTTTTCGGTGTATGACGAGCGGCTCTTCTTAATTTCGGCGGCTTTCGCCTCCGCTTCGGCTATCGCAGCTTCAAGGTCGGCGTTCGTCGCCGCCTTTACCTCGACGGGATCGCATACCGTCCATTCGGCGAGTTGATCCTTATATTCTGAGGGGTTGAACGATTCCGCCTCCGCGCGCGTTTTGAACGCCGCGAAATACCGCAGATACGTCTTGCCGGTTGAGTTCAGCGTCAAAGCGTACCGTTCGGTTGACCCCGTCGGTTTTGTAACGTCGGTCATATCGACGATACCGTATCGCCACGCTTTTCCGTCATCGCCCCTCGCGGCGTCGTCGCCGGTATCTATTGCGATCTCTGTTCCCGTCTTGCCGCCTGACCATACTCCGAACGAAACGTCCGCACCGTCAGTCGCGAAACCGAACCGCAGATACGGATACTCCGTCAGGTCGAGATTCGCGCCGATCGCATCGATCTCGTAAGAGTCGTCCGCCGCGAGAACGTTTCTGTTCTTTTCTGCGCCCCGTCCGGTCACGGGATTGTTGTCCGTATTGATTCCGAGCACCATCGACGGATTTTCAGGGTCCTCATAGAGGTAAGGGATCGCTCCGTCTGTCGCGACGCTGAGACCTTTGTAGTTGCTCCACAGTACCGTTCCGGCGTAGTAGAGATCCCACGCGCCCATCAGAACGAACCGTCCGCCGTCCTCTGTATAGTCGATCACGGTCTGATCTCCGAGCGCGAGATATTTGATCATTTTGTCCAGGCGCATCATGACGGTCGCCGCCTCGGCGCGCGTCAGCTTTCCTCCGGGCGAGAACGTACCGTTCGAGTTTCCGGTGACGATCCCGAGAACTCTCATGTAGTCGACGTCTTTCGCCGCCCAGCCCGAGATCTTATCCTCGTCGGTAAAGAACGACACGGGGTCGTAACTCACCGTCGGCAGGATCCCGGTATATTTGATATAACGGGAGATCAGCGCCGCCATCTGTTCGCGGCTGAGCAGATCGTTCGGACGGAACGTCCGGTCGGGATAGCCGTTCACGATCCCGTTTTCCGCCGCCCAGCCGACGTATCCGGCGTACCAGCTTCCGGTCGCGGAACTGACGTCTTTGAATTTGTCGGTCGGTTTCGGGTCGACGCCGTCGAGTCGTCCGAGCATCGTCACGAACATTGCTCTCGTTACGGGATTCTTAGGCGCGAATGTCGTCGAGCTCGTCCCGTTCATTATGCCCGTCCGGTAAACGTACCCGACCGATCCGAAGAACCAGTCGCTTTCTTTTACGTCCGTGAAGGGCAGGGGCTCTTCCGCGGCAGCCGACGGTACGGTGACGAATACCGCGAATACCGTCGCCAGACAAAGGACAAGAGACAACAGTTTTTTCATTTGATCTACCTCCCGCTTTTTAATGGTTCAATGAAGGATTCTCGCCACGTTCGGCATAATAGCCCGTCATGAAGAAGAATCCCGTGCCGTCGCGGGTGTGCGCCGGCTCCGTGTCTTTATAGTGATAGAAGACGCCCTTGGGATCGACGCCGAGAGAGGTGATCCACCTGAGCCCTTCCTCGGAGCTCGGGAAGTAGATTCTGACCCTTTTCCACATCTTGTGGTTGATGTAGTTTATCGTTTCGTAAGAGTAAACGAGATCGGCGAATTCTTCGTCGAGAACGTAGACGTTCCCGAGTACCTCCCAGCCGCGCGGCTGTTCGTACGTCGCCACGTATGCGTAATATACGCATCCGAGCGGATAGAGGAACACGTTGTCCTCGATCCGTGAGTTCTCGAACTCTCCGTACATACTTCCGTTGACGCACGATCCCATGATGAACGAATCGTACGCCTGCTTCTGCGACATTCCCCAGCCGCCGTAGGCGAAAATGTTGCCCTTCAGCGTGCAGTTGGTGATCTTCGATCCGGACACGCCGTTTTCGTCGTATGCGTTCGTGTGATTCCAGATCTCCGCGCCTACGCCGACGGCGACGAAAACGTTGTCGATATAGTTGACGTTGTTGATCGTATTGATATTATCGCCGTTCGCCGTACACTGGCTCGTAAGTCCTCCGTCGCCGACGTCGTGGATATAGTTGTTGATCATATAAATCCCGTCGGACTTGCCGAAGCTTTCGATGCCACTTTCGACCGACGAGAGGGCGCCGTGAACGAAGCCTATCTCGCAGTTGGTGAACGTGAAGTTGCTTTCGCCCGCCTCCACGCAGTAAGTGCCGGAGTAGAGGAACGCTAAGTTGTCAACGTGCGAATTGTTTCCGACCCAGGCGCACGTGCCGTTCCGCGACGCCTTGATATCGTCGAAATACTCGTTCGGGTCGCCTTTGTCCCAGTACAGATAAAGCGAACCGGTCTCCCAGTCGTGGAAGAACTCGAGGTTGTGCAGCAGAGCCGTGCCGGGGTCGTCAAGCGTACGCTTTTCCGATACGTAGTACTCGTAACCGTTGTAGAAGAGACCTCTCTCGGTCGATTCGAGGCCCGCTCCGAGCGTCTGTCTGTCGTTGCCTTTCTTGTTCGTTGCGACGATACGCAGACCGACGCCTTCGCCGCCGTTGAAGTAGATGTTGGAGATCTCCGATCTTGAACCGTACCAGTATCCCGGGATCTCGTTGCCGTCGTCATCAAGGCGGACGGTGTCGTCAACACAGTCTATCATCCAGATGTTCGGATATCCCGAAGCGTGCCATTTCCCGACTTTATCATAGTCCAGAGCGCAGGTAAAGAGCGGTTTGGGGCCTTTGCCGTACGCGCCGTAGTCGACTCCGGTCTGTCCCTGAAGGTTGCTGACCATATTGTTGTGATGGACCTCCGGGTAGAAGACGCTTCCTCTCTCGAAGAAGACGCCGTCGCCCGCTTTCGTTTTCCAGGTCACGACGTCCGATCCCGGATACCTTCTCTTGACGAGTCCTTCGAGCGTCTTGAAGGGCTTGTCGGGGGAGAGACCGTCGTTTTTGTCGTCGCCGTTGACGGAAGACACGTACCAGCAGGTGCCGCCTCTCGCTTTGATCTGCGCCGGCGTCACCTCGGCTGAGGCGTTCTTGATCTCGGCGATCCTGTCTTTCAGCATATCTTCATAGTAGGCGCGGTCGGCATCCGTGTATTCGCGGTAGTCTACGGTGTTTCCGAGACGGTAGTTCTCGAGGTAGTCGTCGAAGACGTCGCAGTTCGGATCGAATGCCGCCGCCGCCTCGGCAGTTTTGAAGAAAACGATATACCTGATAAGGAACTTGCCGCCGCCGTCGTAATCCTCGGCGCACGGTGTGAACAGGAGGTTCACGAGCTGCGTCTGATAATTGATCGTGTGCTCGTTAATGACGGCGGTCAGGTCGGCGGTCGCCGTCTTCATGCCGTCCTCTTCCTCCCCGGGAGTGAAAACGACGTCGGCTCTGAATCCCGACGATTCGGTCGTCGTCATATTCACGTTGAGGACGGCGGTGAGGGGAGCTTCCTCCATCCCGTCATATCCGTAGCAGACCTTAACGTACGGATAGTTGTGAAGTTCAAATCCGGCGCAACTGACCGATATACCCACGGTGTTCGGGAAGTTGTAAGTCCTCGTCGCGCTGATCGTATCCATCGCCGCGGTCAGAACGGGCAGCTCGCCCGATTCGTCGAGTCCGCGCTTCATGCCGCCTGCGAGGACCGACCCGTTCAGGAAAAGATATTTCGCGCCGAACAGCAGAGTGTCGTCGCAGTTTTCCGGCACGTAGCCCTGCCACGCAGCGTCGATCGCCTGTTTCAGTCTTGTGACGACTGTCGCCGCCTCGGCGCGCGTCGTGTTGTTCTTCGGGTTGAAGTTGCCGTTCTTATCGCCGGTGAATATGCCGACTTTTTTCAGGTTCCCGACGGGATCCTTCGCCCAGCCCGAGATCTTGGTCTCATCGGTAAAGTCGAAGATGCCTCCCGAGGCGACC
>JAFRQK010000028.1 GCA_017428635.1 Clostridia bacterium | reverse complement strand
GGCGTTTTCTTCTATCGGGAACCTCTCCGTCACGTTATAGGGAGAGGTCACATTAACGATGATGTGTTTTGCAAGTACGCGCGGAGCGCGGATGCCTAAAAGATATACTCCGAAGGACATGACGTCGGTCGGATCGCCGCTCGTGTTTACGATATGAGTTTTGAAGTACTGACGGGCGGTGGGATAAAGCCCCGTCACCTCAAAACCGTTTGAGTCGACCGGCGTGTTGTAAACGTATTCTCCGGAACCGCGGGATGTCTCTTCGCCGAGATAGGTGGTGACCTCCGCCCTCGCGTTTCCTATCATCAGATACTTTGTGTACTGCATGCCCCCGCCGGAGTATTCCGCTTTTCTGAACCATGAGAACGAAAGCCCCGCCACGCAGCCTAAGCACACTAAGATGGAAAGCGAGCTCCTCGCGATGCGTCTGATATTATCATGTTTCACAGGCGCTACCTCACGGATTCTGATTGGCGGCGGCTTCGGATTTGAAGAATATGGAGAGGTCAAGATTCTTGCCGGCGATGCTGTTATATCCGCTGATCGCAGTGTCGTCGTAGTCTATACACGACGGGTCTCCGCCTTCAAGCCAGATGCGCACTTCGATATTCGCCTCCTCGCCGTTTGCGAGGTTTCTGATCAGCGGCGTCGAGCCCGTGTATGAGCTGTCGTATGATTCGAAAGAGTTTACAACCTGCGACCTCGAAGCAATGATCTTTCCTGTGACCTCGTCGTAAGTCCCGGGGTCGCCGACGGCGTTGATGGTCCTCATGCTGCTGTCCGTCGTGACGTTTTCGGCGAATATCGCCGTAGGAGGAGAACCGGATTCCCTCGTCACCGTAACGGAGATCCTTATCGCTTCGAGTTCGTTTTCGGTTTCGCGTTCCTTGATAAAGCAACGCGAGGAATCGAGCCATACGTTCTGATATCCGATATCATAATCGGAACGGAGTTTGAATCTTATGTCTATGAATTTAACGTTTTCATCCGCGCTCACTGCGGGATAAACGTACACGTCGTTGATGTTAGTCTGCTGCGTATCGTCGTCGAACGTCTTGCGTATGACGATGTTTCTGCCGTCGTTGCTCGACGCTTCCGCGAGAACGAACGGCGCGTCCGGTCTGTCGAGTATATAGTCGTTTATGTTGATAACGTCGGTCTGACGGTTATCGATGCTCATGATAAGACCGGGAGAGGAGGCTATCTGCAGATTGTTCCCCTTGAGTCCGGGAGAAACGCTTCCTTCTATCCACGCCCAGGTGATAAGGCCCGCTATTACGGAAAGCTCCACAATGGCAATTACGGCAATAATGAGCTTGCTGCGTTTTTTATTCTTTTCGTTATTCACACTTTTCATTGCAGAGACTCCTTTCTGTTGATTCTTTTAATGGGTAATGAAAACTGCCGACGGCGCTCGAAGTCAGTTCACGATATAAGCGATAAAGACGATATCGGTATTGAATTTTCCGCCCGCGAGAGCGCGTCTCGCTTCGCGGTCCGTGCCCTCGACCCAGATGTTGAAGGTCGCGCTGCCGGTATATTCGGTCTCGCCTTCCGCCCTCGTGAGGGTCGCGAGCTTCATCGCCGCCTGTACGGGATCGGTCTCGTCAGGTCGAGCGTCGAACGTGAGGTTTGGGATCGATGTAATGTAATCTCCTGCCGCAAAGGTGTTCAAAACGTACTTGTCTTCGACGTCGTCGAACTTGTAGTATGAGTACGACGCCTCGGGAGTTCCTGCGGTATTCATCGTCCACCCGCCGCCTTCGGCGTTGATGTAAGATAACTGATAAGTCGAATTGGGGACCCAGAAAAACAGTTCTTCTCCGACGTTGTTCAGCGCAGCTACTCTCGCCGCGCCTGCGATGCAGTCTTTGGAAAAGTTGCCGTACGCGCTCGTATTCTGCATATCGTCCGGTACGAGTTTCGTCCCTCCCCCGACGTATACGTCCATCGCCACGTTCGCTTTAAAATATACCGTAAAACTTATGTATTGCGCGTCGGTGTAATCCTGCGCCGCGGCACCTGTGTGACCCTCGACGTCCGCCGTGGAGATCGGGACCGCCCAGTGGGACTGATCCTCCTCGTTCGGTTCGGAGTGGGAAACCGGATAATTCTCATCCGCTTCGATCGGTACCAGTTCGGGACGGACGAAAGTCATGCCGTCGCCGCTGATATCGACCATATCGAGATTGGGATAATCGAGCGTTATGCTGTTGTCCCAGCTTTCATTGTCGAGAGATATCTGAAGTATCTCGCCGGAACTTACCTGGACCGTGTAAGCGCCGACCTTGTTGCTTTTGAAGTTAATGAACCATGCGAGCGTAAGCCCGGCTGCAAGCAAAACGGCAAGGGAAATTAACACTGCCGACAATACTATTTTTTTCTTTCTTTTATCCATTGCCCTGTCCTCCCTGCTGTGACGTTGTATTCCCCGCGTCTGTTTCCGTCGGCGAACTTGTAAAGCAGAGC
>JAFRQK010000003.1 GCA_017428635.1 Clostridia bacterium | reverse complement strand
CCCGGAAACGATCACCGCCTCGGCGCTGCGGAGGCTCCTCCGGCGATAATCTCCATGTTCCTCGGCGACGAACTTTCCGCGATCCTCGATTCGATCGAGAGCGGCAGCACATACCACGGGGAAGAGGGTGGCGTCATGTCGATCGGAGTCCACGTTCTTCCCAAGTTCCCGAAGGACACGTCCGACAGGAACAGAACGTCGCCTTTCGCTTTCACGGGAAACAAATTCGAGTTCAGAATGCCCGGCTCGTCTCTGTCGATCGCCGGTCCGAACACGATCCTCAACACGATCGTCGCCGAGGAGCTCTCCCGCATCGCGGACGAGCTTGAGGGAGTCGACGATTTCAACGCGGCGCTGAACGACGTCATAAGACGGATAATAAAAGAACACAAGAGGATCATTTACAGCGGAAACGGATATACGAAGGAATGGGAAGCGGAAGCCTCCCGCCGCGGGCTCTCGAACTACCGCACCCTTCCCGACGCCCTCGCGCACATGTGCGATGCGAAGAACGTGGAGCTTTTCGAGAAGCACCGCATCTTTACCGAAAAGGAACTCGTCTCGCGCCGCGAGATACTTCTCGAGAACTACGCGACGGTCATCGGGATCGAGGCGGATACGATGGTCGAGATGATAAGGCAGGAGATACTTCCCGCGTCGGTAAAGTACGTCACGTCTCTTGCGACCTCCGCTCTGACGAAGCGCAGGGTCAGCGAAAACATCAGCATCGAGTTCGAGGAGGAGCTCCAGACGAAGCTCTCATGCCTCAACGATTCGCTCTACAAGGCGGCGGAAGAACTCGAGCGCTCATCGGAAAAGCTCAAAGGGCTCGACGGATACTCCGCCGCGGCGGACTTCTGCCGGGACGTGCTGATCCCCGATATGAAAAAGGCGAGAGCCTTTGCCGACGAGATCGAATCGCTGACCGACCGCTCGGTATGGCCGTATCCCACGTACGGCGACATACTGTTTGCAGTCAGATAACGCAAAATACACGGAAAAAGGCGGGTCTCCCCGCCTTTTTGTTTTTGAAGACACAGAACCCCGCATACCCCGAAGCGGCACACAAAAGGGATGGAAACAATGATGTTTATTCCTTGTTTTCACGCTAACCGTCCCCTGTCTTTTGAGTCATCCCTGCGTTTTTCTCACCCATTCGTCCCATCTCGGGTCGGCTTTGATCTCGCGTTCCACTTCGCTGTAATCGGGGAACTGCCAGAACGGCCAGTCGCCCGGGATCTGAGCTGAAATAAATCCGGGAGGAGCCTGAACCGGCGTGTCGAACCTGTCTCTGACAAGCGAGACGAGAGGCGCCGTGTAGGCGTGCTCGGACACGGAAACAACTTTTTCAAGCTCCCTTGCGTGATGAAGCGCCTTGTCGAGCGACTCGAATGCGTCGTCGTGATATCCGCGCTCCCACTGGAGTCTCGAAAGGTAAAGATCGAGACCTATCAGATCGGAGTTATAAATTCCGAAATTGCCGTCGTCGCAAACGAGATCGAACAGCGCTATGAGTCCTTTAATTTTCTCGATCGGCATATCGCTCTCAAAGTTGTGACGGTTTGCGACAAGACCGTAGATCAATTGCTCCTTGAAACTGCTCGCAGTCTTCAGAAGAAACTCTCCGATATATTTAGCTTCTTCTTTTCCGTCCGACGCCGACGCCATCATCAACTCGCGGCAGTATTTGAGCTCGGGCATTTTCTGCGCATACATTTGT
>JAFRQK010000027.1 GCA_017428635.1 Clostridia bacterium | reverse complement strand
TCTTCCAATTTCAAAACAAAGAACATAACCAAAGAACACCAATCGGGTCATGAACAATGAAATCATTTTTTTCATAATACCCTCTTTTTCATTTAACCATCTGATTATTTCTCGAGATTTGTTTGTTCCCTTTTCTAACAGAATGCATCTCTTTTTTTAAAAGAAGACAGGGAAAAGACAGGGAACGGTTCTATGTCTTTCGTAACTGCCCGATAAACACGTGGGCGGTTCATGCCTCTCTCGGTGCCTTAATCTAAACCGTCAAGACACAGAACCGCCCCCTGTCTTAAGGACTGTCTCTCTTGTTTCAATTACCGAGGAAAAAGGAGTATTTTTTTCTGTCTTCAATACTCATCGTATCTTTTACTTTCTTCAACCCCTTGCTCCACGTAATCATAAATGCGACAAAGACGGAAATAAACAGTATTATCACAACAACCCATATCCATGCTTGAACGATTTGTTTTGCGTTAACGTCAAATATTATGTTTTCGTTTCCGTCCCCGTCTTTTACGACGATTTGAGTATATGAAGGCGAAAACAGGTTAAAAAGGAAACCCATATCTTTTCTTAAAAAGATCTTAACGCCGTTGACCTCATGTATGCGGGGCGTCTCCAGATAACTCCAGTATTGACGGTTTTCTTTATTTTTAGGAATAATTTTCAACACTTTTTCAACTTCGCCTTCGGGATTGATTGTGATCACACATTCACCGCGAACAAAATAGATATTTAGATTTTCACCTGAAAAGCCGAGCAAAAAAGACCCGGGATCCCTGAATTTGTAACCTCTTTGAAATTCGCCTTCGATTGTGTAAACGCAAATAATACCACCGCTATTTATTTCGTAACCGACAGCGATCAAACCATTGTCGCTGACGTCAAAACAAATAATTGCCTGTTTGGTCGGTTCAGCGTTCAAAGCGGTAATATTTGTGTTTTTCAAAATTCTTTCCACTTGCTCTTCCGTTAGTGGTTCAGTGATAAAGCCGTCACCCGCGGCGGATACGCTTAAAGAAAGAAATATTATAATCACAAAAAGCAAAGGCAGCAAAAAAATATATAATTCTTTGTTTTTCATTACTACCACTCCATTATTACCATTCCATTATTAGGTGATATATAGACCTTGCGGTATTAAAAATGTTTGTTTTGAATATTGTATGTGTATTACTTTTTTCCCCATGAGCTTCAAATCCAGGTGATCCAAACCCTCCACTTAAAGTTCCACCCTTATAGAGTTTTCCTTCATTTGGGTCTGGAATAAGATTTATATCTGCTCCAGCGGATACAGGAACTCCCTCCACGTAGGCTCCGGCTGAAACGCCTAATTGAAATCCATCCCCTTGAAGATTTTCTATTTTTGGTGCATTTGTTAATGTATTATATTCTGTTAGAGAAACACCAGGTGAACTTGATCCGCCAACTACAGTTGAGTATTGAAGTGCTATTGTTCCTGTAGTATCCATTGAAAAACCACCTTGAATTGATGAAGAAACCCCATATGAAGATGCGGTTAATGCTATTCCACGTGAATAAGTGGCATTTATATTTGAAAGTAATGCTTCCGCCCCTTTAACTACTGGTTTGATAATATTCGATGCTACCCATTTAATTGCAAATTTATAAAGCCATTCAGGCAAATCACCATTTTGATCATCCATATTCACCGGATTATTACAACAATACGCATACATATTGTAACCGATAAATCCGGAGCAGGTGCTGACGAGGGAGTCCGCATTAATGAACCGTCTTATCTTCGGATCGTAGTATCTGCTCTTCAGGTAGTAGAATCCGGTTTCCTCGTCGTAGAAGTATCCGCGGTAGCGGAAGGGGTTCATGCGCCCGGCGTGTGTCGCCGACGTGATGGCGTCTCCGTCCTCGTCCTTTATCGAGAGTATATTTCCCCACGCGTCGTACGTATAGTTTACCACCGCAGTCCCGCCTGCGTCAACAAGTTTGATCACGTCGCCCTGAAGGTTGAGTATGTAATAATAAGTCGCAGGTACCACCGGATCGGGTCCGGGCATCGTTACCGAATACGGCCTTCCGCTTTCGTCATATGTGAAGGAACAGCAGTAATTGTTTCCTCCCACCGTGCAGATCATACCGACGACCTTATCTCCCGCGAGCGTGTATTTCGTCTCGCTTCCGCCGACGGTCTTGCTTCGACGTATCCCGTCGCTGTCGTAGGTGTACGTCGTCTGTACTCCGCCTTTCGTCACCGACGCGAGTTGTCTGCCCTTCTGCCACGTCATCGTGTAGCTCGAGCCGTTGTAGTACGACAAAGGATTACCGGCGCCGTCATATGTGATCGTATGGTTGTTATACGAAGTTAACTGATCGCGGAATGAAGTGTCGAGCGCAGGATAGGCGTACGTCTCAACGGACGTAGGCGTCAGCATTTCCACTTCGCCCATATCGGTAAGACTGCAGGTCGAAAGGTGCCGGACTTCCCTGATATTGCCGTACGTGTCGTAATAGTACGCCCGGGTCTCCACAAACGTCCCCGCGTCCCATACTTCTTCATATACGAGCTGATTCTGCGAATCGTAACGGTACTCGCCCAGGGTGTTGCCGTTCCCGTCGGATATTCTCTCAATGTTACCAAGGTTGTCGTATTCGTAACACAGTTCAAAATCTTCGCCGTCGACAAAGTTATAGCCCTGCTGCGAGACGAGACCCGTCGTCTGATTCGCCGCCGATCCCGGCACGTACGTATTCGATATCTGCAGATTAAATACCGTTGACCTTCCCTGATAAAGATTTCGCGCCGATATACGGTTCAGTCCGTCGTAATTTACGTGTACCTCCGTCGCCCCGTTGATTTTGTAATCCGTAAGCGCGCCGTCGGTCGAACGGTATGTATAACTCATCGAGACCGTATCCGCCCCGTTATAGTACGACGTTCCCGATACTCTGTTCTTTTCATCGTACGAGTTCGAAACGAATCCCGTCAGTACGTTTTCATACGTTTCGCGTCTGCTGACAAGTCTGCCGAGAGAGTCGCGGTCAAAGATGATCGCGCGTTTTAACGTGTCTGCGTCGGCATATTCGTCAATGCGCGAAACGTTTGAGTTGTTGTCGTAATGGTATCTGACGTTCTCGTACGTGCCTCCGCTGGAGACCTCCGTCAGCCGGTCGAGATCGTCGTACGTATACCCTATGATATTTCCGTTTCCGTACGTCACGGATACGAGCCTGCCCCTCGTGTCGTACGAATTTGTCGAAAGCGTCACGCCCCCGACGCTCGTCGACGTGATCTGCCCGTATGCGTTCCTTGCGAAGGAATACGTCTGTTTTTCCTTTACGGATGAGTTGTAATACCCGCCCCGGACGATCGAGGAAAGCGCGCCCCTGCCGTACTGCGAATCCAGCGATACTTTCCCGCTGATATACGTCTCGTGAGGTCGGTTTATATTACTGCCCGAGGCATAATAGCTCTGTGACGTCGTGACGGACGGCACGACCGAGAAACCGCCGTCCGACGTCGGCGACGTAGTCGATGTGAGTCGGTTTTTCGAGTTGTCATAAGTATAGCTCGTCGTGTTGCCGAGATTGTCCGTTACGGACGCGGTTTTCGTTCCGTAGTCGGAATAAGCCGCCTCCGTCTTCATGAACAGAGACGTGTTCGTCCCTCCGAGACGGGACGACGTCGCGTTGCCTTTGCCGTCATAGGTCAGCGTAAGGTTGACGCCGCCGTTCGATACGCCCGTCACGTTGTGGTCGGCGTCATATTGATAACTCACCGTTCCCGACGCGCCGCCCGTCTGACTTATGAGATCCGCGCCCGAGTAGGTATTTGACAGCTCGTCGGTTTTCGTCTGATTCACGGCGACGACTTTACCGTCGTTATTGTACGTATACGCCTGCGCCGATTCCCTGAACAGGGCGATCTCGTCGAAATACGCCGTATTGGCGTTCTTTTTATACGAGCAGGTCACGGTGATAGTCGAGACCGTTTTGTTCCTGTTCGGGATCACAGGCTTCGCAGCATACTGCCACGTGTTCACAACGTCGCTCGAAAACGGAGCGGAAAAATACTCGTACGTCCCGTCGGAATAGTTGACCGTCGCCGTGATCTGGAAAGATGACGTCGATCGAGGAGCTACGGACGCCCCCTTCGCCCAACCGGAAAGCATATACGTCTCCGTCCCGGGGAGGTTGACCGTTACCGTCTGACTGATACACGACGCGCTTGAGGGCGAGCCGTCGATCTTAATAACGTATCCCGATTCACCGCTGTATTTTTCGACGTACGCCGCCGACGCGTTCGTTCCGTTCCCCCAGGCGCCCGTGCCGTTTGAGAAAAGTTTCGAGTTGGTCAGAAGATTATACGGGCTCGCGCAGTCGTTTTGGATATATACGCTGTTCCCTTCCTGCAGACCGTTGTACTCAAACTGCAAATCGTCGAAATATACGGTCCCTTTCGCCTTGCTCAGCGTTGCGTAAAGGTTTAGCTGTTCTCCCGTTTGACCGGAATATACGCAGTATACTCTGATCCAGCCGTCCCCGAAAACGCCGTTTTCGTCTTTGAGATAATCGCCTTTCGCCATGACCTGACCGTTTTTATACACGCTCAGATACACGCCCGACCTGTCCGACAGAGCGGAGTCTACTGTCATGCTGCTTATTTTGACGTATGCGGAAAACGTATACGTTCCCGTTTTCGGAAGCGTAACGGTCTGCATGACTTCGGAGTACCCGCCGAACGTCGCGCAGTATGCCTTTACGGAATAGTTGCCGGTCCGGTGAGCCGCCCCCGAAACGACGGAATAGTGACCGGAACCGTTCGTGTATGCGGCCCAGCTGCCGAGAGACCCGGATTCAAAGCCCGAATTCAAAAACAGATTATGGCCTACGGTGCCCGTTTCCGCAGAGCGCGTAATACGGTTGTTCTTTTTCGACGTCCCGTTGTTTTCCGTATACACCGCGCCCGAGGCACCGATCAGTTTCGAATCGGGATCCATGGAATACGCCGTGACCGTGCGGCCGATCCTGTCAAGAACGTAAACGGAAAGGACGTCGTCACCGCCGCCTGTCGCCAGATCGACGCCGCAATCGCGCGCACGAGTGATATTTCCGAGCGCGTTCAAATAGATTTTGTGATAATATACTTTTTCATTTCCATACCCGTTGACAGCGGTAAAATCCTTGTATTGATTCACCGTGCCGTCGGTTTGTTTATATCCGAATTCCACACCGTACTTGGTTTCCGCGTCGTATGCCATCGACATTCTCTGATTTCCGCCGCCGTACAGATAATAGGATACCCGATTCCCGTATTCGGTTATACTGTTGATCTGACCGGTTGAACCGACGGAGAATGAAGAAGCGACGGTTCCGCTTCTGTCGGTGATCGACGTCAGCACATATGAGCTGTCGTAATTCAGGACAGCGCAAGTTATCGCCGTCTCGCCTTCCGGGACGTAAACAATCTTTTTCAGTTGATTATACCCGCCCGACGCTGAACTCTTGGGTTTCCATGCGGTGCCGCCCGGGGTGTACGCCGTCGTGTCGTACAGAAATACGGTTTTGTTTCCGTTTCTGTCAATGATTTCCGAGAGATAACCGTAGACGAAAACTTTTGTGTTGTTCTTTTCGTCCTCCATCGTTATCGTGTTCCCGTTTCTCGTAAGCGTCAGTCCGAGGCCGTCCTCGTCGCGGAACAGATCGGAGTTGTTCGCGTCTTTATGGAAATAGTGTTCCGTTCCGTCCTCATCCGAAAAGATAAGGTATTCGATCCCGGATGAGTGACCGTACCCATCGACCCCGGTTATCGTTTTTGAAACGACGCTCTGCTGCGCGTTGAGTTTCCAGCCGTGGCCTATCTTCATGCTCGAATAGTCAACGGTATTGAACACGCTGCTTGAGGTATAGTATGAGTCGCAGTACTTGCTGTTATATACGTGCGATACCGAGAATCCGTTCCCGGCAACGTCGTCTTTAACAAAAGTCAGGTCTCCGGTATAGTGGCATATATACGCCGTGCCCGCGCCGTCGACTCCCGCGGTCTCATACGTGTGGTAGCCCTCCAGCCCTATGATATTTCTGTACTCGACCGTCAGAAACGGGGTCGAGTAATCGCTCGAGGCGTTATTGACGTATCCGCGAAAATTTGAATTCGCGTATGAAGAGTACGTCATCTGACTCCCGTCGGTTTTTTGTGAAGTAAATACGAGTCCGTTGTTGGTCGAGCCGTTCTTCCAGTTTCTGACCGCGTTTGTAACGTCCATGCTGACGTAACTGCCCGCGACGGAGTTTGAAAGGGTTATATAGTCGATTACGGGATTATTGTTGGTCGCGCCGCTCGTCCACTCGGATCTCCAATTTGCAAGCGCCTCCCGGACTGTGAGGTTATATGAAGATACTCCTCCGTTTGTATACGAAATATGGGGCAGATACAGATGAGAAGAGATAAACCTGCAACTGAACGGTACTGTGGGAATATACTGAATCTTCATATACGAATAGTATTGCGCTATAGAATTTGATACCCTCACCGCGCCGGTTTTCCAGTACTCCTCTCCGGAGTGAAGAGTATTCAAATCAAGGGAGTGCACGTATTGAGTTATGATATTCCAGTCTGTTCCGGACATTTTTGCGGAAACGACGGTGGGATCGATAACGACGGGAAAACTTCTTTCCGCGTCGTTTATCCACCCGGTCGAGGCGACGACCGAAAGGATATACCCGCCCTCTGTTTCACTGATCGAATATTCCGCATCGCAGCTCTCGTTCCCGTCGGCGTCATACATGAACGGAGAAGGCATGACGAATACCGGTTCTCCGTCGTCTCCCGAAAAGACGATCTCGCCTTCGCCGTTCTTTCGCGCACAAAGCGAGGTCCCGATAAAGAACGAATATTCGCAGCTTTCGCACGGTTCGCTGATTATTATACTTTCCTTGACCTTTTGGGGCGCAAGATCATAACGGATATCCGCTCCCGGGATCAGACCGCTGTAAACGATCGACGAATTCAGATCGTCGGGAGTCATTCTCTCTGCGCGTTGTTTTTCGTTTATTTCGTTCTGCATACCGACGGCGGCTTTTATATATTCATCCGACACGTCGGGGTCCTGCGCCAGAAGTTCGCTTTCGATCTCCCCGGCGGTCTTCAGGAGCGAAGGGGATACGGTCTCTTTAACGTTTTTCGGTAAAACGGTTATCTCCCTTGCGCAGATCGGTTCGACCGGATCAGTCCCCGTTTCGGTTTCACTCGCCGACGCCGTTTCTTCCGGAGCGTCGTTTTCCTCCGGTGCGGTGTCGGTCTCCGGCTCGGAATAACCGACGTCCGTTTCATTCTCCGTTTCGAGGAGTTCAACGTCCGTTTCGCTCTCGGCCTCACCGTATTCCGTCTCTGCTTCGCCGGAGACGGTTTCCGTTGTTTCAGGCTGACCGGGATCAGTCGTTTCTTCACTCAGCAGAGACACCGAAACGGCCGAGCCGCCGTACGTCAACGTGAAGAGATCGTTCTTTTCGGGATCGGAGTTGAACACGACTTCAAAATCGCTCGATTTGTTTTTATATCCCGATTCGTTTGCGACAAGGGTGTTGTCGATATCCTCCCACTCGCCTTCCGCGTTCTTGAAATGGACGGGTTCCTGATAGACGGAACAAATGAAAGACCCGTCGCTTTGTCTGAAAGTTTTGGAGTTCTCCGTTCTCAAACTCTCGTCCTCGCCGATTATGTACGGAACGGCTTCAAATTCGTTTCCCGCGGAATCATCGACCTCGGGATCAGCCCCTTCGACATAATCAGAGGCACCCTCAGTCCCGTTTTCACCGTTCCTTATCTCATAGGCAAAAACCGTGAGGGAAGTCTCGCAGACGGATGAAAATGTCAACAAAGTAAGTATGACCGCCATGAGTTTGATAAAACGGATTTTCATTTTTCTGTCCTTCCTTTTCTAATGATCCTTTTTAACATAAAAGCGCCTTTTTTATCGTTCTGTATAATAAACGGTAAAGAGGCGCTTTTTGTTGCACTTTTTCCAATATTTTTTTGCAATTAAGAAAACAGGAGATATCCTTTTATTCTTTCTTCATCTTGGACATCTGGCGCTGGGCCATGACGAGCCCGTGGTAGATCCCGCCCCGCTTCATGAGTTCCTCGTGCGTTCCCGACTCGACGAGTTTTCCCTTGTCAAGCACGATCAGGAACGTGGCGTTGCGGAGCGTCGACAGACGGTGCGCTATCGCGAACGTCGTTCGGTCCTTCGTGAGACGCGCGAGCGTCTCCTGAATATCGTGCTCCGTCTCCGTATCGAGCGACGAGGTCGCCTCGTCGAGGATCAGGATCTTCGGGTCGTGCAGCAGCGCTCGTGCTATCGCGACGCGCTGCCGCTCTCCGCCGGAGAGCGTGTGCCCTCTCTCGCCGATAACGGTATCGTATCCGTCGGTGAGTTTCACAATGAACCCGTGCGCTCCCGCCGCTTTCGCCGCCGTTATGACCGCCTCGCGCGACGCGCCGGGAGACGCGTATGCGATATTGTCGTAGACCGTTCCGTGGAAGAGGAACGTCTCCTGCAGCACGACGCCCATCTGCGAGCGCAGGGAGTGCTGCGTCAGATCGCGCAGGTCGACGCCGTCGATCGTGATCTTTCCCCCGCCCGGATCGTAAAGGCGCATGAGAAGGTTGATCATCGTCGACTTTCCGGCGCCGGATCTGCCGACGATACCGACCATCTCTCCGGGCTTCACCCTGAGATTTATTCCTTTGAGGACGTCGACGCCCTCGTCGTAACCGAACGATACGTTGTCGAATTCGACCTCGCCCCTGACCTCTATATCCTTCGCCTTTTCATCGTCGGGGACGTCCTCGCGTTCGTCGACGATATCGAATATCTTGACGAGCGAGGTGACTGTACGCGAAAGCATCCTCGGCAGACGGACCATCCATCCGAGAGGCCCGTAGAGCAAAGTCGCGTACGAGGTGTACATCATGACCTCGCCGAGCGTCATGGCGCCGGAGAGGATCTTCCATCCGGTATAGAGCAAAAGCAGGACGGTCCCGAGGTTGAGCACGAACGTGAATATCGGGTCGATGAGATTGAAGATCATCTCGTTTTTCATCTCGATGTCGCGCTCTTTGACGATCGCGCCGTCGTACCGCGCCTCTTCCTTCTTCTCCGTTCTGTACGCCTTGACTACGCGGATGCCGGAAAAGATATCGTGAAGGACGGAGCCTGAGAACGAGCCCGCTCTCCACTGCTTGTCGTACATTTTTCTGAACTTTTTCATGACTTTTACGCCGATGAAAAGGCAGAGCGGAACGGGAACGATGACCAGAAGCGCGAGGATCGGGTCTTTGAAACAGATGATCACCGTCACCGCGAGGAGAAGGAACGTCTGCTGGATCACCCCCGGAAATTCGTTGGTGATAAAGCGTTCTATCATCGCCGTGTCCCACGTGACCGTTCTCATAAGTTCCCCGGACGTCCGGCGCGAGAGCGTTTTGACGGACATCTTTTCGATTTTGTCAAAAACCATGCGGCGAAGATCGACGATGAGACCGCACCCCGCCTCCATCACGGCGAGGTTGCGCAGCGACTGGAAAAGATACGAGGACAGCCCGAGCGCCGCCATCAGAAGGACCGTCAGGCAGAAACCGCGGAAGACGGCTCCGCCGTCGCCCGCGAGAACGGACGCTTTCGCCGCCTCGCTGTCGATATATCCGTCGACGAGAAGACGGTTCACGTACGGGCCGAGCAGACTGACCGCAAAGATCACGAAATACAGCAGGATCGAAACGATTATCCACTTTTTGTACGGAGCGGCGAGTTTGAGCACCCGTTTGATCAGCGACGAACGGCTCGTGCACTTTATGCACGTGTTCATGCCGGGGCGCAGCCTTCTGCCGCATTTCGGACAGACGCGCGGCGCGTCGCCGTCGGCGGGAGCGTTTTTCCCCGTGTCGCGGAACCGCGTAAGACGGCGGGTCGCCTTCGCCATCGCGTCGGCGTTCGTGCACGACGAACGGCAGATCACGACGGGGCCGCTCTCCGTCTCGGCGCACATCTCGCACGCGCCGATCAGCGGGACGTACTCGAACTCCTTCGCGTCGGAGAGCAGCACTGAACGGACGGGGATCCCGCCCTCAAAGGCGAAAACACCGTCCTCCGTTATGACTGCCGCGCCGTCGGCCGCGGCTCCGTTGAGGTCGAGATCGTAGGGGAACGCCGTGATGAGTTCCCCGCTGAACGACCCCTCGGGCAGCGACGCGACTATCCGCGCCGGCGTTTTGGGAATACGTCTCTTTTTCTTCTTCATGCCGTTAAATATACAGTTCTATCCTTTTCATACTCGCTCTGTCGAGTCCTGAGAGCGAAGGTATTTCGTACCTGTTGCCGTCGACGTCCGACACCGTCGCGCGGTCGTCGCCGATCTTCCTGAAATTCCTGTACGTGTCGCGTACGGTGAATTCCTTTTCTCCCTCGTCGGTCAGGATCTTCCACTGGGAATAGCCGAACTTCTGGTTGACGGATAGGATCTTCCTGATCGTAAAGATGAAGTAGCGCCGCGCCAGCTCGCGCCTGATCGTCTCCGCCGTCGCCTCGCCGAGTTCCGCGACGTTCCGTATCACGCCGATCTCCTCGTCCTCTTTGTCGAGGACGGAGACGAACTCCTCGGGCGTCTCGTTCGGGAAATTCCGCTGAAGTTTTACGCGGGGGTAATCCTTCTCTTCTCCGTCGGGAGTTCTGAACCTGAGAGCCAGAAAGCCCTCTTTCTCCGTGAATTCCGCATTTTCGGGAGTGATATATTGAATTGTAATTACGTCTTTGAGTTTCGTGCTTTCCATCTCTTATCCTTTCATGCGGCCTGCGGCCGCAATTCATGACCGAAGGTCAATTCATGCCCCGCAGGGGCAATTCATGCGGCGTTAGCCGCAATTCATTCGTCCGATTCAAACTTGTCCTTCGCTTCTTTCCGCGTTCTTCTTAGCGGTATTGATCGATGCGATCAAAATCTTTCTGATTTTGCTGCATTTATCGAACAAATTCGAGAAGTCTTCAAATGAGAGTATGCCGCTTTCTTTAAAAATATCAAGCCAGTAGTCCGTCTCATAGCACTCCTTAAGTGCAATCTGAAGTTTATTTATGAAATCCGCTCTACTTGAAGCATAATTTGCTTCATGCACGTTTGCTCCGATACTTGTGCCGCATCTTAGCAATTGATTGATCAAAACCGCACCTTTTTTGCTTTCTTTGAGATTCGTGCATACGTTAATAATTGAAACGGCAAATTCTTTAGACATAATCACAAGTTGATTGTCGGACATATCTCTCTCTCCGGGCTGATGAATTGACGGCTTTGCCGTCATGAATTGCGCTTCGCGCATGAATTCTCGCTTCCCCGGGCTTCGCCCCGGGCCGCTCCGTGAATTGACGCCTCCTTTGTCGGCGTCATTATTCACTCCTCCGTAATTCCGATGTTTTTGAGCGCTTCGAGCTGCAGCTTATAAAGATCGAAGTACTTGCCCTTCGACCGGATCAGCTCTTCGTGCGTGCCCGATTCCGCGAGTTTGCCTTCGTCGATCACGACGAGCGAATCGACGTCGCGCAGCGTCGAAAGACGGTGCGCTATCATGATCACCGTCCTGTTCCGGGACAGCTCGTTCACCGCCTCGCCGATCTTGCGCTCCGTCGCTGTATCCATCGCCGCCGTCGCCTCGTCGAGGATCAGTATCCTCGGGTCGAGCAGTATCGCGCGGGCGATCGAAACACGCTGGCGTTCGCCGCCGGAGAGTTCCTTGTATCCGAAGCCGATCATGGTGTCGTATCCGTCGGGAAGCTTCACGATAAAATCGTGCGCTCCGGCGAGTTTCGCCGCCTTGACGACGTCCTCGTCCGTCGCCCCGGGACACGCGTACCTTATGTTGTCGGAGATCGTGCCGACGAAGAGATACGTCTCCTGTGAGACGATCCCGACGTTCCGGCGCAGCTCGTCGAACGAGAGATCCTTCACGTCGACGCCGTCGATGGAGATCTTGCCCTCGTCGACGTCGTAAAGACGCATCAGGAGATTTGCGAGCGTCGACTTGCCCGCGCCGGACTTGCCGACGATACCGAGCGAGCGCCCCGCCCCGACCTCGAATGACACGCCGTCGATGACTTTTTTGCCCTTTTCGTATGAGAAGACGACGTTATCGAATTTGACCGCGCCTTTCATTTCGCCGAGCGGCACGGGTTCCGCCGATTCCCTGACGTCCGGCTCGGCGTCGGCGATCTCGAACAGGCGCTGCATGCCGTTCGTGCATCCCGAGAACCAGTACGCCATATCGACGATCATGAACATAGGCTCGTTCATCAGGTTCGAATACGCGATAAAAGCGAGCAGCCGTCCGTACGTCATACCGAACGCGCCCGTGACAGCCATCCATCCGCCTACTCCCCATACGATTATGTTGGAGAGGTACATAATGACCGTGGCGACGGGGAACGCGGTGTTATTGAAGAACGTGACCGACCTGCTGTCGCGCGCAAGGCGCTTCGACTGTCTGTTGAAACGCTCGGTCTCCTCTTTCTCGCGCGAGAACGCCTTGACGACGCGGAACCCCGTCAGAGCGTCGGAAAGCGCGGAGTTCAGGGCGCGGGAGCTTCTGTACGTCCTCGCGTGAAGCGAGTTCATACGTCTGAACAGCGCGCGGATCGTAAGCGCGAAGAGCGGCACCACGACGATCGCACAGAGCGCGAGAGGCACGTTCATTATGAACATGATGACGAGCGCGGCGACGATCTGCACGACGTTTTTGATAAAGTACGGCGCGCCGTCCATAAAGAACCAGTAGATCTCGTTGGAGTCGTTGTTTATCTGATTCATCAGTCCGCCCGTCTGACGCGCGGAGAAGAACGACATCGAGAGCCGTTCGATAGCGGAAAAGATCGTCTTTTTGAGCTGGTACGTGACCTTCGCCGTCACCCGCGCGGAGATCACCCCGGAGATCGACCCGACGACCATGCTCCCGACCTTGAGAAGAAGGACGAGAAGCGCCGCGGTCACGATCCTTCCGTACCACGCGTCGCCCTGCGAGAGGACGCGGTCGTAGAAGAATTCCGTCGAGATATACGGCGCCGCCACGCCCAGCGCCGCGGTCAGCGCAAGAGCGAAAAGGACGAGCGCCATGTGGCGGCGGTAATCCTTCGCAAAGACGAAAAGACGGCGGTACAGTTTCGATTTTTCCATACAGTGCGGGCAGATCTTTCTGTCCGGGTCGGGATAACGCCTGCCGCACTTAGGGCAGAAGCGGTCGTCGCGGAAATCGTCCTCGTCGATCTCCTCTTCTTTACCCTCGAGTTTGGGCGCGGCGTATTTGACGAAGATCCTCGCGTCGCGCAGAGCGGTCCTCGTCATCGCGGCGAGAACGGTGTCCTCACCCCGATAAGTACAAATGAGACGCGCGGAGGAGACGTACTCCTCGATCGCGAGATCCTTTATTTCGGACGCTTCGTAGGATCTGAAATCCGTCTCGCTGAATTCTTTTTTGAATTTCTTGCCCGGTTTTCCGACGGAAGACGTCTGCCCGGTCAAAACGAAGAGCTCCTTTTCGGTCAGTACGAGATACACGTCCGCGCGGGAGCGGTCGAGATCCATATCGAGCGCGGCGAACACGGCGACGTCTTCGCAGGCAATTTTATGTTCGGCGAGAGCGCCGACGACTTCCGAGCCCATTTTGGATACTTCGATCACCGCGTTCACCTCCTTTGAACAATAAAAAGCCTAATCTCCCACAAATAGCATTATCTCAAATTCCGCGTGATTTGTCAACAAAAAAGCCCCTCAAAAGGGGCTTTTTAAGATTATTCACAGAGTTTTTACAAAAAATCGTCGTTCTTGAAGTGCCTTTTCCCTGCGCCTTGTAAAACACGCACGGGGGCGCTTGTCACGTCCCCGCGCGTGCTTTTGAGAATAAGTCACGTCAAATAACCGGACGCGCGGTTATTTCATTCTGAACTGAACCCATTCTACAACATTCGAAACGCCTGTTTGTCCGGTCGGATTATTAGTGGATTCCAAGTTGTAGTGGTAAATCAATGAGCGATCACGGTAACGGTATTCAGTATGTGTCACAGCCGGAACATTTGTCGTTGATTCCAGCCACCAAAGACTTCCATGCTTTCCGCTTACTGTGTAAGAATAAGATTGATAATATGTATCATATACTATACCTTTCGTAAGTTCGTAATTCAGTGAAAACGATTCATAATTCTTCCAATATGCGTTGCCGTATGAATTGTAGATACTTCCATTGTCACCAACACCCCACCAATGGTAGTAATTATACTTAGTGTACGCCGCAGTATCCGTTACCGTCTTGGTTTCAACCTGACGGGAGTCACTATTTGAAACTGCAGTTTTGGACCACGAACTCCACGCCCCGTAATTGCTCCAACTTGTAGAGGATCCGAGGATCGTATAATTAGAACTTGATCCCAATGCGTAATCGGAAGTATAGTCATACGACCACTTCGTATTGACTGTCAGCGCATCATCCGGCTTTTCGTTCGCTCTGACCCAATCCGAAAGAGGATTGATCGTCCAGCGTGCATATAGAGTTATACCGCCGGTAATCAAAACCACCGAATCCTGCTCGATCTTTTCTCCGCCTTCGTTTTCCGTGAACCAACCGTCAAACGTGTAATAATCCTTTGAAGGGACAGGAAGCACTCCGTAAGGTTCCCCGTAGCAGACGGATATTGAAGATACGGAAGTACCGCCGTTCGGTTCAAAGATCACTTCCAGACTGTTGAAATACCTGTCATATTCTTCTTGCGTCAGGTATTTGAACATGTGATCCGCGGTATCAAATGACGCGAACTGTTTTCCGCTTACCGTTCCGTAATAAAGCGCGTTACCTTTAAGACGCAGCTTCCCGATTGAAGATGAACCCTCCTTTTCAATCAGTTGTATACTCTTGCTGAGCATCGCGTTTTCTGAAGAAGATTCAATATAGTTGTTACCGTTTAAAGTAACTGTAGTTGAATCGTTCGTAAGATTCAGAGCAATACCATTTGCAGAAACTCTGACGTATCCAAGATAAACGTTCTGCGACGATATCATCAGAGGATTACTCACACTGCTTGTGATTGTGATATTGTTGATCTCCGTCGTCTCGGCGCTTGATTCGATCTCGAGATTATTGAAAGTCTTACCTCCGCCGTTCAGCGTGAAATGTGTCATATTGTCGGCCGTCTTCAGCAAACTGTTATCCAATGATCCTTCCATTTTGCTTAAATCGATGGTAAGATAGCCGACGTTGAAATTCATTGCGGTCTCGGCGATCTCAGGAGTGGAGGCGTAAACGGTAACTCCGTCATCACCGTCAAACGCGCCTTCTCCCAACTCAGTAATCTGTTCAGACAGTTCCATCTCACAAAGAGAAGTGCAATCTTTGAATGCATTGCTACCTATCTTCGTAATATTCGGACCGGTAATATAATGGAGCTGAGCACAATTCTCAAATGCTCCGTCGGGAATCTCCGTAACCCCTTCGTTAAGGTGGATAGAGGTAATCGTGGTTCCGCTGAAAGCGCTCGCAGAGATACCTTTCACCTCAACTATCTGTTTGTGTGTAGCATCAATATCAACAACCACGTATTTCGGAATAATAACGTCGGTATCACATACTTCCGGTTCCGTCTGAGAGGCATAATTTGATTTTTTGTAACAAATACCGGTTGTCGGATCTTTATACCCATATCCCTCGATAATTCCGGTTTCACTGTCTATTCTCAGACCTTCGGACGCTCCGATAACGTTGTATACATAATCCCTTACAAACACCGGAACCGAGAACGGGAGCACACCGTTCTCATAGTCGTCAAAAGAGGAAACCGTAGAATAATCCGTAAACAAATGCTCCGAATCGTTGATCTTCAGACTGTATGTCATCGTACTGAAGGCGCTGTTTTCAACATCGTAGAGAACAACTGCAAACACACGGAAGTTTGCCGCAAGAACTTTCCTGTAATATCCTGCATCCGCATCGGCAGTCAAGGTCTCATTGACAGTATAGCTGTTACCCTCTTCAGTGCTGTATGTAACTGAAGATCCGTATTCTCTTGATTCAGAACTGGTATTGGAACTGGAAACCGTATTACTGTTGGACCCCCCGAAATCAAGCACTTCGCCGTACTTATACGTATCCTTTACGCTTTGACCGACTTTCTGTGAAAATTCGCTGGAAGCACTCATAGACGAACTGGTCTCAAATCCTTGATTTACGTTCCAGTTTGCGGTTGTTTTATCGGTGTGCTTTTCAGTTGTTTCATCAACAGTCTCTCTGCCGTTCTTATAACCCAGTCCGAGTTTTCTTTCGCCGCTGATACCGGTTTTTAGTCCAAGACCTTCTCCGAGTCCGACATCCAGACCGATATTTGCGCCAACCGAGGCAGAATAATTAGCTTCAAATCCCTGATACTTGGTGACCTTACTCGATTTTCCGTTTTCGTCAATATGTTCGACCGAACCTCCAACCCCTGCGCCTATTGAATACTTATTTGAAGCAGAAAATGACTGTGTCGCTTTTGCAGTTTGTTCTTCTGTGACTTCATTTGAATGCTCGCTGCTAAAGGACGTACTTTCATTCCAATCCTCAGTCAGGGTCCAAGAATCTGATTTTGTGGTTGAATTTGCAATCGTATTGCTTATGTTAACTGCTTCGCTGTTTTCAATCTTTTGAGTGAAAGTCTTACTGATGCTATGCGTTTGACCTTTAACAAGATTGAAACCTTTTCCTTCAACGCCCTCTTCAACTTGCTGGATCGGAACGTTTTGTATATCTCCGATTTCATAAACGAATGCTATTACACCGTTTTCCGAATCATCGACTATCGCAGGTACAGACGAGGAATATCTGAGATTCGGAACGGTTTGACTCCGCTTACTCATCCAGTTGGCAGTCAGCGATACGTCATGCGCAGTTCCTTTGGGAATAGATTTCACTATATTTCCGTCTTCGTCTGACCATCCAACCCATACCAAGTTAGGCCACGACGGAACTTGAAGCGCTGTCTCCTTATCGACCGTAAACGTCTCTTCGGTAATCTTCTGAAGAGTCGATCCGGCGGAATCGGGAAGATACGTGATTGTATAAACGTGTTTTGACCAGACTGCGTACAGTATTTTGTCTCCGCGCTCTTCGGACGAAATGGAATAAACACGGTTGGCGTTTATTTCCGGTCTTTCGAACCATCCGATGAAATCATATCCGTCGACGCTTGGATTACCCAATTCGGAAATACCGACTCCCTCAACGTACGTGTTTGCATTAGGATTATTGACAGCCTGCTGTTTCAGATAATTATCTTCTACAAGTACGGTCGTTCCGTTATTGGTCTTTTGCTCAACGTACCATAAGCGATAAGTAATATTTGATTCGTTTTCTTCTATGGGTTCAATTCTTTCATGTCCACTGAGCCACGTTTTGCACACGTCACACCAGACGCCTTCTGTATAACCCTCCGACATCGTTGTTGCAGGAACGGCGTGAATTATCTCTGGAGTATGACCCTTTGCCGGAACAACAGTATCCGTCAACTCAATCTCCCGTGTTCCCTCTGCGTCTGGATAGTATTTCCCGCAAATGGAGCAACGCCAATATTCTATGTTCCCTTCTTCAGTGCAAGTTGCTTCTTTTGCATTGAAATACTCCATATTATGATTACATTTTGGTGAAGAAGGTTTCAGTTCAACATCATATCCACCGGCAATATATCGTCTGATTAGCGTTACGTCTTTACCGTTGATTATTCCGTCATCATTAACATCTGCAGCAGCCTCATTTATTGAAACATCGTAACCGCCGGCATTATAACGCCTAATGAGAGTAACGTCTTTTCCGTTTACTATTCCATCATCATTTACGTCACCGGGTAAATAATTGATAACAGTAATACTACCGCTTACAAGATTTGCCGTTACAGAATTCAATTCTCCGTCATAAATGTCTCCGTGACGATAAGAAATGCTGATCGGAAGTATATCGTTTGCCTCTGCGAGCGCTGAAACATTGAAAGATAATGTCAGGATTATGCCGTTTTCGTTAGTTACTGCATTTTCTGAGTCCCAGGTGAAATTGCTCGGACTGGAATATGTACCGGCTCGTGTAAAATCAAGTGCTTCAAACGCTTCTCCGTTTTCAGCTCTTGTAAGAGTAAGTCTCTGGTCATAGGTAACCGTTATTATTGCACCCGCAATCCCGGGATTGTCTTTAATCTTAATGTGCACATCGGTTGCCGAACCAGTTGCCGCATATGTACTTTCGACATAAATTGTTGGCGTATTGTCGATATTTGCATATACCATCAAATTATTAAGTGGTATTACAGTTACGATAAAAATCAATGCCAAGACAAACGATAACAATTTCTTTTTCATGGTATATTCTCCTTATTTTACAGTAATACAACCATTAATAATACTGAAACTAACGTTATCAAGATTTTCGTCATAGATATCGCCAATTTTATATGAGCAAACAATATTTAGTTTATCACCGGATGAAACATTCTCAGATACTTTAAATTGCAATGTCAAGATGACGCCGTCATCTGTTGCCATTCCACTTTCGGAATCCCATGGGAAATTACACGGAGATACGAATTTCCCAGGTTTGGTAAGCTGGAGTTCAGAAAATGCTTCACCGGGTGATGCAGAAATCAAGGAAAGATGATCATCAAATGTAAATGTAAGAATTGCGCCTGCCACTCCGGGATTATTCTTTACCCTGATTGTTACATCTACCGTTTCACCAGCATTTGCCGAAAAGCTATCAACAATAAACGTTGCGCCAGATATACTTTCGGAATAATTTGCACAAACAGTAATACTTGCCGTCACATTAGTATATGATTCGCTCCAGCCAGTAAAGGTATAACCATCACGTGTCGGAATGACAGGAGGAACAGCATCCTCGCCTGCATTAACTGTCTGAGTTTTCAAAACGGTTCCGTCCCAATCCTTGAACGTTACCGTATACTGATTCGTTACAGGCTGATTTTGTCCAGACACGCCAACATACCCTGCGTCAATCTCGGTGCCGTCGGAGAGGACAAGAATAAGATGAAGTTCATCGTTTACGTACGCGTTCGATACGCCCGCTCCATTCTGACCGTCCTGTCCGTCTTTTCCGTCAATACCGTCTTTACCGTCGACACCGTCTTTGCCGTCGATGCCGTCTTTGCCGTCGATGCCGTCTTTGCCGTCGACTCCGTCTTTACCATCGACTCCGTCACGACCGGGAGCGCCGACAAGAGAGAGCAGCCAATCCGTAACGTTTCCTTGGTATCCGTTCTCAACCGCGACTTCAAATGCAGATTTACCGTCCTGACCGTTGACACCGTCACGACCGGGAGCGCCGTCCTGCCCGTCTTTTCCGTCAACGCCGTCTCTACCGTCAACGCCGTCACGTCCGGAAGCGCCGATAAGGGAGACAAGCCATTCCGTTACGCTTCCCTGATATCCGTTCTCAACCGCGACCTCATATGCGGACTTGCCATCCTGACCGTCGACGCCGTCTTTGCCGTCCTGTCCGTCCTTACCGTCGACACCGTCTTTGCCGTCCTTACCGCGGAGCGAATCGAGCCACGAAACGAGATCGCCTTCGTATCCGTTTTCAACGGCGAGTTCGTAAGCGGACTTGCCGTTTGCTCCGTCAGCTCCCTTTGCGCCGGAAGGACCTATAAGAGAAGCGAGCCAATCGGTCTCCGATCCGTTATAGCCGTGATCAACGGCGACCTCGTACGCTGATTTGCCGTCTGCACCGGTCTCACCGACCAGTGACGCAAGCCATTCGATCTCCGACCCGTTATAGCCGTGATCGACGGCGAGCTCATAAGCAGACTTGCCGTTTGCACCGGCAAGAGAGCGGAGCCATTCGATTTCCGATCCGTTATATCCGTGATCGACTGCGAGTTCGTATGCGGACTTGCCGTCCTCGCCGTTCTTGCCGTCGCCCGAAAGCGATGCGAGCCAATCCTGTACGGTTCCTTCGTAACCGTTCTCCACGGCAAGGTCATATGCGGACTTGCCGTCCTCACCGTTTTTGCCGTCGCCCGAAAGCGACGCCAGCCAATCCTGAAGGGACCCCTCGAATCCGTTTTCTACAGCGAGTTCGTATGCGGATTTCCCGTCAGCACCGTCTTTTCCGTCTTTTCCATCGACGCCGTCTTTTCCATCGACGCCGTCTTTGCCGTCAACGCCGTCTTTGCCGTCAACGCCGTCCTTGCCATCGACCCCGTCTTTACCGTCGACACCATCTTTGCCATCGACTCCGTCTTTGCCGTCAACGCCGTCTTTGCCATCGACGCCGTCTTTACCGTCGACGCCGTCTTTGCCGTCGACGCCATCGCGACCGGGAGCTCCGACAAGCGATGTGAGCCAGTCTTCAACGGTTCCTACGTAACCGTTCTCCACGGCAAGATCATATGCGGACTTGCCGTTCTCACCGTTTTTGCCGTCACCCGAAAGCGACGCCAGCCAATCCTGAACGGAACCGGTGAAGCCATTTTCAACAGCGAGATCGTAAGCGGACTTTCCGTCCACGCCGTCCTTACCGTCGACTCCGTCTTTACCATCGACGCCGTCTTTACCGTCGACGCCGTCTTTACCGTCAACGCCGTCTTTGCCGTCGACGCCGTCTTTACCGTCAACGCCGTCTTTACCGTCGACTCCGTCTTTGCCGTCGACGCCGTCTTTACCGTCAACGCCGTCTTTACCGTCGACTCCGTCTTTGCCGTCGACGCCGTCTTTGCCGTCAACGCCGTCTTTTCCGTCAACGCCGTCCTTGCCATCGACCCCGTCTTTACCGTCGACACCATCTTTGCCATCGACTCCGTCTTTGCCGTCAACGCCGTCTTTGCCATCGACGCCGTCTTTTCCGTCAACGCCGTCTTTGCCGTCAACGCCGTCTTTACCCGGTGCGCCGACAAGAGATGCAAGCCAGTCTTCAACGGTTCCTACGTAACCGTTCTCCACGGCAAGATCATACGCCGATTTTCCGTTTTGACCGTCTTTTCCGTCCTTGCCGTCGACACCATCCTTGCCGTTCGCTCCGGCAAGAGAAGCGAGCCATTCCTGAACCGTTCCGGTATACCCGTTTTCAACGGCGAGATCGTAAGCCGACTTGCCGCCTGTATTAACGAGTCTGCCGTCCTCCATAAAGAAGATCGACACTCCGGAAGCGACTTCAGCACGTGTAGCGGGATCTGCAGGACGGATCTTGTCCCCGTCTGCCTGAAGAACGTTGTACATTATCATCCACTTTACAGCGTCCTCTGCATATGAAGAAACAGATTTCCCGTCCGCGTAATTCCCGAGTTCAATCGGCGTCACCCAAATAATGAATTTATGAGAAGCGTAGCGATAAAGCATCGCCGCCATCTGTTCGCGGGTAAGAGTCTGTTCCGGAGCAAAACGATTTCCGCCGATACCGTTCGCCAGTCCGAAAACCTTGAGCCACGCAACTGCGGGATAGTACCACGCGCCCGCGTCGACGTCTGCAAAATCACACGTATAGCCCCCGGGTTCTCCCTCGAGACGCCACAGAATTGCAGCCATCTCCGCCCTTGTCACGTAATCGTCCGGCGAGAAATGGGTCTCGTCCTTTCCCACCATAATACCTGCTTTTGACACCAGTATTATCTGATCGTAATACCGATCTCCCTTTGCAACGTCAACGTACTCAACGTCCGCTGCAAGGGCTGTCATCCCGAACGTCGCCAGCATAGCGACCGCCAGAATGACAGAGAGAAGCTTTTTGAGTCTCTTCAAAATTTCTGTCCTCCATCTTTAAATTTTTTTTAATATTTACTCACAAGGGACACCATCCACTCGATATAAGTCCCTTCAAAGCCGTATTCACAAGCGAGTTCATATTCCGATTTGTTCTCTCCGGTCGAATGCCCGAGCTCCTCCGGCGCGTCGACAAGAGAGTTCAACCATTCCGTCAAAGATCCGGAATACCCTTTCGTTACCATAACTCCGTATGCGGGGGTTGTTTCGTCCTCGACCGTATATCCCGTCAGGGCTTTCATCCATTCGTCGAACGAACCGGTATATCCGCGGTTACATGCCACGTCATACGCGGTCTCGTTCTCGCCGGGGACCGTTTCGCCGACCAGAGCGGCGATCCATTGCTCTTTTGTCCCTTCATATCCTTTTTCGACGGCTAGACCGTATGCCGCCTTCCCATCCGTTTTATTCTCATTCCCTTCTTCTTTTTTGCAAGCTGAAATTGTTAATAAGCTAAGCAAAAGGGTTGAAGCCAACAGAATAACCAGCATTTTTTTTACCATTTTTCGCCTCCAAAAAATAATGATTACATAATCGGTATTATGTTACATCGTCTGAATATGCACAAAAAAGAGCGCAAAAAAAGAGCCCCTTAATTTTCGGTTTTTGACAAACCGTATAAGGGGGATCTCGTTGCAGTTCTTAATGATTTGATAAAAAAACGTTCATTATTTTGCTTTGCTTTATTGACTTAATCCCCGTCGTGTGTTATTATAAAGCATATATATATGTGTATGGAACTTGTCGGTCGCTTTATTATGACATAATACCGATTATGTAATCATCCGCCGCTCAATGGCGGCTTTTTTATATTATCAGCTTCATTCTCTCCATTCGCTTGCGGTGTTCTGCGCCGGTGCTCACTATATAAATACGCGTGGTATCAATACTGCTGTGACCGAGAACATCTGCTAATTTTGCTATATCTTTCTCGATTCCGTAAAAGACACGGGCAAACAAATGACGCAGATTGTGCGGAAACACCTTTCCCGGATCAACGTTTGCTTCAACGCACAAGGATTTCATATCACGCCAAATATTCGTTCGACTTATGGGCTTGCCGCTGCGTGTGATAAATACGCTTCCGGCGGTTATTTCGTGCTCCGATAAATATCGAAGCAATTTTTTCTGTAAATCACGTACGATAAACACCGAGCGGGTTTTTCCCTTACATGAGACCATTGCCTCGCCGCGTTTTACCGCTTCAACGGTAATAAACTGAAGTTCGCTCACGCGGATCCCGGTCCCGCAGATCGTTTGAAGGATCATACTCAACCGCTCATTACTTTTTGCTTTTGCGGCTTCAACAAGGCGCGAAAATTCCGCTTTCGACAGTTCTTTTTCTTCCGAACAAAAAATCTGATGTTGGATTCGAATGGATTTTACTCTTAGGTCATGCCACCCGAGAAATGAAAGAAAACTGTTAACGCTCGCAAGCATTGAATTGATGCTTCTGGGTGCATATCCGTCTTTTTGTAGTGCGTTTTTATACGCTATCACAGTCTCTTTCAAAATCTCGTTTCCTTTTACAAATGATGCAAACGCCTCTACGTCTCTTACGTATTTTTCAACCGTCGCCTTGCTTTTTTCTCCGCGGATAAGGTGTTCCCTGAATTCTTCGAGTTGTTTTTCACCCAAAAAACGTTCTTTCATTTTATTCACATCCAAATAAATCTATACCTTATTTTACTGGATGAAAATGAACAAAAACTTCATTCGGCGGAAGATGAACTCCTGATTAAAACAAACAGACGTTTTTAACTTGTGGCATACACAATTGAAAAGTCCCCGTGCAACTGCACGGGGACTGCGACTATATACGTATTATTTGCCCGCTTTTTCTTCGAGATACGCGAAAGCCGACTCCGCCGTTTCACAGACCGTGAAACAGTCCGCGACGTAAGTGCCGATGAATCCCTTGAACATATCCGATCCGACGACGGAGAGCATATTGTCCCAGAAATTCTTGACGTTGAAAAGAACGATCGGCTTCGTGTGTCTTCCGAGAGATCTCAGGGTAAGGATCTGGAAAAACTCGTCGAACGTTCCGATACCGCCCGGCACGATTATGAACGCGTCGGCGAGGGACTCCATCTTGTCCTTCCTCTCGCTCAGCGTCTTCGTATCGATCAGTTCCGTGCAGCCGTCGAATATCGGCTCGAATTCGTGGATAAAGCGGGGAGTTATCCCGATTATCCTGCCGCCGCCCGCCTTCATCCCGCGCGCCGCCGCGCCCATCAGTCCGGACGCGCCGCCTCCGAACACCATCGTGTGACCGCGCCGCGCCATCTCCGCCCCGAGTTTTTCGACCTCTTCCTTGTAGATCGCGTCTACTTTTTCGCTCGCGGCTCCGTAAAGCGTAATGTTCATCTTCTCATCCTCCGTTCTTCCGAATATATGAAAGTTTTATTTATTTCCGTTAGTAATTATGATTTTTTTCCGTGGATCAGCGGGAGCGTGACGGTGAATTCCACTTTCCCGTCCCGGCATCCGACGCCGATCGACCCGCCGTGCGCCTCCGTTATCGCCTTGGCGATCGCCAGACCGAGGCCGAAACCGTCGTCCGCCCCGCGCGCCTCGTCGCGTCTGTAAAACCGCTCGAAGAGCCGTTCCCTGACCTCTTTAGGTATCTCCTCGCCGTCGTTTGTGACGCGCAGGATCGCCGATCGGTGATCCGCTCCGAGCGAGAGGACTATCCGGTCGCCCGTTCCGTGGCGGATCGCATTGTCGAGCAGGATCGCCGTCAGCTGTTTCAGCTGGCCCGGATCTCCCTCGACCGCTACGCCGTCCGCAATTTCCGCGTCTATCGTGACGCCGCGTTCGAACGCGACCGTCTCAAACGGCAGCTCTTCGCCTTCGACAAGGCGGGAAAGATCGACGGCCTCGTTCACCCTCTCCGCGTTTTCCGCCCGTGAGAGGCGGAGCAGATCGCACACGAGCGATCCCATCTTTTCCGTCTCGTACCGTATGTTCGAGAGCCACTCGTTGTCGCCCCCGCGCGAGAGGATCTCCGTGTTCGCGCTGATGACGGAGATCGGCGTTTTCAGCTCGTGCCCCGCGTCGGAGACGAACTGTTTCTGTCTCTTGTCGTTCTCCTCGAGCGGTTTTATGATCCGCGAGGATATAAAGAGCGAAAGGATAAAGACGGCGATCAGCGCGACGCCGCCGATGACCAGTTCGTTTTTCAGAAGCGTCGTCAGGTTGTCGTCCGTCACCGAACTGTCGATGAACGCGACGAATTTGCCGTCCGCTCTGTCTTCGACGGCGAACACGAATCTGCCCGTACGCCCGGCCTTTTTGCCCGAGGCGACCGCCTCGCGCGCCGCGGCGACGAGTTCGTCCCGGTCTATGCTGTCGTTTCTGCCGGAGTCGACTGATACGGCCTCGCCCGCCGAATCAAATTCGACGGAGTAGAACGTCGACGCTCCGAACAGATCGTCCCCGGGTTCTCCGCGGCGGTCTCTGCCGGGCGATCCCGCAGGCGGTTCACCTTCGGGCGGTTCCCCAACGGGCGGTTCCCCTCCGCCCTGATCGATCCTGAGTTCTTCTTTTGTTCCCTCGACGAACCGTTTCAGCATCTGCTCGTTTTTCGCGCCGGCGGAAATGCGGCTCGACACGTAGATAACGCCGAGCGTCAGCGCGAGAAAGAGCACGAGAGACGCCATTATCAGAACGACTATTTTGATCCTCGATTTACGGAACATCGTCATACCTCAATTCGTAGCCTACTCCCCGGACCGCCTTGATCGCGCATTTCGATCCGAGAAAATTCAGTTTTTTTCTCGTGAAAGTCATATAGACCTCGACGTTGTTGTACTCCGCTTCGCTCTCGAAGCCCCATATCTTTACCGCGAGTTGTTCGCGCGTGAGCACCTGACCCTGATTTGCGATCATATATTCGAGGATCCGCATCTCCTTTTCGCCGAGGCGGACGCTCTGCCCGGTGCGCGAGCACGTGAGATTCGCCCCCTGCACGTCGAGGGATATATCGCCGAATTTCAGACTGCCGTCAGGCGTATTCACCTGTCTGCGGCAGAGAGCGCGGATCCGCGCGAGCAGTTCCTTCGTCATGAACGGCTTCGTCAGATAATCGTCCGCCCCGCTGTCGAGTCCCGTGACCTTGTCGTCGAGTTCCGACCTCGCCGTCAGCATGAGGATCGGCGTCCTGATACCGCGCCGTCTGACCTCGCGCGCGACTTCGAGTCCGTTCATCCGGGGCATCATCACGTCGAGAACGATCACGTCGTATACGCCGCTCCCGATCGCGTCGAGAGCCTCCTCGCCGTCAGACGCGGCGTCGACCTCGTATTTTTCCAGGCGGAGTATCTCGCACAGAGCGCGGCTCATCCTCTTTTCGTCCTCAGCCACAAGGATCTTCATAAGAAGGTCGCCTCCTTAAAGAGTGTTGAGTGATCAGAGCTGGTTCGCAACGTCCTCGTAAGGCGTGATCGCGATCTCGAGGTTTCCGTTCTTCGTTCTCAGCTCGTCGATAAACGCCTTTTCCTCACCCGTCTCCTTCATTCTGATCCTGAAAGAGAGGCGGAACATGGATCCCATACCGGTCGTCTTGACGCCGACGCATTCGTATGAGCTGAGATAATGGCCGAACGTATCGTTGAAAACGTCGTGATACTCGAGCGATTCGGGGATGGTGACGCGGAGCAGCTTGTCCTTCGCCATATTCTTATGTTCAAACACGGGAATGAAGGACAGAAGCAGAAAGAGAACGGAGAGGCAGACGAGGATAAGGATCCCGTAGCCGATATACCCCATTCCGAACGCGATACCGGATCCCATCGCGATGAGGATCGCGGCGATCTCGTCCGCGCTGCCCTGCGCGGAACGGAAACGGATCAGACTGAAAGCCCCGCCTATCGCAACGCCCGCTCCGATGTTTCCGTTGACGAACGTGATGACCGCCGCGACGACGAAAGGAATGAGCGCGGTGACGATGAAGAATCTCTTCGTCGACCTGATCCTGAACGACATGATTATCGCGTAAACGACGCCTGATACGACGGCGGCGGCTGCCATGATGAAGAACTGCGACGCCGTGACCGCGGTGGAATAGATCGAATCAAACATTTTTGTTTTCCTCCTTGATATTCGCTCGGCATCAGGCGACGGGCGCCTTGTGAGCCGTTATTTTTGACATTTGTCTTTTATATGCTTCTCCGTATTTGGAAAAACTGTTCTTGAATATCCGTTCCCTGTCGAGCAGGTGACAGAGCCACATAGGCATCGCCTCCTGAACCTTGATCTCGAGGATCGAGGATCCCTCTGGAAGAAGGAGCGCGCCTTCCATCGACGTCGTGAGGTCGAGTTTCTCCGTCCTGTATCTCGGGGCGTTGTCTATCGTGATCCTGAGATCGCCGTCCGGTTCCGCGTACGCCGTGCGCTCGCAGATTATCAGGCAGGCGGGCGCGAGGTTTCCGTAAAAATCGCGGAAATACGTGATCTCTTTGTTTATCTGGCCTTCCGCGCAGATCTCGCCCTCTCCCGCAAAGAATTTCCTCACGAGCGGGACGGTCGTCTGAACGCGTCTTTTATATACGATCCCGTACGCTTTCCTCTTGAGTTCGAGAAAGACGGGAGATTCCTCCGTCGCAAGTCCGTACGAGCGGAGCCGCATCTTTTCCTTGAAAAAGGGTTTTTCGAGCGAGGCGTTTATCAGCCGGTATTCCGGCGTGTCGTAGTACAGACTCGCTATCGAAGTCGTACCGAATTCGTCCGGTTCCATGTGACCTTTGAGTCCCTCGACCAGACGCGCCTCCTGCTCCGCGCTGATTATATATTTCAGCTCGAAGCGTTTCATCACTACGACGGGATTCTGAACGATGACCATTTTTCCCGCCTCCCTCAGAACGTCGCCCGGACGGTGAACTCGCCGCCTGAGCATGAGGCGCCGACTCTGCCTCCCGCCTCGCGTACCGTGTCGCGCACGCGGGCAAGTCCGATGCCGCCGCCCGCCGCGCCTTCCGCGTTCGGAAGTCTTACGAACCGGTCGAAAGCCTGCTCGACGGGCCCGTCCGGAAGATCCGTGTCGTTAGTGACCGTGAGCGTCACGCGGTCGCCGTCTCGCTTCAGAGCGAGCGACGCGCGGCTCTTCGCGAATTTCGCGGCGTTCTCCAAAAGTTCCGTCACCGCGTCCGATACGGCTTTGCCGTCCGCTTTTATCTTAACGCCGTCGGCAATATCAATGCCGAGGTCGATACCGCGCACCGAAAACCTGTCCGCCGTTTCATAAGCCGCTTTCTTCGCCGCCTCGCTCAGGTCGAAGGATTCCTCTTCTCCGTCGATCAGCGACATGGTACGCAGCCTTTTCGTTATCTCGGTCATTTTTCCGACCTGCCGTCTGATCGATCCGGTGCGCTCGGTCGGGCCGGACGTCCTTTCGATTATCTCAACGTCCGCGCCGATCACCGTGAGCGGCACTTTGAACGCCGCCTCGGCCTCGCCGATGAACTTTTTCTGTTTTCTGTCCGCTTCTTCTATCGGTCTTATCAGTCTTTTGCTGAACGCGGAGAGAAAGATGAAGCACAGGATCAGCACGACCGCCTCTCCGACGGCGGAAACGGCGAGGATGCGATAGGACGGGGTGAGTTCTCTTCCCTGATCGATCACGGTGACGTACACGTTTCCGCTCTTTTTATATACCCGGTACCGGTACGATCTCATCACCCATCCGGTCCTCTTATCTCCTTTGAGACCCGAAGCGACCTCGATCGCCTCATCCTCGGTAAAAGCGGAGATATTGTGCGCGACCGTCTCCGCTTTGCCGTTCTTGTCGAAGCGGACGGTGAAATAGCGCGCCGTGAACGGAGTTTCGGGCGAGCCGGGTCCCATCGGACCGCCGGAGTTCGCCGTCTCCCCGTTTTTCATCTTGTCCCTGAATTCTCCGCCGCCCTCCGCGATCGTCGCAGTTATCCTGTCTGCGTCCTCCGCGACGAGAGCGAAGTTGATCACGTTCACCACGGCGAGCAGCGCCGTCAGAAGAACGAACAGCGCCGCCATGGCGGAGAGCACGAGTTTTCTTCTCACTTTATTCATTTTCCGTTTTCTCCTTTCCCGCCGCAACTCTTCCGATGACCGAGAAGAGTTCTTCCGGTGTGAACGGGTATTTTATCACCGCGTCCCCGCGCGCCCCCGGATCTTCCGTCATAAGGATCGCGGGTATGCCGGACTCTTCGAATTCCTTTATCAGATCCGCGGAGCGTATCAGAGGGATCTTTTCGTCGACCAGAGCCGCGCCGTACCTGACGGCCCGTGATTTTTCCGCCGCCATGGCTCCGTCGTGCGCCGCGTCCGCCTCCCAGCCCCGAAGGGCGAGGAGACCGCTCAGGCTGTCGAGCAGATCTCTGTCCGGGGCAGCTATCAAAACTTTCAACGTTTTTTCCTCCCGTCCTGTTTTAACACCATTATACCTGACTTTATTGAACATTTATTGAAAATTTCAAAAAAAAGTGAATATTTGTCCCTGCCGCGCGGGTTGAAAAAACCAAAAGGTGATAGTATAATTACATTAAACAAAGAATATGAATCCGGTCACTGCCGGAGAAGAGGTCGTAATATGAAAAAGATCAGGATCCTCGCTGCTGTCCTCGCCGCCGTGTTCCTGACGGGGATCATGCCGGTGACGTCGTTTGCCGCAAGTCCCGCGATCACCGTCTCAACGGTCAGCGGTACGCCGGGTAAAGAGGTGTCCGTCACCGTCGCCATGACGGGAAACCCGGGCGTATGCGCCGGACGTCTCGCCGTCAGTTACGGCGAATATCTGGAGCTTACGGGCGTCACGGACGGCGGAGTTCTCTCCGGAGCGAACTTCGGAAACAACAGATCGGCAAACCCGTACTACGTCACGTGGGACGACACGCTCGCCTCGAAGGATAACGCAAAGAACGGAACGCTCGTCACCCTGAAATTCAGGATCAGCGGCGACGCCCCTTCGGGGTCTCAGCCCGTCAGCGTCTCGTATCTTCCGGGCGATTTCGTCAACGTATCGCTCAAGAGCGTTTCGTTCAAAGTCACGAACGGCGCGGTCAAGGTCAGAGGAGGCGCGCTCTCCCGTTTTGAAGACGTCGATCCGGACGCGTATTACGCCGAAGCCGTGAGCTGGGCGGTCGAAAACAATATCACAAACGGAACGGACGCGACGCATTTCTCGCCGAAAGCGGGATGCACACGCGCGCAGGTCGTGACCTTCCTCTGGAGAACGGCGGGCGAACCCGAACCGACGACGAAGAAGAACCCCTTCGAGGACGTCGCTTCCGATCAGTATTATTACAAGGCGGTCCTCTGGGCGGTCGAAAAGGAGATCACCAAAGGTACCGACGCGACGCATTTCTCGCCGAAAGCCACCTGCACGAGAGGACAGATCGTCACTTTCCTGTTCAGATGGAAAGGCTCGCCGAAGGTCGGGGGCGCAAAGAACCCGTTCGAAGACGTTAAGAGCGGGGACTTTTTCTGCGACGCGGTCCTCTGGGCGGTCGAAAACAATATCACAAACGGAACGGACGCGACGCATTTCTCGCCGAAAGCCACCTGCACGAGAGGACAGGTCGTCACTTTCCTCAAAAGATCGAACGATGCGGACGGTGAGGAGGCGGCGGCGCAAAGCGGCGGCTCCGTTCTCCGCGACGGCGCGGCGCAGGTATTTCTCGACGGATCCCGCGCTTCCGGTTCCTCCGCGTCCGGCGCGATCGATGCCCTCGTCTCCGGGATGAGAGAATTTTCCGGGAGCATCGACGTCTCGGAGTACGATCTGGACGACGACAAATTACAGTGGGCGTTTCAGGAGATAATAAATACCGTTCCCGATCTTTTCTACGTCGATATAATGTACACGTATTCTCAGAGCAAAACGACCGGAAAGATCTATGAATTTTACCCCAGATATACGATCACTGACGCGGAACAGATAAAGAGAATGAAAGCCGAATACGAAGCGGAGATAGATTCGTTATGTTCGCTCGTCGACCGCTCGTGGAGCGACCTTGAAAAGGCGCTGTTCGTTCACGACTATATCCTGACCGGGTTCGAATACGACACCTCGTACGCGATCCACGACGTTTATAACTTCTTCAAGGAAAAGCGCGGAGTATGTCAGGCGTACACGCTGCTCTACATCGAGGTCCTCAAACGCTTCGGTATCAACGTCGACGCCGTCATAAGCACCGCCATGAACCACACGTGGAACCGCGTTCAGATAGGCGGAAAGTGGTATCACGTCGACCTTGCATGGGACGATCCGATCCCCGATCAGCTAGGCTCCGCGATCCACACGTATTTCCTCGTTTCGGACGAATACGTATCGTCGTCCGAAGACGGGAGAGACCCGCATTACGGGTGGAAGGGATACGGTGACGACATCGCCTGTACCGACAAGTCGTACGAGGGAGCGATCTGGCACGGCGTCACAACGCCGTTCGTTCCGCTTGACGGATCATGGTACTTTATCGGGAGCGCAGGTTCGGGATTTGCGATCATGAAGACTCCCGATCTCGTAAGATCGTCGACTGTCAGAACGCTTTCCGAAATGTGGGAGACGGAGACCCACGGCTATTTCTGGTTCGGATATTTCTCGGGCCTTTGCAACTGCAACGGGGCTCTCGTTTACAATACCCCGCGTGAGATCGTCTCGTTCGATCCCGCGACCGGCGTCGTCAATTGTCTGTTCCGCCTGCCGGACGGCGGCCACGACCTGTACGGCGTCACGGTGCGCGACGGAATATATTACGCAGTTCAGTCTGGTCCGACGGCAGAGTCCGATTACATAGCCGCGATCCCGTCCGCCGCGCGGTACGACGCCGACGCAGACGGATATATCGTAATGAAAGATCTCGCCTTCCTGAGACGTTATCTCAAAGGCGAAGCGCTTATTATCAATAAGACGGGCGCCGACGCCGACGCGAACGGAACGGTCGACGCGTCGGACGTACCCGTACTCAAAGCGTACCTCGCCGGAAACTGAACAGACGAAAAAAAGGCGCCGGGGATCGTTGATCCCCGGCGTTTTTTTGATTAATTTTACCTTCCTCTGTACATGAAGGTCACGACCTGAGCTCTCGTGCAGGTGTCCTTCGGAGCGAAGTGCGTCTCATTCTTACCGGTGGTGATCCCGTTGGCGACCGCCCAGAGGACCGCGTCGTAGAAGAAATCTCCGCTCTTAACGTCTTCGAACGGGTTCTTTGCGCCCTCGACCTTCGGCGAGCCTTTCCATCTGTACAGGAACGTTACGATCTGTCCTCTCGTGCAGGTGGCCTTCGGTGAGAAGTGCGTCTTATCCGTACCGTTGGTGATCCCTTTTTCGACCGCCCAGAGGACCGCTTTGTAATAATACTGATCGGAATCAACGTCCTCGAAGGGGTTCTTCTTCGTCGTCGGTTCGGGTTCGCCCACGGACCTCCAGAGGAAGGTCACGACCTGAGCGCGTGTGCATCCCGCTTTCGGAGAGAAGTGCGTAGCGTCCGTGCCTTTGGTGATGTTGTTGGCGACCGCCCATGCGACCGCGTCGGCGAAATACGCATTCGCGGCAACGTCCGAGAACGTGACGGTAGGCTTGAGCTGGGCGTCCTTGCCGATATGGAGTTCCTTGTTCGTTACCTTTCTGGTATAACTGCCTTCGATCGGGATCTGGACCCATTTGATATCGACGTCGTCTTCGGTTACGTCCGCGAGTTTATCGGTCATCATCAGACCGTCTACGCCGGGCAACGGTTTGAAAGTATAGAATTCGGAGTATGATTCATGCTTTTCTTCGTCATATCCCCACACCTGGACGTAATCGTTCTCACCGTCGGTATACACCATGGCGTTAGTTGCAAAATACTGATACGCCTTGGGCGTGATCCATTTCTGGCCGCCTTCTGCGCCTTCCGCGACGGTGAACCCCATCGCGTTGAATTCTTCGGTCGAAAGCTCGAGACATCCGTAACCATATCCTGCATCACTCGCAGCGGTGATATCGACGATCCACGCGCCAAGTTCCTTGTTCTCAACGAGGTGATATACCGAATAACCCTCTTTGATCAGCGGTCCGCCCTCGCCCTCGTACCAGGACGACGGTCTGGCGACCCACATGCCTTTTCCGTCGTCGTTTTTATAGTTCAGTTTAAGAACGTTGAAATCTTCCGCGCCTTTCGACGTGTCGATATAAGAGACGGTATCCAAACCCGAATAAGTCGCCTGGGTCGTACCGAAAGTGAGCGCCTCGGAGGGTTCCCTCGAAAGGTCTATGATCTTCTCGTTCTCGTCAACGCCAAACGCGGAAACGACGCCGTTTTCAGAATACAAATGAACGGAAACGTCTGGTCCGACGGTCAAAACGGAAGTTTCGCAGTCCTCCGGGTAGAAAACGAACGCTCCGTCGGCAGTGAAGAGTTTTTCATTCACGGTAAGAGTGCCGTCGCCGGTCAGAGTGACCGAGCAGCCCCATCCGTACCCGTAAGAAACGACGCCTGCAAGCGCGCATTCTCCGACGACCTTGATTTTGAAGTCGTCGCCCATCATATTCATCTGAAGGCCGTAGTTCGGCTTGTTGAAATTCGTAAGCGTCAAAGTATTAGTCGCCCTGTCGTACACGGCGCCGGGCACTTCGTTCTTCACCTTGTTGTCCGAAAAGATCTGCTTGAAGACGACCGGCCCTTCCTCACCTTCCGTGACCGGATTTCCTTTGTCGTCGAGTTCAACCATATTCATGTAAGCAAGATAGAGTGTCTCCGTGCTGCCATCTTCGTTTTCCCACGTCCACGTCTCCTCGGCGGGACCGTTGCCGGCGAGCGCGACGGTAGCGGAAACCGATACGAGCATCAGGACCGACAACAGAATACTAAGAATCTTTTTCATGATTTCCTCCAAGTAATATATAACAGTCGGGTCTCTTTTTTCATTTTATCACAAGGTTTATTCTATGTCAACAAAATGGAGAAAGGGGACGGTCCCTGAGGACCGTCCCCTTTTTTATTGTTCTTTCAGAACCGGATTATTTGCCGCGATACATGAAGGTCACGACCTGAGCTCTCGTGCAGGTGTCCTTCGGAGCGAAGTGCGTCGCATTCTTACCGGTGGTGATCCCGTTGGCGACCGCCCAGAGGACCGCGTCGTAGAAGAAATCTCCGCTCTTAACGTCTTCGAACGGGTTCTTTGCGCCCTCGACCTTAGGCGAGCCTTTCCATCTGTAGAGGAACGTTACGATCTGTCCTCTCGTGCAGGTGGACTTCGGTGAGAAGTGCGCCTTATCCGTACCGTTGGTGATCCCTTTTTCGACCGCCCAAAGAACGGCTTTGTAATAATACTGATTGGAATCAACGTCCTCGAAGGGGTTCTTCTTCGTCGTCGGTTCGGGTTCGCCCGCCGACCTCCAGAGGAAGGTCACGACCTGAGCGCGGGTGCATCCCGCCTTCGGTGAGAAGTGCGTAGCGTCCGTACCGTTGGTGATGTTGTTGGCGACCGCCCATGCGACCGCGTCGTAGTAGTACTCACCCTCGGGAACGTCGACGAACGAGACCGTCGGCTTCTGTTCGATCTTGAGCGTCGGTCCGCAGGTGATGGAGATCATTCTGCCCTTGCCTTCGAAGTCTTTGTTTACAAGACCGAGACTTACGGTGTTTCCGGTGTACGCTTCGTCGGCGTTAAAACCGTTGATATAGAACGTCCATGCGTCTCCGAGCTTGGTAACGCCGCGCAGCCACGATTCGATCGCGGCAGGCGTGTACTCTTCGCCCGGGATCACGAACACGTCGTCGTCGTCCCACAGATCGGGAGCGGTGGCAGTCGCATTATTGACCGACGCTTTAGCGGCCTTTGCTTCACTCGACCAGTCGTCGGGGCATGCGCCGAGGAAACCGTGGTCAACGATAGCGCCGCAGTACGAACCGCCAACCGATTTGTACAGGGAAAGATCCACTTCAAGATCATACGTTTCGCTCGAATTGGGATTCGAGAAAGTAACGGTTACAGCCGCGGGCCATGCGGTCTGACCGTCGCCGAGCCCCTGATAATCTTCCTTGACGTAGAGAAGATCTTCATCGCTCATCGTTGCCGGATATCCGAATATCTCGGTCAGCGCGGTCTCAAGACCTCTCGTACCGTTATCGGGATCGTAGATCGTTGAACTCGTACCGCATACGATGTCGAGTTTGCCGTGTGCGACGCACACAAGTTTGTCATACAATTCATCGATTTCGTCTTCCAGGGATGCGGTAGGTTCAGCAATGTGGATCACCGGTCCGCAGGCGACGATCATCGTCCTGCCTTCGCCGTTCACGTCGTTGTTCATAAGCGCGAGGGCGACCTCGTTGCCGGTGAACGCCTTGGTAGCGTCGAACCAGTTGCAGCAGAACGTCCAGCCTTCGCCGAGACCCGTCACCTCGCGGTACCACGCTTCAACGGATTCGAGAGTGTAGACCTTGACGCCCTCCATCAGTATCTTGGTTTCGTCGTCCCAGGAGCTGACTTTGGTCATAGCCGCTTTTGCGGCCGCCGGCCAGTCGTCGGGGCAGGTGCCGTAGTATGCGGGATGCTCTTCGTCGAGAGCGCCAGCGTGCTGGCCGTACAGGGACTTGAAGACCGACAGATCGATCTCCGTATCGTATTCCTCGCCGGTAGCGGGTTTCGAGAAGGTCACTTCAACGCCGTCGACCCACGCGGTCTGACCGCCGCCGAGCCCGCCGTACGTAGCTTTGATTCTGTCGACCTCGCTCTGCTCGACGGTCGCCGGATATCCGAAGAGTTCGGTCAGAATGGCGCCGAGAGACTCGGGAGTTATCTTTTTGGATTCTCCGAATATGATGTCGAGTTTGCCGTGCGCGAAACAAACGAGTTCGTCAAGCTTGTCGTCGATCTTGTATTCCAGCGGTTCTACCTCAAGCGTCGGGCTGCAGGAAACGATCGCCGTTCTGCCGTCTATGTCGTGATTGATAAGAGCGACGCTCACCGCCTGGCTTGCGGCCGCTTTAAGATCGGAGCAGTAGAAAGTCCATCCGTCGCCGAGCTTCGTGAGGTCGCGGTACCATGCCTCGACCGCAGCCGCCGTGATCTCTTCGCCGGGGAGCTCGAAAACCTGGTCGTCGTCGATCAGTCCGGGGTCGCCGAACAGCGATGCCGGGCGGGCCGCTATCGCCTTCAATCCGGCTTTGGCGTTTGCCGGCCAGTCTTCAGGGCAAATGCCGAGGAATCCTTTGTCCGTGATCGCGCCGCAGTACGAGCCGGTCACGCTCTTATACATAGCCAGATCGATATCGACTTCATACTCTTCGTCGCTCTCGGGATCCGAGAAAGTAACAGTCGCTTCGGGCCATGCGGTCTGGCCGTTGCCGAGCCCGCTGTATGCGGCCCTGACGGCGAGAAGATCGGCGTTTTCCATCGTTGCCGGGTATCCGAAGATCTCGCTCAGCGTAACTTCGAGCCCTCTTGTGCCGGGCTCCGTGCCGGTCAGATCCTCGGGGCAGACCGTGCCGCTCGTACCGAATACGAGATCGAGTTTGCCGTGTGAGAAGCAGCAAAGCTCATCGATCTTATCGTCGATTATGTCTTCCAGCGATTCGCCTTCGGCGAACGTGATTGTGGCAAACAGTGATAAGAACATCACCGTCGCCAAGAGAATGCTTAGAAACCTTTTCATTTTCTCCTCCATTTTATTTTTTTGCGGGGTTTCCTGTGTTTTATTCTATCATAGGTCTTATACAATGTCAATAAAACAAAACACTTTTTAATAAATAATTCGGGTGTTCTGCCGAACACCCGAATCGCTTATCTCTCTATTTCTTCCATAACGAACGCTTCGTAAATATCCCCGACTTTTATATCGGTCGTCTTCTCGAGACCGATACCGCATTCGTAACCGGCGGCGACCTCTCGGACGTCGTCCTTGAAGCGGCGGAGCGACGAGATCTTGTCCTCGGAGATCACGATGCCGTCGCGGACGACCCTGATCTGCGCCGATCTTCTCACGTCGCCGTCCTGAACGTACGAACCGGCGATGACGCCGACGTTCGGGACCTTGATCGTCTGGCGGACTTCCGCGTGACCGATAACGACCTCGCGGTACTTCGGAGCGAGCATGCCCTTCATGGCCGCCTCGATCTCCTCGATGCACTCGTAGATGATCCTGTACGTGCGGATATCGACGCCCTGTCTCTCCGCGGAGTCTATCGCGCCCTTATCCGGACGGACGTTGAATCCGACGATGATCGCGTTCGCAGCGGCTGCGAACATAACGTCGTTCTCCGTTATGCCGCCGACCGCGCTGTGAATGACGCGAACCTTGACTTCCTCGTTCGAGATCCTCTCGAGCGACGCCTTGACGGCTTCAGCGGAACCGACGACGTCCGCCTTGACGATGATCGCAAGTTCCTTGACGCCCTCGGAGATCTGCGAGAACAGATCGTCGAGATTGACGCGCGCGTTGATCTTGAACTGTTCTTCTTTCGCGCTCGATCTTCTCTGATCGGCAAGTTCTCTTGCCATTCTCTCGTCCTCAACGGCGCGGAATTCGTCGCCGGAGAGCGGGACCTCGGAAAGACCGATGATCTCGACGGGAACGGACGGACCGGCCTGTTCGACGGGACGGCCTCTGTCGTCCGACATAGCCCTGACGTGACCGACGGACGTTCCGGCTATGACGATGTCGCCCGCTTTGAGCGTACCGTTCTGGACGAGGACGGTGGCGACCGGACCGCGGCCGCGGTCGAGTTTCGCCTCAATGACGAGACCCTTCGCGCGTCTGTTCGGATTCGCCTTGAGCTCTTTCATCTCCGCGACGAGCAGAACGCTCTCGAGGAGGTTGTCGAGCCCTTCTCTCGTCTTCGCGGAGACGGGCACGCACATGACGTCGCCGCCCCACTCCTCGGGGACGAGCTCGTATTTGGTAAGGTCGGCTTTGATCTTTTCGGGATCGGCGCCGGGCTTATCCATCTTGTTGATCGCAACGACGATATCGACGCCCGCCGCCTTGGCGTGGTTGATCGCCTCAACGGTCTGCGGCATGATGCCGTCGTCCGCGGCGACGACGAGGATAGCGATATCGGTCGATTTCGCGCCTCTCGCGCGCATCGCGGTGAACGCCTCGTGACCGGGAGTGTCGAGGAACGTGATCTCGCGTCCGTCGAGGTTTACTCTGTACGCGCCGATGTGCTGGGTAATGCCGCCAGCCTCGGTGTCGGTGACGTGAGCGTTTCTGATCGCGTCGAGGATCGACGTTTTACCGTGGTCGACGTGACCCATGACGCAGACGACGGGAGCGCGGGGCTCGAGTTTTTCCTCTTCGTCCTCGGCGTCGTCGAACAGTCTTTCCTCGATAGTGACCTTGACCTCGTGGGTGACCTTCGCGCCGAGTTCGTCGGCTACGAGGAACGCGGTATCGAAGTCGATCTCCTGGTTGACCGTCGCGATAACGCCCATCATCATAAGGCGTTTGATGACCTCGCTCGCCGTTACTTTAAGACGCTGAGCGAGTTCCGTCACGGTGATCTCGTCGGGAATGAGAACTTCAAGCGGCTTTTTCTTCGCCTTTTCTATGTTCTCTCTGTTCATCCGCTCGATGGCACGGCGTTCCTTCTCGCTCTTCTTGCCGTACCTGTCGCGGTTGTTCTGCTTTTTGAGCTTCTGTTTCGTGCTCTGATTGTCGACGGATTTGTCGGAGACGAACCTGTCGAGTTTTTCGTCGTACTTCGAGAGGTTGACGGACGACGTCCTCGTGTCGACGACGCGAACGTTGCCGGTGCGTTTCTTCTCGACGCCCTGTTCGATGACGGGCTTCGGAGCCGGTTTGATCGGAGCTCTGTCGAAAGAATCTCCTCCGCCTCTCTTCGCGGGTCCCCTGCCGTCGCGGCGGGGCTGTCCCTCGGGCTTCGGAGCTGCGGTCTGACCGGTCTGGCGCGCGATCTTGCTGTCGAGCTTCTTGCCGGCTTCGAGCATGCTCTGCCGTCTCTCGGCGGAGTTCATCTCGGCGCGCTTCTGCGCGCGCTTCTCCGCCTGCTCGGCGCGTTCTTTCGCCTTGCGCTCTTCTTCCGCCTTCGCCTTCGCGGCTTTCTCCGCGGCGGCTTTCTCCTTGGCGAGACGTTCAGCCTCTTTCTTTTCCGCTTCCTCTTTTTCGCGTTTCAGCCTTTCCGCTTCCTCGCGCTCGGCTGCCGCTCTCATCACCTCGGGCGTACGGATGGCGGTCTTGCCCGCCATATATCCGTCTATGTCCTTTATCTGGTTCGCCGCGGTGATACGCTCAAAAAACAGATTGAATTCGTCGTCGGTGAGAGCCGCGTTTGCGGTCTTATCCGGAATGCCGTACTCCTCCAGCGACGCGCAAAGATCCTTCGTTTTCATTCCGAGATCTTTCGCCATCTGACCTATTTTGAACATCGGCGCCGTTTTTGCTGCCATAAAGTCACCTGTCCCTTCAAATTATAAGGTAAATATATAGGCACGGTGTGAACCGTTATCTGCCGTTTTTGAGTTTTTCGACCAGAGCCGCGTGCGGACCGCGCTTCCCTATCGCCGCGGCGGCGCAGAGCGAACTCTTGCCTAAAAACCGCCCGAGCTCGTCAGACGGCGCGGGGATCTCGAAGAGATCGACGCCGTAAAACGCGCATTTGTCCCTGATCTGTTTTTTCGTTCTTTCCGACGCGTCGGATGCGAGGATCACGGCGGCGGGTCTCCCGCCGTCACGCCTCACCGCGTCGAGCGTCGCGCCGACGCCCGCCGTGACCGCTCCCGCCTTACGGCAGAGCAAAAGCGTAGGCAGAGCTGCGGCAAACGTTTTTTCCGTTACGGTCATAGAAATCGCGGAAGGCTCAGTCCTCCGCCCTCTCCTTTTCCATGAGCGCGATCTCCTCCTCGAGCGCCTCGTAGACCTCGGGAGCGATTGCGCATTCGAGAGATTTCGATATCCTGCCCGCTTTTCTCGCCTTTTTGAGACAATCGAGTTTCGGACAGACGTACGCGCCGCGCCCCGATTTCTTTCCCGTGAAATCGAGGGACACGTCCCCTTCAGGGGAACGGACTACGCGGACCAATTCCTTTTTCGGGAACGTGCCGCCGCATCCGGTGCACCGTCTTTCGGGTATCTTTCTCGGCTTCTGTGCGCTGTTCTTCATCCTGATCCTTACGTTCTCGGGCCTTTGATGTCTATCTTGTACCCGGTAAGTTTGGCGGCGAGGCGGACGTTCTGTCCCTCCTTGCCGATCGCCAGCGAGAGCTGATCTCCGTCGACGATGACTTTCGCGGAGCGCTCTCCGTCAAACTCGACCACCTTGACTTTGGCGGGCGAGAGAGCGGCGGCGATATACGCCTCGGCGTTCTCGGAATATTCTATGACGTCGATCTTCTCTCCGTGCAGTTCCTCGACGATATCGGCGATCCTCATTCCCCTGTTTCCGATGCAGGCGCCGACGGGGTCGACGTCCTCGTCGCGGGACAGGACCGCGATCTTTGTGCGGGAACCCGCCTCGCGGGCTATTCCCTTCACGATCACGACGCCGTCCTCGATCTCGGGGATCTGCGTCTCGAAAAGGCGTTTGAGAAGGCCGGGGTGGGTGCGGGAGATCGTGACGATCGGTCCCTTTTCCCCTTCGCGTCTGACCTCGGAGACGAAGACCTTTACGCGGTCGCCCACGTAGAGATCCTCTCCCGGGATCTGCTCGTTCTTGGGCAGAAGCGCGTTGCTCGTCCCCGTGTCGACGACGACGTCGCCGGTGTTGTCGTCGCGCTTGACGACGACGGCGGAGATGACCTCTTCGCGCTTCTTCTCGTAGTCACGGATAATGTTGCTCTTTTCCGCCTCTCTTATTCCCTGCACGATGACCTGCTTTGCGATCTGAGCGGAAATGCGCCCGAAGTTCTTCGTCTTGACTTCTTTTTCAACGACGGAGCCGAGCGTGTATCTGCGGCTGATGCTCTTCGCGTCCTCGAGAGAGATCTCCGAGCGCGGATCGGTAACTTCCTCGACGACCGTTCTCTGAGAGTAGACCTTGAGGTCGCGCTTTTCGCGGTTGATCGCAACGCGGACGGCGGTCGAGCCCTCCTCTTTTTTATATGCGGAGATCAGAGCCGCCTCCACTTTTTCAAGCATATAGTCAACGGGGATGCCCTTCGTCTTCTGGAGCAGTTCAAGGGCTTCAAAGAGTTCTGCGTTCATGATGATTTTCTCGCTTTCAAAATATTCTGGTTACCAGTGATAGATCGTTGACACTTTCGATACCGCGGCGCGGTCGAACGATTTCCGTTCTCCCCCCGCTTCAATGACGACGCCGTCCCGGTCGCCCGACACGAGCGCGCCGGTAAAGACCTTTTTACCGTCGACGGGAGCGAACAGACGGACCTCGACCTCCGAGCCGAGCATCGCCGCGAAATGTTCGTCGCGGGTGAGCGTCCGCTCGACGCCGGGGGACGAGCACTCGAGGTAATACGCCCCTTCGATGGGATCCGCCTCGTCGATCAGCGGCTCCACGGCGCGGTGGAAACCCTCGCAGTCGTCGATCGTCAGACCGCCGTCCTTGTCGACGGTGATCCGCAGATACATATCCGCGCCCTCCTTGACGTACTCGACGTCCCAGAGGAGAAGGCCCAGCGAATCCGCGACGGGCTTCGCTATCTCTCTGACCTTATCCGCGATACCGCTTTTCTTTCCGGTCGCCATCCGATCACCTCCTGTCAGGTAACACCCGTTACCGTAGTTTCACAAATAAGAGAGTGGACCGTCAGCCCACTCTCTTCTACCTCATCGTTCGGCGCAAGTATAACACATCTTTCCGGGGAATGCAATAGTTTTTTTCAATTTTTTTCTTATTTTAAGAAAATATGAAAGAAAATTCGGGTTAACAATTCGTTCACATTATTGTTGTAAACTATTTCCCGTGATAAAAAACCGAGGGAAAGGAGAAAAAAGATGCTTGACGTATGTCTTATGGGATGCGGCGGATCGATGCCCAAACCCGACAGATGGCTCTCGTCGGCGATCCTTCGTTTTGAGGGAAAGTCCGTCGTGCTCGACTGCGGCGAGGGAACTCAGCTCGCTATGAAAGAAGCCGGATTCGCGTTCAAATCGGTCGGCGTCATCCTCATCACGCATTTTCACGCCGATCACGTCAGCGGTCTGCCCGGTTTTCTCCTCTCCATGGGGAACGAGGGGCGTGAGGAACCCGTCCTGATCGCCGGGCCGCGCGGGATCGCGCGCGTCGTTCACGCTCTATGCGTCGTGGCGCCCGGTCTTCCCTTCGAAGTCGAAATACTCGAGCTGCCCCACGCGGGCGGAAAATTCTCCCGCGACGGTTTTGAGGTGACCGCTTTCGAAGCGAGCCACAGATGTCCGTGCCTCGGATACCGGTTCGATATCCCGCGCGCCGGGAAGTTCGATCCCGAAAGAGCGCGCGAGAACGGGATCCCGCTGAAATACTGGAACCGGCTGCAGCACGGCGAGACGATCGAGGAAGACGGACGGATCCTCACCCCCGATCTCGTCCTCGGACCCGAGAGAAAAGGCCTCTCCGTGTCTTATCTCGTCGACACACGGCCGCTGCCCGGTATGGCGGAAGCGGTAAAGGGCTCCGATCTTCTGATCGCGGAGGGCATGTTCGGAGAAGACAAGACCGAGCGGGCCGAAAAGGCGATGCACATGACGATGGCGGAAGCGGCAAAAATTGCGAAAGACGGCGGAGTGTCCGCCCTCTGGCTGACGCACTTCTCACCGTCCGTTCCCGACCCCTCGGTATTCATTTCCGAGGCGACGGCGATATTCCCCGGCGCACAAGCCGGAGAGGACGGCAAAAAAACGACGCTATTTTTCGAGGAAGGCGGTGATCCGGTATGAAGATCGCCGCTCCTTCGTTTGTTAAGAAAGTAACGGACGCATTGCGCGGCGCGGGATATTCCGCGTATCTCGTCGGAGGGTGCGTCAGAGATTCCCTGCTCGGTGAGATCCCTCACGACTACGACGTGGCGACGAACGCTCTGCCGGAAGAGATGAAAAGGGCGTTCTCGGGTTTCAGAACGGTCGAGACCGGGATAGAGCACGGGACGCTGACCGTGATCTCGGACGGCGAGCCTGTCGAGGTCACGACGTTCCGCATCGACGGGGAGTACTCAGACGGCCGTCATCCGGACGGCGTCAGGTTCACGGACGGTATCGAGCCCGATCTTTCGCGCCGCGATTTCACCGTCAACGCCATGGCGTACTCGGACGGCGAGGGTCTCATCGACCTGTTCGGCGGTGAGGAACACCTGAGGCAAAAACTGATCGCCTGCGTCGGAGAACCCGACGAGCGGTTCGGAGAGGACGGCCTGCGCGTTCTGCGCGCGCTGCGCTTCGCCTCTCGTCTCGATTTCACCGTTGAGGAAAAGACGGCGGAGTCGGTCAGGCGCTCCGTTTCCCTTCTCATGCGCGTTTCTGCGGAGAGGATTTATTCCGAGCTGACGCGCCTGCTTGTCGGCCCGGGCGCCGCTAGGATAATGAGAGAGTTCCCCTGCGTGATCGGCGCCGTGACGGACGTTCCCGAGGACGCCGTCATAAGAGCGGCTGACGCCGCCGACAAAACGGAAAAGGACCATATAACGCGCCTCGCTCTGCTGTTCGCCGAAGCGGACCTCGACCGCGACGGAACGGCGGAGAGAATGAGAAAACTCAAAACGAGCCGCGCGGACAGAGAGGACGCCGCCGCCGCCCTTCGTCTCTCGGCGGAACCGCTGCCCGACGCGCCTCCCGCGATGAGACGGCTGCTCGGTGCCGTCGGCGCCATCACCGTAAGACGCGCCGCCGATATCCGCTCCTCCCGCGGCGACCGGACGGCGAAGGACGCCGCCGCGCTCGCGGAAGAGATCTTATCCCGCGGCGACCCCGTGAAGATATCCGACCTCGCCGTAAAAGGCGGAGATATCCGGTCTGTACTCCCCGTCGAGGGAAAAGAGATCGGCGAAGTGCTTGAAAAACTCCTCTTCCTCGTGACGGAGGAAAAAGTAAAAAACGACCGCGACGACCTTCTCGCCGCGGCGAAAGAGATGAAATAAAGATCCCGCCGGGGGCGAGCCCGGCGGGTCTTTTTTTATACGGTCCCGGTAACGGTGATAACGGTGACTCCGGGGTCGGAGGTCATCGTGCCGTCCGGAGCGCGCGCGAACGTCGCGGCGGGGACGGTGATCGCGCCGGAATTCGTCGTGAACGAACCGGTGACGGGGTCGTAGACGTAATTCGTATCCGGCCATACCGCGCCGCCCAACGTGACCGTAACGCCCGTAAGGACCGGGTCGAACGTGTCGGCGAGGACGACGCCGGTCGCGGCGTCCGCCTCCGCGTTGCCCGTGTTCGTCAGGGTAAACGTGTACGTCAGCGTGCCGTTCTCCGACACGGTCTGAGGCGTGAGCGCTTTCGTAAGGGCGAGGACGGGTCCCTCGGCGACCGGGACGGCAGCGGACGCCGTGACGGGATCGAATCCCGTGCCCTCGGCGGTGACGGTGTTGACGATCTCGGCTCCCGCCGTACCGTCCGCCTCCGCCGTGACCTCCGTCTCGTATACGAGCATGACGTTCCCGCCCGCGGGAACGGTGATCCCGCCGAAAACGAGCGAGGCGCCCGACGTGACGGAAGGAGCCGTTCCCGGTACGCCGCCGACGAAAAGTTTTACCGTGCCGTCGACGTAGGAAAGCGGAACGTACGCCGCTTTTTCCGGCGTTCCGCCGTAAGCGCCTAGGTCGTCCGTGACGGTGATCCCGGAGGCGTCCGCCGAGCCGGAGTTCACGATGCTGACGATATACGTCACGCTGCCCCCGGGCGTATATTCCGTTCCGACCGCCGTTTTCGTCACGGTAAGGACGCCGACGATCTCGCCGGTGACGACGTTCGAGGACTTAACGACGCCGCCGTACGACAGCGTCGCCTGATTTGAAAATTCTGCCATTTTTTATTCTCCGTATTCTTTTTTCGCGGGAAGCCGCGCGGTCCTCCCGCTTTGTCATTATATGAACGGCGGGCGCGTTTCGACTGTGCCGAAAGGAGTTGACATCGCGCTCTGAAAGTTGTATCATATATCGGGAAAATAAAGAAATCGAAAGGAAAGATAAAAATGGCAAAAGTACTCGTCGAAACCTCCGCGCGTCACGTTCACCTCACCGAGGAGCACGTCGAAGCTCTCTTCGGCAAAGGCGCGACGCTTACGGTTAAGAAAATGCTCTCCCAGCCCGGACAGTTCGCGTCCGAGGAGAGAGTCACCCTCGTAGGACCGAAAAAGTCGATCGCAAACGTCAGCATTCTCGGCCCCGTGCGTCCCGCGACTCAGGTCGAGGTCTCCCTGACCGACGCCCGCACGCTCGGAGTCGCCGCTCCCGTCAGAGAGTCGGGCGACATCGCCGGCACCCCCGGCATCAAGATCGTAGGCCCCGCAGGCGAGATCGACATCGAAGAGGGCGTGATCGCCGCGAAGCGTCACATCCACTTAACCCCCGAAGACGCAGAGCAGTTCGGCGTCGAGGACAGGCAGATCGTCTCCGTTAAGATCGACTCCGCGGACAGATCGACCGTCTTCGGCGACGTCGTCGTCCGCGTCAGCCCGAAGTTCGCCGCCGCGATGCACATCGACACCGACGAGAGCAACGCCGCGTGCGCTTTCGGAGAGTGCTACGGCGAGATCATAAAATAAGAACGCAGGACAAAGCCGGATCGCGGTCGCGACCCGGCTTTTTTCTTGATTTTTCCCCCGCAAAGTGGTAAACTGTAACCGACAGTATGAAAGGAGCGGCGCGGTCCGCGAATTGTTTATGAAAGAAGTCATTCTGTGCAAATACGGGGAGATAATACTGAAAGGCGCTAACAAGGCGTCCTTTGAGAGCAAACTCTTGAAGGAAGTCAAGCGACGCGCAGCGCGGTACGGCAATTTCTCCGTCAGATATATGCAGAGCACCGTCTACGTCGAGCCGCTCGACGAGGCGGCCGAGTTCTCCGTGCGCGAACTGTACGGTACGATAAAGCACGTGTTCGGCTTCGCAGCCGTCTGTCTCGCCGCCGTGTGCGAAAAAGAGATCGGCGCGATCTGTGCGACCGCCGCCGAATACCTTCCCGAAAAACTCGCGGGCGCAGTCACGTTCCGCGCCGAGGCGAAGAGGAGCGACAAGCGGTTCCCGCTGACCTCGCCCGAGGTCGCCGCCGAGGTCGGCGGCGCGATCCTCGAGGCGATGCCGGCTCTCAAGGTCGACCTCGATCATCCCGACGTCACGGTACGCGTCGAGATCAGGGACAAATACGCGTATATCCACGCGGGACAGGAACCGGGCGCAGGCGGCATCCCCGTCGGGACCGGCGGGCGCGGGCTCCTTCTCCTTTCGGGCGGGATCGATTCTCCCGTCGCCGGATATATGATGATGAAGCGCGGTCTATTCGTAGACGCCGTTCACTTCGAGAGCTTTCCGTACACGAGCGAACTCGCCCGCGACAAAGTGTTCTCGCTCGCCAAACTGCTCACCGAATACTGCGGCATGGTGCGCGTCCACGTCGTCTCCCTGACGGAGATACAGGAGGCGATACGCGACACGTGCGACGAGCCGTATTTCACGATACTTCTGCGCCGGTTCATGATGCGTCTCGCGTGCAGGATCGCCGCGGAGAACGAGGCGGACGTGCTGATCACCGGAGAGAGCCTCGGTCAGGTCGCCTCGCAGACGATGAAAGCGATGTGCGCGACGGAGGACGCATCTTCCCTTCCGATCTTCCGCCCGTGCATCGGGCTAGACAAAGACGAGATCGTCCGCATCTCGCGAGCGATCGGAACGTACGAGACCTCGATCCTCCCCTACGAGGACTGCTGCACCGTTTTCACCCCGCGCCACCCGAAGACGAAACCGGAACTCGACCGCGTCCTCGCCGAGGAGAAGAAACTCGACGTTGCCGCTCTTGAAGACGCGGCTTTTGGGCAGAGATACCACAAAGATATAAGACAGTACGAATACAGGAAAGGAACGGAACAGGAATGATACGGGACGAATACTCACTCGCTCTTCTGTGCGACTTTTACGAGCTGACGATGGGTCGCGGTTATTTCAATTCCCCCGTCCGCGACAGGATCGCCTATTTCGACGTTTTCTTCAGAAAAGTGCCCGACGGAGGCGGCTTCGCGATCGCCGCGGGCCTGCGCCAGATCGCCGAGTACGTCGAGAATCTGCACTTCACCGAGAGCGACATCGAATATCTGCGCGGCAGAAAGATCTTCGACGAGAAGTTTCTCGAGTTTTTGAGAACTTTCCGCTTCACGGGAGATATCTGGTCCGTTCCCGAGGGAACGGTGATCTTCCCGCGCGAGCCCGTTATGACGGTACGCGCGCCCGTGATCGAGGCGCAGCTGATCGAGACGTACTGTCTGCTCCAGTTCAACCACCAGTCGCTGATCGCGACGAAGGCGTCGAGGATGGTCCGCGCCGCGAAAGGCAGACCGATCGCCGAGTTCGGCTCGCGCAGAGCGCACGGCGAGTCCGCCGCGGTGCTCGGAGCGCGCGCGGCGTATATCGGCGGATGCGCGGGAACGGCGTGCGCCCTGTCCGACAAGCTCTACGGCGTGCCGGCGGGCGGAACGATGGCTCACTCGTGGGTCCAGATGTTCGACTCGGAGTACGAAGCTTTCGAGACTTACTGCCGTCTGTATCCCGACAACCCGACGCTCCTCGTCGACACGTACAGCGTATTCGGATCGGGCATTCCGAACGCCGTCAAGGCGGTCAAGAACGTCCTGTGGCCTATGGGCAAAAAGAAGTGCGCCATCCGCATCGACTCAGGAGACATCACGTACATCACGAAAAAGGCGAGAAAGATCCTCGACGAAGAGGGACTCACCGACTGCACGATAACGATCTCCAACTCGCTCGACGAATACCTCATCAACGAACTGCTCGCGCAGGGCGCGGTCATCGACTCGTTCGGGATAGGCGAGCGGCTCATAACCGCGAAGAGCGACGCCGTCTTCGGATTCGTCTACAAGCTCGCCGCCGTCGAGGAGAACGGGAAGATCACGCCGAGGATCAAAATCTCCGAGAACACCGACAAGATCACGAATCCGCATTTCAAGAAAGTATACCGCTTCTACTCCAACGAAACGGGAAAGGCGGAGGCGGACCTGATCTGCCTCTTCGACGAGTCGATCGACGACAGAGAGCCGTACGAGATCTTCGACCCGGAATACACGTGGAAGAGATGCACTCTGACGAATTTTACCTCGCGCGAGCTTTTGATACCGATATTCAAAAACGGAAAACGCGTTTACGAATTCCCGGATCTGCGCGAGATCCGCGATCACTGCAAGCGCGAGATCGACACGATGTGGGACGAGGTTTTGAGGTTCGAGAACCCGCACAACTATTACGTCGACCTGTCGCAGCGTCTGTGGGATATAAAGAACACGATGCTCTCCGAGAAAAATGGAAGAAAATAAAAGCTGCGCGCTCTGCCCCCGCCGGTGCGGAGCGGACAGAACGAAGGGGGAGGGCGTCTGCGGATGCGGCGCTCTCCCCCGCGTCGCGCGCGTCATGATCCACCGCTGGGAGGAACCCGTGATATCCGGCGGGGGCGGGAGCGGAGCCGTCTTCTTCGCCGGCTGCCCGCTCGGATGCGTCTTCTGCCAGAACGGGGATATCTCCCGCCGGGAGAACGCGGGAAAAGTCGGAAAGGTAATGACCGAAGACGATCTCGCCGATACTTTTTCGGCGCTTGCCGAAAAAGGCGCCGCGACGCTTGATCTCGTCTCCCCCACCCCGTTTTCCGATCTTCTGATCCGGGCGGTAAAAAAAGCGCGCGAGAGCGGTTTTTCCCTTCCGGTCGTATGGAATACCGGAGGGTATGAGAGGCCGGAAACGATAGCGTCCCTCAAAGGGACCGTCGACGTCTTTCTCACCGATTTCAAGTTCTTGTCTTCCTCCCTCTCCCGCCGCCTGACGGGAGTTCCGGATTACGGGGAGTTCGCTTTATCGTCTCTCCGCGAGATGGTAAAAACGGCGGGCGATCCCGTGACCGGCGACGACGGGATAATGAGGTCGGGCGTCATCGTACGCCACCTCGTCCTGCCGGGACAAAAAGACGATTCTCTCGCCGTCCTTAAAAAGGTCGCCGGGACGGTCGGCTCATCCTCCGTTCTTCTTTCGCTGATGAGCCAGTACACGCCGGAGTTTTACCTGAAAACGGGAGATCCCGAACTCGACCGCGTCATGCGCCGCCGCGTCACGACTTTCGAGTACGAAACGGTGAGAGCCGAGGCGCTCCGCCTCGGATTCGACGGCTTCATGCAGGAGCGTGACTCCGCGACGGCGGCGTTCACCCCGGAGTGGGACTAGCGAAGAACAATACGCGACCCGGACGGCAAAAATCGCCGCCCGGGCTTTTATATTTTAATTGCATTATTATTTACACTTTGATATAATTGGAACGTAGATTGATTCCGCTTCAAGGAAAGGAACTCAAAAATGAAAAAACTGCTTTCTCTTTTGCTCGCCGTTATTATGACGGCTTGCGCACTTGCTGCCTCTCTGCCCGCGTCGGCGGCGTCGTTCATCGACGTCAAACCGGGAAGATGGAGCGAGGAATACATAAACTACGCGGTGAAAGCCGGATACCTTAAAGGCGTCGGCGGGAACCGTTTCGATCCCTCGGGGACGACGACGCGCGCCATGGTCGTCACCGTTCTGTGGCGTATCGAGGGCGAACCGGACACGGCGTTCAGATCCGATTTCAAGGACGTTCCGGGAAACAAATGGTACTCCGTCCCGGTGATTTGGGCGAAAGACTCCGGCGTCGTGACGGGCGTGTCGGCTGACAGATTCAACCCCGACGGACCGATCACGCGCGAACAGCTCGCGGCGATGCTTTTCCGCTATTCCACGTACAAAGGCTACTCCGTATCGGGCAGAGCCGACCTCTCGGGATACAGCGACGGAACAAAGATCAGCGGCTGGGCCGCCGACGCCTTCGCATGGGCCGTTTCGGCGGGTCTTATCAACGGCGTCACGGACAAAACGCTCGTACCCGGAGGTCCCGCGACGCGCGAACAGCTTGCCGCTATCCTCAAGAGATTCGACGAGAACGTGAAACTCGCGTACAACGAACCCGCTCCGCTGAGTACGTTCGCAGAAGCGGAATATCCGCTCGTAAAAAACGCGGACTTTTACGTATCGACCGCGGGAAGCGACGAGAACGACGGATCCTTCGAGCATCCGTTCGCCACGTTCGGCAAAGCGATCGAGGCGGCGCGCGGCGTAGAGAAGACAGCCGCAAAGGGCTCCGTTACCGTCGCCTTCATGGCGGGAGAATACGGCGCGCTGTCGGTCAGCCTGACCGCCGCGGATTCCGGTACCGCAGACTGCCCCGTGATCTTCTGCAAATACGGCGACGGGGACGTCGTTTTCAACAACGGTTTCGACGTGGCCTCTTCCGAGCTGAAAGAGATCAGCGCGGACGAAAAAAGTCTGTTCCCCGCAAAATCAGCCGACAAGATCAAAAAAACCGACGTTTCGGACAGACTGACAAATTACGATCCCGCGTCTCTTATGGTCACGGGAGACGACGGCGATTGCACTCTCGCGCGTTACCCCAACAAATTCCCCGACGGAACGGACGATCTGATGAAGGGATGCGGATATACGATCAGCGAAACCCAGATCAGGATATCGCTTTCGCATTTTAAGAACAGGATCGTGAAATACCATGCTCCCGAAGAACTGTACCTCTACGGATACCTTACGACCGGCTGGTACAAGGATCTTCTTGAAACGGGAGGATATACGGTCGATCCGGAAACCGGTGATTTTGATTTCCTCATCACTCATCCCGAAAGCGCGAGGATGGGCTCCCTCCGCTATCCGGAATTCGACAGCGCGTTCTGGAACAAGACGGCTCTCGTAAACGCGTCCGAAGAACTCGACGCCGCGGGAGAATACTGGATCGATAAGAACACCGGTACGTTTTACGTCTTCTCCCCGTCGGGCGACTACCACTTCACCGGCGGCGCGGACATGATAACGATATACGGAACGGAATATCTGACGTTCCGCGGCCTTGATTTCAAGAACGCGACCGGTTATATGATAAAAGCGGACGGTCATCCGCGCGGAATGACGATCGACGGATGCACGTTCTCCGGATGTACCGCTGAAAGCATGGTGTCCATCGAAGGCGGTAAAATGAGCGTGCCTTTCGACGTGACCGTAAAGAATTCGACGTTCTCAACGTGCGCGGCGGAAGGTCTGCGGATACGCGGACAGAATTCCACGGATAAGTTCGGCACCGGAACGGGCGTGGTCGTCGACAACAACCTCTTCACCCTCACGAACCTGCGTATCGGCAATATGGGCGCCCTTAAAGTCGAAGTTTCGGGGCCGCTCGTCTCCCATAACGTTTTCAAAAAGTGCTTCTGGGAGGGCATCGATTTCCGCGGGGCCTCGAATATGATCGCCGAGTACAACGTTCTCGACGAGGTCTGCTACAACGGCGACGACACCGGAGCGATGAACAACTGGAATTCCGTCGACTGCTGCGGTAATATAGTCAGATACAACCTGTTCATGAATATCGGAGGCGGAACGAACGGAAGAAATTCGCTTTACCTCGACGACACAGCGGGAACGACGGTCGAATCGAATATCTTCTACAACGTCGACTGTACCGCGCTGAACAACGGCATCAGCAAGTACAACGTTTTCAAAAACAACGTCATCATTCAACCCCGCGAAAACTACGGGACCGGATGCGCGTACAGGACAGAAGCGACGCTCATTACGGAAGAGAATATGGCGGCGGGTACGCCCGACGGGATCCTCTCGACCGAGTTCTACAAAAGATGGAAGAACGCGTTCGAATATTTTGACAGCCATCCGGACGTCAAGGCGCAGGCCGCCGAAATGTGGCCCGGCTACTTTGACATCTCCCTCGACCTTGACGACTGGCAGAAGCCCGAGTTCTGCATGAACTCCTCGCTCGTTATCACGGGCAACGTCGAGATCAACCGTGCAGGAGCCGTCGGCGAGTACGACGAGACGATCTCCAAATACTCGACGATAGAAAACAACGTAGGATACACGACGGCGGAAAACCCGATGTTCGTCAACCCGACGGCGGGCGACTATTCGCTCCGCGAAGGCGTCGACTTCCCGGATTATCACTTTGAAAAGATCGGACGGTATCCCGTCCCCGCGCCGGAACCGGAGCCGGAACCCGAACCTCTCGTTTACAATCCTCCCGTGATCGTCAGCCGGTACACCGAAAAGGATTATCCCCTCGTCACCGACGCGGATTTCTACGTCAGCACAACGGGATCAGACAGCAACGACGGCTCCCTCGCTCATCCGTTCAGAACGATGAACAAAGCGGTCGAGGCGGTGAGGGCGATCCCGAAAACAGCCGAGAAAGGCGGCGTCAAAGTCGCTTTCATGGCAGGCGAGTACGGCACTCTCCGCGTTTCCATGACCGCCGAGGACTCCGGAACGCCCGAGTGCCCCGTCATCTACTGTAAATACGGGGACGGCGACGTCGTGTTCAACAACGGTATCGACCTGACGCCCGATTCGTTCTCCGACCTCGACGAGAGCGACCGCGCGCTATTCAATAACAAGGCCGCCGACAAGATCAAAAAATGCGATATCTCTTCCCTGTTTGATAAGGGCCTCGATAAAGATACTCTGTTCGTCTTCTCCGACGACTGGATCTGCACGGTCGCAAGATACCCGAACAAACACGAAGACGGCGCCGATCAGCTTTTTGCGTCCGGAGAGACGTTCAGCTCGACCGCGCTTCAGATCACCCATCCAATGCTCGTAAGAAGGCTCGCGAGTTACTCTCCCGAGACCGTCGCAAAAATGAAAATCTACGGATACATAATCCGCGGGTACAGGAAAGACACGTTCAAAGCGGCGTCATTCGACCCGAATACCGGCGTTCTGGAGATCGCGAACTGGGAAACTTCCGAATTCGGCGTTATGAGATCGGGATGGAGAGGCGCCGACGGAAACGGCATCAAGCTTTGCATCCTCGACGTACCGTACGAACTCGACGCCAAGGACGAATACTGGGTCGACGACGAAACCGGAACGATCTATTTCTTCAATCCGAACGGAGAATATCACATTCCCGCAGAGGGAACGATGATCTCGATGGATCATACCGACGATATCACGTTCCGCGGTCTGTCTTTCCGCAATACGACCGGTCAGTTCATCGGCGCGGAAATGAGCCACGGCATAACGATAGATCTCTGTGAATTCAAAGGCGTCAGCTCGACCGCGGGCGTCCGCATTTACAACTGTTCAAAAGAGAGATCGTTCGATATCGCGATCACGAACAGCGAATTCTCCTGCGCTTACGGCGCGTCGGCTTACGTCAACGGACGGTGCGCCGACGCCGATCGCTATACGAAACACGCGAACGTTCTGTTCGACAACAATCTCGTCAGATCGTCCAACCTGGTCTACGACGTTGAAAACGCCGTCGATTTCCCGTACAACAACGATCTTACCGTTACGCACAACAGTTTCGTCCACTCCTCGCGCGGCGCCGTCTCGTTCAGTAAATCGTACAACGTACTGATCGAGTACAACGACTTCGATTCCGTGATGATCAACTCCGAGGACGGCGGAGCGGTCTACTCAAACGGCAACGTCGACGGCCGCCACATAAAAGTCTGTCACAACTTCTTCAACTATATGCCCCCGGACGGGACGGGCACGTTCGGGTACTACGTGGACGACAACACCGCCGGGGTCGATATATACGAAAATCTGTTTTACTACGCCGCTTGTCCCGTTATGCTCCACCTAGGCCGCGACAACGTCGTTCACGACAACGTTTTCATCGACAAGGTAGGCGCCGTTCTGAGCAACGGACACCGATCCGTTTTTGAGGCGGAGGGCATCGAGCAGGGCCTCAAAGACGGAGACGTCAGGAAGGCGCTGAAAGCGTATACTACGCTCTTCGAGAATATCGACAAATATCCGGAATACAGAGCGGGCGTCGAGATTTGGTCTCCGGAGGTCCTCGATTATCACTTCGACTACGACAACATGGACGACCCGAACTTCGTCTTCAACCCCGTGAATACCATAGTCGACAACGTTTATATAAACAATACCGGAGCCGTCGACGAACTGACGGATAAATATCAAATCAAATACGTCACGATCGGCGGCCTGCGCGGGTACACGCTCGACGAAAACCCGTTCTTCGTCAACCCGACCGCAGGCGATTACCGTATCAAAGCCGGCGCGGATATCAAGGATATTCAATTTGAAAAAATAGGCCGTTATTGACAATAGGCACAGGGAGGCATCTCCCCCGATGCCTCCTTAATTTCAGCCAAAGGTTTCACCTTTATTCTCTCGGAGATACCGGGTATCTTACGAGGAGGCATGCGGGCATGCCTCCCTACGGCGCATTACGAAAGGAAACCGTATTATGAAAAAACTGCTCTCCGCCATCCTTGCAATTATGATGCTCGCGTCGGCGATATTCGCCGCGATACCCGCGTCCGCGGCTAAACAGACGTTTTCCGACGTTGACGACGGACGCTGGAGCGCGTCTTCGATCAAATATGCCGTCGAAAACGGATATATGAACGGCGTCGGCGACGGGCTGTTCGATCCCAAGGGTCCCCTGACACGCGCGATGGTCGCCACCGTCCTGTGGCGTCGCGAGGGATCTCCCGCGCCCTCCGCTCCGAGCGGATTCGAGGACGTGCCCGATGGCAAGTGGTACACCGACGCCGTTGCGTGGGCGAAGGAAACGGGTATCGTCAACGGGCTCACCGATAAGACGTTCGGCCCGAACTCGTATATCACCAGAGAACAGCTCGGAACGATGCTCTTCCGTTTCTCCGCGACCGCGCCGGTATCCGTACCGGAACGCGCCGACCTTTCGTCTTATGAAGACGGTGAAAAAGTCAGCGGCTGGGCTGACGAGGCGATGAAGTGGGCGGTCGAAGCCGGCCTTATCAACGGCACGGGCGGCAACAAACTTGCGCCCGACGGAAAAGCCACGCGCGAGCAGTTCGCGGCGATCATCGAGAGATACGACAACACTTTCAAACTGGTGTACAACAGACCGGTCGTGAGATCGCACTATACCGAACCCGAATACCCGCTCGTGACGGACGCGGACTTCTACGTTTCGACGACGGGGTCCGATGAAAACGACGGCTCCTTCGAGCATCCCTTCGGCACCTTCGAAAAAGCGGTCGAGGCGGTGCGCGGCGTGCCCAAAACGGCGGAAAAAGGATGCGTTAAAGTCGCGTTCAAGGCGGGCAGATACGGCCCCGTTCATATCGATCTTACGGAAGCGGATTCCGGAACGCCCGAGTGTCCCGTTATTTACTGCAAATACGGCGACGGCGACGTCGTGTTCGACAACGGCGTGACGATCCCCGAGAGCGCTTTCGAGGAACTCGCCGAGGATGAAAAGGCGATGTTCACCGAAAAGGCTGCGGAAAAAATCAAAAAAGTCGATCTCAATTCATTTTACGACGAGATACCCGCATATGACGATTTCGTCCTCTACGGCGACGGGGCGATCCAGAACGTCGCTCGTTTCCCCAACAGACGGGAGGACGGCTCCGATTCTTTCATGAAATCCGGGCGTACGAACGACAAGGTCTCGCTTCTGATCACGAATCCGGTCATAGCGGGAAAGATCGCAAAATGCTCGGAGGAAGAGATCTCCGAAATGCGTATTTACGGATATATCATCCGCGGGTACAGAAAAGACGTATTCAGAACGGCCTCTTTCGATCCCGACACGGGCGTCCTCGTGATCGCCAATCCCGAAACGTCCGAGTTCCACGAGATGAGAGAAGGATGGCAGGGCGTCGACGGGGTCGGGATCGAGCTGAGTATCCTCAACATACCCCGTGAACTTGACTTTATGCACGAGTACTGGGTCGACAGATCGACCGGTACGCTCTACGTTTACGATCCGATCGGCGATTACCGCGCCCCCGGCGGGAAAGGCGAAATACTGCTCCGCGGCGATCCGTACGACGCGGGCGACGGCCTGCCCCCGGTACCCGAGTACGTCGTGATCGACGCGAGAAACGTGGGATATATCACCCTTCTCGGCCTTGATTTTGAAAACGCCGCCGGAGGTTTTATCTTCGGATATAAAACGTCGGGGATCACGCTCGACAGATGCTCGTTCAGTTATTCGACCGGAAGGAACCATATGCTCTTCGAGTATTCGCTCGACGGCGTCCCGATGGATCTCACGATCAAAAACAGCGAATTTGATTATTCGGTCGGATGCGCGGTTTACGTCATGGACGTGGCGACGGGTCCCGAGAGATACACGAACATAAGCAACGTCACCGTTGACAACTGCTTATTCTCACGAACGAATCTCGAATACGACGTCGAGGGCGCGTGCAATCTCTTCAAGTGCACTAAGGGCGTTATCTCCCACTGCGATTTCGTGGAATGCCACCGTTACGGCGTCATGCTTGATTACTCCTGCGACCTCGTGGTAGAATACAACAACTTCGACAGCGTCATGACCAACTCCGAGGACGGAGGCGTTATCCGCTCCGCTCTCGGTATGGACGCCAACTCCGTTGTGAGATACAACCTCGTCAACCGGGTCCCGACGGGAACCGTAGGCAGAATGGCTCAGTACTCGGATCTCGGCGACTGCGGGACCACGGACTTCTGCAATCTCTTCTATCATTCCGGGGATATCACCGTGGCAGGCGGCGGACGCGACAACAACGTGATCGATAACTTCTTCGTTTCCAGCGGCGTCGGGTATTCCTCGAACGTTCCGTCCGTTCTGGAATCGGGGAACGATGCGAAGAACGTGTGGCCGATGAGTATGTGGCTCGGATTCTGGAACACTATCCGAAATTACTGCGACACCGTCCCGGGTTACAAAGAAGAACTTGAGGCGCGCAGGCCGGGCGCTTCGACTTTCAGTTTCGATTTCCTGAATCCCGAGGATGAAAACTTCGCTTTCGCGCCGGTCGCTCTGGTGACGGGCAACGTGTTCATCAACAGCAGCAAGGAGATCCGCGTTTACAGCCAGAGCCCGGAATTCACCAGACTGGAAGACAACGAGGTATACGGTATCGACGAAAACCCGTATTTCATCAATCCGACGATCGGTGACTACCGTGTAAAGGCGGACGCAGGTCATAATGATTTTCACTTTGAAAAGATAGGTCGTTACTAATCTGATCATATGGACAAAGACAAAAAATCCATCGCCGAACGGCTTGCGGAATACGCGGCGTCGGGCGTTCTGCCGATGCACATGCCCGGGCACAAGAGAAACGCCTCCGCGCCTTATCTTTCGCTTCCCGCCGCGTCGGTCGATATAACCGAGATCGACGGATTCGACGATCTGGGCGACCCGCGCGGTATCATCGCGGAGTCGGAGCGGCTCGCCGCGGCCCTTTGGGGCTCGGACGAAGTCCTTTACTCGGTGAACGGAAGCACGTCGTGCGTGCTCTCCGCCGTCACCGCGCTCTGCCGCGAGGGAAAGCCGGCGATCGTCGCGCGGAACTGTCACAGATCCGTTTATCACGCGCTGGAAATCGCGGGCGCGGCCCCCGTCTTTATCGCCCCGCCAAAAACGGAGTGCGGCCTTTGGGGTTCCGTCACGCCGGGATCGGTCGCGGACGCGCTCGACGCGCATCCCGACGCCTCCGCCGTGATCGTCACGTCTCCGACTTACGAAGGCGTGATCTCGGATATCCGCGGGATATGCGGGGCGGCGCACCGTCGGGGAGTCCCCGTGATCGTCGACGAGGCGCACGGCGCTCATCTCGGTCTGTTCGGGGTATTCCCCGAGGGCGCGGTCGGGTGCGGGGCGGACGTCGCCGTTCACTCGCTGCACAAAACGCTGCGCTCTCTCACGCAGACGGCGGCGCTGTCCGTCTCGGGCGGCCTTGTCGACCGCGCGGAGATACGCCGCCGCATGGCGGTATTCGGAACGAGTTCACCCTCTTATCTGCTCATCGCGTCGATCGACGGCGAGGTACGCTCGCTCCTCGAAGGGCGCGGCAGATCCCTCTCCCGCTGGCTCAAAGCCGTGACGGAGACGAAAAAAAGGCTCAAAGCGCTCGGGACGCTCGCCGTTCCCGATCTGCCGGGCGATCCCGCCGTTTTCGGCGCGGATCCGTCGAAGATATATATCGACTCGCACGGCGCGGGGATCCGCGGAGAGACGATCGCAAAAGCGCTGCGCGACCTGAAAGTCGAGACCGAGGCGGTCTACCCTTACGGCGTCCTCGCGATGACCGGCGAGGGAGACGGTGAAGAATCGCTCCGCCGGTTTGCGGACGCGATCATTGAAGTCGACCGTACGGCCGAAAAGCGCGAGCCCGCCGCCCCGGACAAAACCGTCTTTATCCCGGAACGCGTCATGACGGCGCGCGAGGCGACGGCAAAAAGGCGCGTTTCCGTGCCGCTCGGAGAAGCGGGGGGAAAAGTCTCTGCGGGATACGTCTTCGCCTACCCGCCCGGAGTACCGATAGTGACGCCCGGCGAGAGGATCGCCGGCGAATCCGTCCGCGAGATCCGCGAGGCGCAAAGATCGGGGATCCGCGTAGTCGGGGTCGAAGATGACAGCGTATACGCCGTCGAAAAATGACCCGCGTCTATTGACAAGTATTCGGCGCGTATGATATAATTTTCGAGTAAGAAAAGTGCGGCGTCGCCGCATTGAAAGAGGAGGCGGTTACAATGAAAAGAATAAAAACTGTTGCCACGAGAGATCTCAAGAAGAGCGTTAGGTGCGGAGGATGCGGCGAGTGCCAGACCTCCTGCCAGTCCGCCTGCAAGACCTCCTGCGGCGTCGCAAATCAGAAGTGCGAGAATAGCAAGAAGTAAAAACGAAAAACCCGAAATCGCCGCCGGTCGATCTCTGATCGCTCGGCGGCGGTTTGTACGGAGGGCAAATGGTACATCTGTTTGAAAGCAACGGATATTATATCGCGGTCGATCCCGCGTCAGGCTCGGTCCACTCGCTCGACGAGGTCGCGTACGACGTGATCTCCCTTTTTGAGAAAAAAACGGAGAGCGAAATCGTCACGGCGCTTCTCGAAAAGTACGGCGGCCGCCCCGACGTGACGGAAGACGAGATCCGCGAGTGCATCGCGGACGTCGAAGAACTCAAAGCCGCGGGGACTCTCTTCTCGGAGGATGAATTCCGCGACCTTGAGCCGAAGGACGAAAAGAGCCCCGTCAAGGCGCTCTGTCTGCACGTCGCGCACACTTGCAACCTGAACTGCGAATACTGCTTCGCGGCGCAGGGCAAGTACTCGGGCGACCCCACGGGAAAGAAGCCCGCTCTTATGAGTTTCGAGGTCGCAAAAGCGGCGATCGACTTTCTGATCAAGAATTCCGGTACGCGGCGCAATCTCGAGGTCGACTTCTTCGGCGGCGAGCCGCTGATGAACTTCGACGTCGTGAAGAGGACCGTCGCATACGCGCGGTCGGTCGAAAAGAGGGCGGGAAAGAACTTCCGCTTCACGCTGACGACGAACGGCGTCCTGCTCGACGACGAGGTGACCGAATACTGCAACCGCGAGATGAACAACGTCGTTCTGTCCCTCGACGGGCGGCGCGAGGTCCACGACCGGTTCAGACGGTTTTACGACGGCCGCGGCAGTTACGACGAGATCGTCCCGAAATTTCAGCGGTTCGTAGAGAAGCGCGGCGGGCTGTCGTATTACGTTCGCGGCACGTTCACGCACATGAATACGGATTTCACCGAGGACCTCTTCCACATGGCGGACCTCGGTTTCAGGGAACTCTCCATGGAGCCGGTCGTCTGTAAACCCGGCGATCCGTACGCCCTCACCGAGGACGATCTGCCCGTCCTGTTCGAGCAGTACGATATCCTCGCCCGCGAGATGCTGAAACGCGAAAAAGAGGGCGACCCGATCACGTTCTATCACTATATGATCGACCTGACCGAAGGGCCCTGCATCTACAAAAGGATAACCGGGTGCGGCTCGGGATTCGAGTACATGGCGGTGACGCCGTGGGGTGAACTGTTCCCCTGCCACCAGTTCGTAAACGACCCAGACTACTCTCTCGGCAACGTCTTCGAGGGCGTGAAGGATCCCGCCCTTTCCGAAAAGTTCCGCTCCTGCGGCGTCTATTCTCATCCCGAGTGCGCCGACTGCTGGGCGCGCCTCTGGTGCGCGGGCGGATGCGCCGCCAACGCCTACCACGCCACCGGCGACATCGCCGGCGTGTACGAATACGGCTGCCGCCTCTTCCGCCACCGTCTCGAATGCGCGATCATGATGAATGTCGCGAGAGAGGAAGATAACTGAAATCGAATAAGAAAAGCCGCCGGTGCCTTCAGGCATCGGCGGCTATTTTTTTATCAGCTCGTCTTATCCCTGTAAAGGAACGTTACGATCTGCGCTCTGGTGCAGACGGAGGCGGGGCTGAACGTGTCGGCGCCCGTGCCGAGCGTCACGCCCTTGCCGACCGCCCAGAGGACCGGCGTCGCAAAATAGTCGCTGTCCCTGACGTCGGCGAACGCAAGCGTCGACGCCTTCGGCTTCGGCTCGCCGTTCGCGCGCCAGAGAAAAGTGACGATCTGGCCGCGCGTGCACGCGGCTTTCGGGCTGAACGCAGTCTTTGCTGTGCCGACCGTCACGCCGTTTTCGACCGCCCAGAGAACGGCCTTGTAATAATAATCGCTTTCCTTTACGTCAGAGAACGGGTTGTTTGCGCTCTCCGGCTCGGGAGAACCCGCGGCGCGCCAGAGGAACGTTACGACCTGCGCGCGCGTACACGATACGTTCGGCGAAAACGTATCGGTGCCCGTGCCCGTGGTGATACCCGTGTTGACCGCCCAGGTCACCGGGTCTTCGTAATACGCGCCTTGCTTGACGTCGGAGAAGGCGGGTTCGGGTCTGTACGCTTTCAGGATCACGACGTCGTCGGGGTCCTCCCGCGAATCACGGGAGAACGGGGAGTAAAGATCAAAGTCGTAGGGTTCGAGTTCCCAGCCGAGAAGTTTTCCGCCTTTGGCGTCCTTGTACGACCTGTTCGACGGCGCAAAGAACAGGAGAAATCCGTCGACGGGATCGGGAGCCGGCCACTCGTTCACCGCGGCTCCGGTCACGTACTCTGTCGCGACGTATTTCCCATCCGTTTTCCTGACCTCATACATAACGTAACTCTTCGGGATGCCCCCCGCGGCGTCGGGGATCGACTTGATATTTTTCGTCTCTCCCATATCGACGATGATCATCCCGTCGTTTGTAAACCAGCTGTAACCGTTGAGGTGAGAGATCAGGATATCGAGCCCATCTCTCTCGGGCGGGGGTTCGGGTCCGTCGTCGTCGGGCTCGCTTTTGTCAACTCCGGGGCCGCCTTCCGTGACGGTCACCGTTACGGGAGCGGTGATGAGGGAGTATTCGCTTCCCGCCGCCGTCTTCGTTCTGACCGAGAATAAGACCGTCGCCTCGCCTGCTTTCTCTCCTATGAGCCTGCCGTTCACGGACGAAACGCAGTCGCCTTCGATAACTTTAAGCGTGACGTCGCGCGGAGCCGCCGTCACCCGTTCGCCCCCGTAAGTTTCGGCGGCGACGCCGGGATCGACCTTTTTGCCGACGCCGACCTCAACGTTCTCCGCCGAGACGGACAGATACATATCCTTCGCCCAGCCGACGTCGCTCGTCGTTATCCCGAACGTTCCGGAGAAGAACGCCTTATCGTTGGTGAACCGGTTGAACGTCCACGGCCAAACCGTCATACCGCGGTCGTTCGCGACGGTCGAGTACGCGATTTTCGCGGAGCTTGAATAATTCACCGTGCTGTTGATCCCCTGTACCGTTTTCAGAGTGCCGAAAAATTCTTTCAGTACGTTCTCCGTCTCGGCGTTGCCTTCCGACGCTCCGCCGAGATATCCCGTCGCCATTCCCGGCAGATTACCGTCGCCGTAAGTCTGCGTCAGGAGTGACGCGCTGAACGAGATAACGTCGACCCGGTCCTCCATCCCGTATTCTTTCACGATACGCGCAACGCCTGCGGGCGTTGCGGGATCGCTTCCCTTGAGTTCGATGAAAACGCGGCGGCCCGGATAGCGCGCGATCAGTTCGAGAACTTCCTCGAGCGTCGGGATCTTCAGATCGGTGAGCTCGCCGACACGGTATTTGCCGGGCGAGTACACGTAGCTGATTATGTTGTATTCTCTTATCTCCTCGAGCGTCATCTCCGAAACGGAGAGCGGGCCGTCGTAATTCGTGGTCGATGCGATCGTACCGTCGTGTACGACGACGATGCGGCCGTCCTTCGTAGTGTGGACGTCGATCTCGAATATCTCCCCGCCGTTTTTCAGAGCTTCCTCAAACGCGTCGAGCGAGTTCTCCGGCGCGCGCGACTCATACCCGCGGTGGCCGATGAACAGAGGCGTGCGGCTGATCGTGCCGGGATCGCAGTATCCGTTTACCGCAGCGGCGATCGCGCCGTCGTCTGCGCCTATGATCCCGTTGCATCCGGACGCGACCGCGCGGAGTATCTCAGCCGTTCCGCCGTTTTTGACGTCGACCCATACGGCGACGGCGAGCGCCTGAAGTTCGCGCACGTTACGCGCCGTCGCGAATTCCGACCCGACGACGCAGAAAGTCGCGGGAGCGCCGCGCGTCGCGCGTCTTATCGCCTCGGCTTCTTTTGAAGTCATCTCCCCGTTCGGGAGCGTGACCTCGAGCCCGGTCCGTATGTAGGACGCCTTTGCGCGCGCCGCCGAAAGAAGAGAGGCGTCCGAAGATATAACGGTAATATCGTAAAAACCCGTCTCTTCCGAGGCCTCGTACAGCGCGTCGACCTGCGCGGCCTCCGTCACCCTGATAACGGGGATCGTTACCGCCTCCCGGCACGCGGAGAACAACTCGCCGAAGTCGGCGATCCCGCCGCCTACGAGGATCTGGGCAGGCGATGCGGCGAGCGCGTCCTCATACGCTTCCCCGTCCGACACCTCGCGCACGACCGCGAGGGGATTGCCGAGAGTCGTTATCGGGTGAGAAACGTTGAGCAGTTCCCCGCCTCCGTCAGCCGCCGCGGGAAGCGCCAGAAGAGCCGCCCCGAAGAGCATCAGGGACGCGAGAAACAAAGAAAACGCTTTTTTCATTATATTATCCCTCTTATATGTTCTTGGATCTCATTTTACTTCTGAACGCGAGGATCGCGCCGACGAATGAGGCGACGACGTACGCCGTGACGATCAGGATCGGGACGAGGTGGTCCTTCACCGGATCGCCGCCGCCCGAAAGGGCGAGACGCATCACGTCCGTCGCGTTCTTGAACGGAAGGCACTTCATCAGGGTCACCATCCCGGAACTCAGCCCTTCGATGGGGAACCACATCCCCGAGAGGACCGACTGCGCGGTGATGACCGCAGAGGAAACGCCGCCGACCGATTTTTCACTGCAAACCGAGCCGACGAGGATCCCGAGCCCGATGAAAAGAAGCGAAGTCAGAAGCGTAAGCGGGATACACCTGAGCATACCGACCCCGACGATAGAGGGGTCGATGATCCCGCCTACCAGAAAGAACAGGACGGTCTGAACGAGCGTCACGGGGACCATCGCGATCGCGTACCCGAAGATGAACTCCGAGGAGCGCGCGCCGCTGACGTAAAGACGCGTGAGGAACGCGGATCCTCTGTCGAGCGCGATCAGAAGGCCGGTAAAGAGCGTCAGAAACGACTGCGAAAAAACGACGATGCCGGGCACGAGATTCACCATCTCGAACTGCGCGGTGAGCTTGTGGAAGAGGAAATAGAAAAGTACCTCGAGAGCGAGCGGCAGCAAGATCATGAAGATCAGCGAGATCGGATCGCGCACGATCTCCTTGATATTTCTCTTCGCGAACGCGAACGTTTTTGAAAACTTACGCATTCCTCTCACCTCCCGTGACGATCTCTATGAACGCGTCTTCGACGTTTCCCTTTCCGGTCGACGCGTACATCTCCTCCTGCGTGCCGACGAACAGAAGCCTGCCGTCCTTCATCACGCCGATACGGTCGGAGAGCGCCTCCGCCTCCTCCATATAGTGAGTGGTAAGAATGACCGTCATCTTTCCCTTGAGTTCGCGGATGGTGCTCCACAACTCCCGGCGGGCGATGACGTCCAGCCCGAGCGTCGGCTCGTCCAGAAACAGCACTTTCGGGCGGGAGATCAGCGCGAGCGCGACGGAGAGTTTTCTCTGCCAACCGCCCGAGAGCTTCCCCGCGTACCTTTTCGCGACCGAATCGAGGCCGAACACGGAGTAAACGTACTCTTTGTCCTGTTCGATCCGTTCTTTTACGTGACCGCGCATCGCCGCGTAAAACGCGATATTCTCCTCAACGGTCAGTTTGCGCGCGATCGCAGTCTCCTGCATCGAGACGTCGATCGACTCCTTTACGCGGTCGGGCTCCTTCACGACGGAGAAGCCGCAGATCTCGGCGTCGCCCGACGTGGGGATCGTCAGACCGGATAGCATTTTGACCGTCGTCGTCTTTCCCGCGCCGTTGACGCCGAGCAGAGAGAACAGTTCCCCCTCGCCGACTTCGAGATCGAGTCCCTCGACCGCGACCACGTCTTTATATTCCTTGCGAAGTCCTTCCGTCTTAATCGCCGTCATTCTGCCCCAAACCTCCTATCTCGTAAAACAGGTCCGTTTTGAGAAGGGCGATACCTCTTTTTTTATCCCCGAGCACTATCATGGTTTCGCCTTCTTTGATGTCGAACATCCGCCGCGCCTCGACGGGGATCGTGATCTGTCCCTTCGGCCCGACTTTCACGCTGACAATGAATCTGCCGTCTTTTTCTTCTTTCAATTCGTTCTCCTTTCCGGAAAGTCAGATTTTTCTTACTTTTCTTACTTTCTGTATTTTACACCCGCGCGCCCCCGTTTGTCAATTCCTTTTCGACCGATTTCTTTACAAATCGTGCTTTTTTTGATATATTTATTTAGAAAGAGTATTCCGAAAGGGGTGAGGAACGTGAAAAACGGACTGCGCGCCGCCGTTCGATCGGCGTCGGCCGTCATTTGCGCCGTTCTTGTTTTCGTTTCGCTCGCCTCTTCCGTCTTTGCCTATTCCGGCTCGGACTACACCGACGACGAATACCTCGCCGCGCGTCTTGACAGCGTGTTCTCCGGTTCGGCGCAGCTCTTCCAGAACGAAGATAAAGCTTATCCGATCGGATCGTCGATCGGCACGTACCCGAGTTCTCCTCACAGGGTGGCGGGGCTTATCGGATACGAGTGTTACATTTACGCGAACGCCGTTTACTATTATCTGTTCGACGACGTACCATATCACGGCAATCGCGGCTATTCGCATTCCACCGTTCCGCTGAAGGGCGGCGACAGGATCACGTACGAGCTGCTCCGCGACAGCGGCGTCAACTGCGGAGCGTACGTCAGAACGACGTCCTCGCCGGACGGGGAGTACAACGGATCGTCCGGCCACTCGTTCATCATCCTCGGATACGATACGGACGGGATCGACGTGCTTCAGGCAAACAACGCGGGACCGGGTCTCATCAGTCTCGACCGTTACGATTGGGATACGCTCGACCTGATGCTCCGTAAATACTGGGGAGGATACATCTCTCACCTGATCAATCCGATCGACACCGTCTCAACGTCCGGCGACGGAGAGGCCGTCCACTCTTGGACCGACTGGATCGTCGCGGTCGAGCCGGGATGCTATACGAACGGATACGCGGTCAGGGTCTGCGCCGACTGCGGCAGGATCGGCAAAAGGACTCTTCCCGCCGGTCACGTTTTCGACGACGGCGTCGAGACCGTCCCCGCAACGTGGGAAGAAGAAGGACAGACCGTTTACACCTGTCAGGTCTGCGGATTCACCGAAACGCGCACCGTACCTAAGATAACGCTCGCCGATTTTTTCAGCGACGTGCCTGAAAACAAATGGTATTATCCCTACGTGGAGTACGCTTTCCGAAACGGGCTGATGAACGGGATGACGGGCGGCGTCTTCGCGCCCGACGGCGGGATGAACCGCGCTATGATCGTCACCGTTCTGTGGCGTATCGAAGGCGAACCGGAGCCTACGGAGGAGCCTCCGTTCGGCGATCTTACCGGGGAATGGTATAAAAAAGCCGTCGCGTGGGCGGCGGAGGCCGGTATAGTAAAGGGCGTCGAAGAGAACGTTTTCGCACCGGGAGATCCGCTGACGAGAGAACAGATCGCGACGATAGTTTACAGGTATTCGGAATACAAAGGGCTCGACGTTGCGCCCGCCGGCGATCTTTCCGGGTTCCCCGATGAGGGCGACGTCAGCGGATACGCGCGCGAGCCGCTCGCGTGGGCGGTCGGACGCGGTCTTTTGAAGGGTACGACGAACGGAAAAGGACAGGTCGTCCTCGATCCGCGCGGAGGCGCGACGAGAGCGCAGGTGGCGACGATCCTGACCAGATACCTGACCGAATAAAAAAGGAATGGTTTCCCATTCCTTTTTTCAGTTGAATCCGACCGTGAGCGTACAGACGTCGAGGAAGACGGTATTGTGCGCAACGCATGTCTCACGGGCGGTGTAAAACGGCTCGCGCGTGTTCGTGTGCGGGACGAAGAGCGGAAACGCGCTCGACGCGATATCGACCCTGAGCCGCTCGCCTTCTCCGACCTGAAGCGCGATCGGGTCGAGATCGAATTCGAGGTCGACGGGCGTACCGGGGACGTAATCCGGAAAATGGTTCGAGAGCTGATCTATATCGTCGCGGAGGGAGAAGTCTCCCTCTTTTTTCGTTATCCCGACCCTGACGTAAAAGCACGTATCCTCGCAGTCCGAGGCGACGCGAAGTTTCAGTTTCATCCCGCCTCCGACGCGCGCTCCCGCGGGGAGCGGATCGGTGAAGACGGTGACGACGCCCTCTCTCCCGGGTTGCGCCATGAACTTCGTGCCGCCGAAGTTGTGCGTCAGACCGCCCTCGAAGCGCGTCGGCTTCTCCGGGTCGTAAGTATACGTCTTTTCGCCTTTTCCGAGCGGATACGCGACGGTACGGTCGGCTCGGAAGAGCCCGTCGCCAGTCGTCCAACCGCCGCCGAATAACTCGTAATACGTGACCGATCCCGGCGGAACGGGCGGTTTTCCGACTCCGCGGGTGTAGTTGAGCCACCTGAGATCGAAATCCGGAAAGCCCTGAGCAAGTTCGCCGTTTTCAAAGCAGTACGGCTGTTCTTCCGCGGTGCCGCCGTGGTGGTACGGGTGGACGATCAGCGCGCTTATCGATCTGGCGCGGGGCGTCATATTCTCCCACGTTTTCAGAACGCCGTGGGTGAACGTATCGAACGTTCCGACGGTCAGAAGCATGGGGACGCGGGTGTCGCGTTCGGCGTTCCTCGAGTCGCTCCCGCCCTCTTTCGTCGACCAGAACGGAGCCGACCTGTCGGGATTTTCAAGAGCGTCGTCGTAATTCTCGACCCGCTCCCCGTAAACGCGGCGGGTGAATTCCGTCAGCGGTTTTTTGAGATACTGCTCGGGCGACCAGTCGATCGTCAGCCCCGCGTTTTGCTTGTATACCCCGGGATGCCAGCTTCCGACGAGGCTGATCTTGAAAAATCCGTTGCGATAGAACATCCCGTACCGCTCGCTGTCCATCGACTCGAGCGACGCTCCTTTTATATCGTCCTCGAACGGCGCGGTGACCAGATGAACGAGGGACGTATAACTCCCGCCCAAAAGATACAGCTCGCCGCCGTACAGTTCGCTTTCCCTGACGTACTTTTGCAGAGCGAGGCCCTCTTCCCTCTCGTATATGAAAGGAACGCAGTCGCCCGTGCTCTTGCCCGCTCCGCGGCACTGCTGGAAGAAGAACGCGTAACCCGCGTCGACAAACCGTGAGAATTCGTTTTCAACCCGTAGGATGAGTTCCTCATCCGTCATATCTACGGTCGCCTTTTCATACGGACATCTGTACAGGATCACAGGGAATTTGTCTCCCTCGGCAGGTCTCGACACGACCGTGCAAAGCAGATTCCCGTCGAACGGGAGATATCTGATCTCCGTTTTGTGCTTCATATCACTCTTCTCCTAACGCTGTCTTCAATACGTCTTCCGGGGTCTTTGCCGTCCTGTCGCGGCCGGGCGTCAGCTCGACTTCGGAGTTGAGATATCCCCACCCGACGAGAACGCAGTCGAGATCCGCCGCGTGCGCCGTGGCGAGATCGACGCCTGAGTCCCCGACGTAGAGCGTCCGCTCGGGCGTCACGCCGAGTTCATCCATGACGGCGATCGCGCCGGCGGGGTCGGGCTTGCGCGGGATCCCCTCCCGCTCGCCGTAATACAGGTCGAAAAGCCCGTCGAAGAACTTTCTGCAAAGGATCGTCACGGCGAAATCCGCCTTGTTCGAAAGAAGGGCGACGCGCAGCCCCGCCGCGCGGAGCGACCTCAGCAGATCCGCGATCCCGTCGTACGGGCGCGTCTTGTCCGTCAGGTGGTTTTTATAATATTCGACAAACGCCTTATACATCAGTTTTGTCTTCTCTTCGCCGAGTTCCTCGCCCGCTCCGCGGCGCAGGAGCATCCTCACCCCGTTGCCGATGAACGAGCGCGTTTCGTCCGCGGTACGAGGGGGATAACCGAACTCGGAGAGCGCGTGGTTCAGCGTCGCGGTCAGGTCTCCGAGCGTGTCGAGGACCGTTCCGTCCATATCGAATATTACGGCGTCGTATTTCATGACTGTTCCCCGCTTTCCGCGAGCGGAAGCTCGAACCAGAACGTGGTGCCCTTTCCTTTTTCGCTTATCACGCCGAAAGGCGCGCCGTGGAGCATCAGAAGGTTTTTGACGATCGAGAGCCCGAGACCGGTCCCCTCTCTCGTTCGCTTGTGGAACTCGCGCGATTTAAAATATCTGTCCCAGATAAACGGCAGATCCTCCTCAGGGATCCCGTCTCCGGTATCCGTTATCTCCACGCGGCAGGAGGAGCCGCCCGCCGTCTGGCGTACGGTGACCTTTTTGTCGTCGCCCGTGTAGTTGACGGCGTTGTTGAGAAGGTTGAACACGACCTGAAGGATCCTCGCGCGGTCGGCGGCGACGACGGCGTCGCGGTCGGCGTCGAGAGTGATGTCGAAGCCCTCCGCTCCTTTCAGCTTCGAATATCGCGAAACGGTCTCGGAAAGCGCCTCCGTGAGCGAGAACGGCGCCGGTTCGATCCTCACCGCTCCGTCCGTCAGTTTCGACGCGTCGAGCATATCGTTCACGAGGTGCGAGAGCATATTCGCCTCGTCGACGATTATATCCATATTCTCGGAGTTCATCTCTCCAGGTATATCGCGCATCACCTCGGCGTAACCCGAGATCAGAGTCAGCGGTGTGCGCAGATCGTGCGACACGTTGGCGATCAGATCGCGCCTTATTCGGTCCGTCTCGGCCAGTTCGTGCGTCGCTATATTGAGGGCGTCGGCGAGTTCCGCCGTCTCTTTTGCGTTTCCTCTTTCAAATCGGACGTCGTAGTCGCCCGAGGCGAGTCTGCCCGCTCCGTCGCGCATTTTCACGAGCGGATCGGACACTTTTTTCGGAAGGAAATACGCGATCAGAGCGACGCCTGCTGCGATCACCGCGCTGATGACCGCCGTCATGATGCGGAGCGTCGTCACGGTCGTCGAAAGCGGACTCAGGTGAGCGTTCAGAACGACTAGGACGCCGTCGGACGCTCTCGCCATCAGGATACTCTCTCCCGCGTCGGACGCCTCTTCGCCGTCTCTGCCGAAACTCTGTCCGATCTTGACGGTATTCGTGTATTCGCCCTTGTCGCCCGTCTTTTCATACATATCGAACGCGAGGGAGTCCGAAACGAAACCATGGATGAAGCAGAACGGATTGACCGTCGAGTGCCAACTGGCGATCCCGACGCCGTCGTTTTTCATATCGTAAACGGAAATGCAAAGATTGTATTTCACCCCGAGACTTTCGACCGCGCTGTCGAGAGATCCCGCGTCCGCCGATACGATCTCGGCGGCAACTTTTCTCATCTCCCCCGCTTTGACCGAGCGGTGAAGCGCGCCGAGAAAAAACGTTTCGGTCAGCCAGATGGCTGCGAGGATGATCGCCGCGGGGATCGCAAGATAAACGATCAGCCGTCTCCTCAAAGTGGGAAGACGGCGATCTTCATTTTTGTCGTTCTTATGCGTTTTCATCAAAGCGGTACCCCACTCCACGAAGCGTGACTATCATACGCGACCACTCCCCGAGGGAGCGCCTCAGCAGTTTTACGTGCGTATCGAGCGTTCTGTCGTCTCCGTAATAGTCCCAGCCCCAGACCTCGGTTATGAGTTTCTCGCGCGTGAGCGCGACGTTTTTGTTCTTCATCATATAAAAGAGGAGGTCGTATTCCTTCGGTGTGAGCGCGACGCGCTCGCCGTCGACGTATACGATACGAGCCGTGACGTCCGCGCGGATACCGCCCGCGACGATGACGTCCGACGGCTGAGGCGACCCTCCCGCTCTTTTCATGATCGCGTCGATCCGGAGCATGAGCTCTTTCGGAGAGAACGGCTTCACGACGTAATCGTCGACTCCGATCTCGAATCCGTTGATCTTGTCGTACTCCTCGCCTCTCGCGCTCAGAAGGATGATCGGAACGGAGGAGAATTTTCTGATCTCCCGACACGCGGAGAATCCGTCGAGCTCGGGCATCATTATATCGACGACGAGCAGGTCGTATCCGCCTTCGCGGACCATCCCGATCGCCTCCATCCCGTCCTTCGCCTCGTCGACTGTATGGCCCTCGAACTCGGCGTATTTCCTTATGAGACGGCGGATGTTCTCCTCGTCGTCAACTACCAGGATCTTATACATCGTCATCCTCCCCCGATAAAACGGAATGGCGTCCGGGGCGTAACCGCCCCGGACAACCGTACGATCATTCTTTATGCGTCTCCGCCGCTCTCGAAGCAGGTGACTTCGACTTTGAGGACGTCACCGTCGCGGAACAGCGTGAGCTCACACTTGTCTCCCGGTTCGTGTTTCCTGATCTCGGCGATCACGTCGTCGCCCGAGGCGACCTCGACGCCGTTCACCGCGAGGACGCGGTCTTTGACCCGAAGCACGTCGTCGTTGTACCCTTCCTTGACTTCGTAGATATAGACGCCGAGCGAGTTCACGCCGAATTCGGACGCCTTGTAAGCGCTGTCAATGTTGTATAGAGTAACGCCGATTATCGTCTTGTTCGATACGGAGGGACCCTTTTCCATGATCTGTTTCGCCATGGCTAGCGCCTCGTTGCCCGGGATAGCGAACGAGATGCCCTCGACGGACGAATCGGATACCGCGTTGACGATGCCGATCAGTTCGCCTTTGAGATTGAAGAGTCCGCCGCCGGAGTTGCCCGGGTTGATGGCGGTGTTCGTCTGGAGCAGCGTCATATCGTTGCCCTCGACGGAAATGTCGCGCGCCAGAGCGCTGATGATACCGTTCGTCACGGTGCCGCCGAGTTCTCCGAGCGGGTTGCCGATCGCAAGAACTTCGTCGCCTACCGCAAGAGAATCGCTGTCGCCGAACGTGGCAAAGGAGAGTCCCGTCGCCTCGATCTTGATGACCGCGATATCGGCGTCCGCGTCGCCGCCTACGATCGTCGCCGGGTATTCTTCGCCGCTTCTCGTGCGGACTTTGACGGACTCCGCGGGAGTCACGTCGTCGTCAGCCATCACGACGTGGTTGTTGGTGATGATATATCCGTCCTCGGAGATGATGACGCCGGAGCCGCCGCCGCTCACGATGTAACGGAACCAGCCAGTCGTCGTGTACTCGGTGTAGACCTCAACGACGGAATCGGCGACCGCGCTGACAACGTCGGCGTAAACGCCCGATCCCGCGGACGGCTCCTTGTCCGAAACGTCGGACGGTTCTACCTGGCGGATGACCGTCGACGGAGAATCGTTATCCGCCGTCCCTTCGGCCGCCTTGACGCTGCCTGTCACTCCCGCAACGTACGCGCCGAGGAATCCGGCGCCGAACGAGAGCAGTACGCAGACGGCTGCGACTATCGCGATCCAGCCCTTGCCGCCGCTCTTTTTCTTCTTTTTCGGTTCCTTCGGCTGTTTTACGGGCTGCGCGGGAGCGTACGAGATCCTTCCTCCGTTCACGTCGGGAACGCCGTAGCTGACTCTCTCCCCGTTCTGAGGAACGTATCCGGGAGCGCCTTCGAGGTGCGGAGGCGTAGGCCCGTCCGCAGACGCGCCGTACGGGGGTACGGGCTGTTCGCGCGGAGTATAGTGCAGGTTATTGAAGTACGGCGGCGTGAACGATTCTTTTTCCGGTTCCGCACCGACCTCTTCCGCGGTCTCTTCCGCGATCCGTTCGGAAACTTCCTCTTCGATCTGCGCCGCCTCTTCTTCGGCCTGCGCCGTCTCTTCTTCGATCTGTTCGGGATCCGGTAACTGTTCCGTCACGTTTTCGGCTTCGTTCTTTTCAAATTCGTTTTCCATGTCACGTTTTCCTTTCACTGTGATCTCTCGGATCATTTTGTGCCTTTATTGTACCCCCGGAATGTGACGGTTTTTTGAAAACGGACGAACGGTTTGCTGAAATCAGTCTGACGGAGCGATCGTTTTTATTATTGCCGAAACGTCGTCGCCCACGCCCGTTACCCGCGCCGGAGAAGCGCCGAAATTGACGGTAACGATGAACCCGCCGTCGTTATCGCCGGATACGGACGGCTCGTCCGCTCCGTCGGGGACGGGGATCTTCGTCACGTCTCCGGTCCCCGCGGCGGCGCGGTATATCGCGCAGCCGCCGCCTGACGATCCCGCCTCTTCAAACGGGACGGAAGACAGTCTTCCGCCTGTTGAAAGGAACAGTACGTTCCCGTCGGGGGTAAAGTTTTTCAGAAATGCGATATATTCTTCAAAACAGAGTCCGGTCTTTTCGATTATGAGAGAGTGCGGCAGCCCGACGTATCTGAAATGCCACGGCTCCGTCTCGATCCGCGTCACCTCTTTTTTGCCCTCGGGATACCGAAGAATGAATCCGTTGTCGCGAAGCAGACGGATGATCTCGTCGTACGCCGCGCTCTGCAGGATCGGCAGAGCGGTCCCGTCGTCGCGGACGAGCGTGAGATCGGCGGCGAGCCCCGTGTGGTGCTCGCTGTATCCGGGATCGGCGACGTAGAGCTTCGCCGTTTCCTCGCCCCACGTTTCCGTATACTCGTCGTAGATCTGCCTCTGTTCTTCAAGCGATCTGTACGCGCTGTTGACCGTCAGATCGTCCTCTCCGGTCGTCTCGCTGAGTTCTCGCGTGAGCGAGATGAGAACGTCGAGCACGTGCCGGTCCATCATATAATAAGAGTACGCGACTTTGAAATCGTCCGTCTTATTCTCGTAGACGTTGACGAGATCGTCCTTTTCCGGGAAAACGTACGCGTGATCGTAATTCACAAGGATGAGGTCGCCCGCCGCGACGTCGGCGGTCGGCACTTCAATGAACGTCTCCCGCCTCGCCTCCGTTTCCGGCAAGGTCTGCTCTGCCGTCTCCGATCCGGTCTGCTCCGGGGCGGACGGTCCGGCCGCTTTCCCGCGAAAAATAAAAAACAGAGATACCGCGAGGATGAGAACGATCACCGCAGCGAAAATAATGTATCCGGCGTTCAAGCCGTCCCGTCTTCTGACGTATTTCAGACTTCTGCCCCTTTTTCTTTTGCTCCGCGCGGGAGCCGCCTCGGGGCGTCTGTTTTGTCCGTTATTCATCGTTACCTCCGATGAAAAACGCGGGGAGGGTATCCCCCTCCCCGCATACTGATTTTTAATCGAGCGCGTCTCTTCTCGAAAGATTCATTCTGCCCTTTTCGTCGGTACCGAGGAATTTGACTTTCATCTCGTCTCCGACCTGGCATACGTCCTCGACCTTCTCGGTGCGCTTGCGGTCAAGTTTGGAAATGTGGACGAGTCCTTCCTTGCCGGGCGCGAATTCGACGAACGCGCCGATCGGAATGATCCTCGTCACGCGGCCGGTATAGATCGCTCCGACCTCGGGCTCAAAGATGATACCGTCGATGATCGCCTTTGCCGCCTCGATCGCCTTCTTGTCAGGCGACGCGATGTAGACCGTTCCGTCGTCCTCGATGTCGATCTTGGCTCCGGTATCCGCGACGATTCCCTGAATGACCTTGCCCTGCTTTCCGATGACTTCGCTGATCTTGTCGACCGGGATCTTCATCGTCAGCATCTTGGGCGCGTACTCGGAGACCTCCGGACGAGGAGCCGGGATCGCCTGAAGAATGATATCGTCGATTATGTAGTCTCTGCCCTTGTGGGTGACTTCAAACGCCTCTTTGATGATCTCGGGGGTCAGACCGTCGATCTTGAGGTCCATCTGGATCGCGGTGATGCCCTTGTGCGTTCCGGCGACCTTGAAGTCCATATCGCCGTAGAAGTCCTCAAGGCCCTGAATGTCGATCATCGTCATGAAACGGTCGCCCTCGGTTATAAGGCCGCAGGAGATGCCGGCGACGGGCGCCTTGATCGGAACGCCCGCGTCCATAAGAGCGAGGGTCGAACCGCAGACGGACGCCTGCGACGTGGATCCGTTCGAGCTGATGACCTCGGAAACGAGTCTGATCGTGTAGGGGAACTCTTCCTCGTCGGGGATAACGGGAAGCAGAGCCCTCTCAGCCAGCGCGCCGTGACCGATCTCGCGTCTGCCGGGGCTTCTCGTCGATTTCGCCTCGCCGACGGAGTAGCCGGGCATATTGTAGTGGTGGATATATCTCTTGTGATCCTCTTCGCTGATACCGTCGAGCATCTGCTCGTCGGAGATCGTGCCGAGGGTGGCGATCGTCAGGACCTGCGTCTGACCTCTGGTGAACATACCGCTTCCGTGAACTCTGTTGAAGAGGCCGACTTCGGCAGCGAGAGGTCTGATCTGATCCATACGTCTGCCGTCTACGCGCTTTTTGTCCTCAAGCAGCCAGCGGCGGACGATCTTCTTCTGGATCTTGTAGATGAGTTCGGGATAAACGCTTTCGAGATCGGGATATTCCTCGAGGAATCTCTCCATGATCGCGTCGCGGATCGGCTCCATGCGCTCGTCGCGGACGGTCTTGTCGTCGGTGTCGAGGGCCGCCATAACGTCCGCCTCGCAGAAGTCGAAGACTTTGTCGAACATATCGTGATCGAGCTCGCAGGAAGGATACTCGAACTTCGGCTTGCCGATCTCAGAAACGATCGAGTTGATGAACGCGACGAGACCCTTGATCTCTTCATGCGCCTTCATGATCGCGTCGAACATCACGTCGTCGGCGACTTCCTTCGCGCCCGCCTCGATCATGACGACCTTCTTCTCGGACGCCGCGACGGTGAGCTCGAGGGAACTTCTCTTTCTCTGCTCGGAAGTCGGGTTCATGATGATGCCCTCTTCCTCGGTCAGACCGACGAACATACCGCCGATCGGTCCGTTCCACGGGATATCGGAGATGGACAGCGCGATCGACGCGCCGATCATACCGGTGATCTCGGGGGAGCAGTCGTGGTCAACGGACAGGACGGTCAGGGTGATCGCCACGTCGTTTCTCAGATCCTTCGGGAAAAGCGGGCGCACCGGTCTGTCGATGACGCGCGCGGTGAGGATAGCTTTCTCCGTCGGTCTTCCCTCTCTCTTGAGGAACGATCCGGGTATCCTGCCCACGGAATAAAGTCTCTCCTCGAAGTCGATCGAAAGAGGCAGAAAATCGATGCCGTCTCTCGGCCGCTTGGATGCGGTGGCGCAAGCGAGGATCGCCGTGTCGCCGTAGCGAACGAGAGCGGATCCGTTTGCGAGGCCCGCCATCTTGCCCGTCTCTACGACGAGAGGACGGCCCGCGTATTCGTACTTGAATACTCTGTAGTTCTCAAACATTTTGAAATCCTCCGTTTTTTTATTTTTTCGTCCGGTCTCGGAGGTTCAGCAATTAAACAAAAGGACGTAACGCGCCGTTCTCTTGTTTAATGGCTAAAACTCCGAACAAAGACGTCTTTAACAAACAAACGGCTGTCGCGGGAGAGGTATCGGTCTCCCGCAACAGCGCATTTAATGAGTTATCTTCTGAGCCCGAGCTTTTCGATGATAGCGCGGTAACGCTCGATGTCCTTCTTCTGAAGGTAACCGAGGAGGTTACGTCTGTGACCGACCATCTTGTGCAGACCTCTGCGGCTGTGATGATCTTTCTTGTTCACTTTGAGGTGCTCGGTCAGGGTGTTGATCCTGTGGGTGAGGATCGCGATCTGTACCTCGGGAGAACCCGTGTCGCCCTCGTGCGTCTTATACTTCTCGATAAGCTCCTGTTTCTGTTCCTTTGTAATCATAGCAAATCACCTCTTTGATTTCTTCCTGTCACTCAGCGTACGGCGGGTGATACCTCTGCGTTAAGCAGCCTTTTATCCTGTACCCGTGCGGCAGGTATTCCGCGCCCGTCCCCGGACGCGCCCTAACAGTATAACACAGTTTTTTCGCTCCGTCAACTGTTTTTTAATGTTATATGTAGAATTATTTCGTGTACTCCGTGTCGAAGAGAACGTATACGTCGAATTTGAATTTCTTGAAGCAATAGTTTGCGAGCTCGGCTTCCTCGCGCGAGGATGCGTAGATTATCAGCGGCTTGGAGACAAGCCCGCGGCTCGTAGTATAGGGAAGTTCGCGCGCGTGGGACGCGATCTCGAGATACGGCACGTTGATCGCGCCGGGCAAATGGCCCTTAGCATACTCTTCCGCACTTCTCGCGTCGATCAGGACTGCGCGGAAAAGAGGATGCTGAGACAACCGATCTTCGGCGTCCTCTTTCGAGATCTCCTTTGACGTATAAAAATCGCCGCTGAATAAACTGTCATACAGCCTCTCTCCGATCGACTCGTAATACGCGAGCGATTTGAAGTTCGGGAACGCGTCGGCGCAGTCGGTCTCGTACTTGAATACCAGCGTGCCGTGAGGCTCGACCGTAACGGTAAATGACGTCTTCTCTCCGAGATCTTCTTTCCCGAACAGATCGTAAAGCGTCGCACGTCCTCCGTCGAAGACGAGCGACAGATCGACCGTCACTTCCTCGGCGTCGTCGCCGGGATTGAACAGCGCCAGGGCGCCCGTTCCGCCGTCGGACGTTCCGGTCTTCTTGCGCCACAGGGTCGTGTTCTCTCCGAGCGTAGCGATATACGCCGCGCAGTCGCCGAGCGGATCCTGATCGAGAGCGATCAGATCGGGGTCTGTCAGAAGCGCGATCTGATCGTCGGTGAGGCTGCGGATGTTGCACGAGATCTGCAGAGGAGAGGAGAACATACACCACATCGCGAAATGGGAGCGCTCCTCGGTCGGAGTGAGACCCATGCCGATCATAAGCATATCGAGGTCGGCGTAGTGGCCGGGGGTCGAATACTCGCTGAAACGCTTCATCTGCTCCACGACGTACGTGACGAACCCGAATTCCGGAACACTGTCGCCGCCGCATCTCCACGAATCGCCGACGAGGAACTGATAAGGGCTCTCGTAGATCCACCGGCACATATTCATGTTGAGGTCTCTGCCGGTCTCGCGCTCGATCTGTTTTATTATCTTCCACGTTTCGACGTGAGATTCGGACGCATTGATGCCGTGCGTACCCGTTCCGTTCGAGTCGATCTTGATATAGTCGTATCCCCAGCACTCGACGCCCGGATCCTCCGGGTGCTTTCGGGCGTATTCGTCGCGGTAGTTTCCGACGGACATATAGATATACAGATCGTCCTTCTTATTTCCGGAATCGAGCCCGACTTTGATGCCCGAGATAATATCTCCGATAGCACTTGAACCGCAGGAATCGTACCCGATATCGGTGTACAGTCCCGCAAGCAGACCGCGCTCATGCGCGGCGTCGGCAAGGAATTTCATCCCGTGCGGGAACATATCCTCTCTGATCATGACCCTGCCGGTCTCGCCGTCGCGCGTGGTGAACCACCAGTCGTCCAGGGAGAAAGTTTTATACCCCGCGTCGGCAAGGCCGCGCTCGATCGCAGCGTCCATCTGATCGATCATCCGGTCTTCGGTCGCAGACCAACCGAACGCGTAATACGCGCTCCATCCCATAAGAGGCGCCTTCGGCGCAGTCGCCTCGATGACGGCGGGATAAAGGCGGGTGAGGACCGTCGCAACTTCCGCGCGTGTCGCCGTCGCCACGGGGTTGAATCTGCCGTTCTTATCGCCTTTCATCAGGCCGGTAGAGCGGAGTTCTTCTATATACCCGCTTGACCATTCGGGGAAAGAAGCGGCGTCGGTAAAGGAGTCGATCTTATCCTCCGAGGAGGCATTCGCGCGAAGGTATCGGATGAAACTGACGATCAGTTTCGCAAGTTCCTGACGCGTGACGGGATTGCCGGGACGGAACGAGCCGTCCTTGTATCCGTCTATCAGTCCCTCGTTCTTCGCCCATCCGACGTATGGAGCATACCACTCCGTCGACGTTCTTTTGACGTCGGTGAACCTGAGATACTGCTCGGGATATTCGCACCATCCGCCCGCCATTCTGTAAAAAACGGTGACGATCTCGGCGCGGGTGACTTTATCCTTCGGACCGAAAACCGTATCGGATTTTCCCTTCATCAGGGAATTGTCGTACGCGTATTTGACGTAAGGATAAAACCAATCGTCCGCCTTCACGTCGCGGAAAGGAAGCTCAGACGCATCGGCAGAGACCGGGAATGAAGCCGCGATCCCTGCGATCATCACGATGACCAGAAACAGCGAAACGATCTTTTTCATAAAAGACTCTCCTTTCGGGTAACCCCCTCGGCCTCACAGTTCGATCTCGGGGCACTCTTCTCCGTCGCGCGGGAAGCACAGACGCGCGGAAAGCTCGCACTGTTTTGCCTCCTCGGTGAACTCGAGAACGAAAACGTTGATCTCTTTCTCCGCCATCGCGGGCGTGACCGGCATATAATAAGTATAACCGGAGTCTGCGTCTCTCACGGCGCACTCCCAGCACATCGCGGGGTAAGAGGAAGCCCTGTCGGGGCAGCCGTATTCCCGCCCGTCGATCTCGATGACGCCGTAAGCCCCCTCGACGCCGTGTTCGCCTTTGATGCAGACGGCGAGGTACGCGCCGGAGACGATATCTTCCTTGTGAACGTAAACTCTCGCCCTTCTCGCGCCTGCGATCTTTCTGTCGCGATAGTGCGGCAGCATTATGAGCAGTTTCGGGTTCGAAAGAGGAACTTCTACCCCGTTCTCCTCGAGCGCGATCTTGTAGATCCTGTCGATCGGTTCGCGGATACGGAGATACCTGACCAGGCCGCGCACCGAATACTCTGCGCGGACGACCTTTCCGGGGACTTTTTCGATATTGTGGACGTCGTTGACGACGACTTCCTGCTCACGTTCGCGGAGAGCCGTCTCGCCGATCAGATCCGTCCTGTTCCAGATCGCGAGATCGGTCGAGTAGTCGCCGAACGGATACGCGCTCTGCGGCTTGATCTCCCCAGTCTCGACGTCGCCCTTGAAATACTCGATAATTATCTTGTCGGCGTGGTATTTCGCTCCGAAATCGACGCGCAGGCACGCGCCGCTTTCACGCATCGCGCCTCCGTAGAACGTCTTGGATCCGCCGTCGAAGAACGTGTCGGGATCGCCGTCGAAAGCGAACCGGGATTCGCAGCCGCGCAGAACGTACGTCCGCTGCGCGAAAAACGCGTCTCTCGCCGCTTTTACCGCAGGAAACTTCGTCTCGCCAGCCGACTTTAAAGCCTGCGCCTCGAGCGAATCGTTCGAGGAGGAGAAGATCGCCGCCTCGTAAAGCCGTTCCATCTTCGCGGTGACGGGCTCGCGCTCCCAACGGGTACGGTCGACCCTGATCGGATCGCGCTGGGTATTATCGAATTTCTCCCCCGAAAGGTACGGCATCGGGATCGTCTCCCCCGCCGTGAATCTGCCGATCCTGCCCGTCGAGGAGACGAGTTTCACGCGGGTCGGCACGCCGTCTTTCTCTTTGATCACCTCGTATTTGCATCCGGTGAGAACGGGACCCGCGACCGCCGCGTCGCATACTTCTATGAGCGTCGCACGGAACGGCGGGACGGGAACGTCAACGACGGCTGCATAATCGAAGACGCCGATGAATTCCTCATACGGATGATGAGTCATGACGGCGACCTTTTCGCACTTTTCAAGACCGATCTCGGAATCGAGACGCACGGGAACCGAGTTCCTTTCCCACTTCGGGTTGCCCGCGACGATGAAACGGCGCTTCCCGTCGCCGCGTGAAACGGCGTCCGGACCGTAACAGTCGGGGAGAAGCGTCCCGTCGACGAGGATGTCGCGGTATTTGCGGTGAAGATTGTATATCCTCGCGAGACGCGCGTGATCGCGGTCGGGCAGAAGCCACGGATTACCGTAGATCTCCGGGGCGAGGATGAGACATCTCCCGAACGCCTGAAAGATCAGGTCGTCGTCGAAAAAGTCGTTGCACGACGAGATGCAGACGCCGTGGTCTTCGGCGAGCCGCTGAAGTTCGGGCACCCGGCCGCGGAAGAACGTGAACGCGCGATGGTGAGGCGCCGGAAAATCGTTTCCTATGTGGACGTCAACGTACGTCTCCTGTCCGTTCCAGAGGAAAGTGGTCGCGTAGGGTTCGCCGATCCCGAGACGCAGACGGTGGTTGAGAAGGATGAGATCCGGGGAGTATTTCCGGCACTCCTTCATCGTTTTTACGAACTCCTCCTGCTTTTCGGGGCGAAGGCGCGAGCACACGCCGTCGATCTTGAAAAGCGCAAAGTGATGGTCGCGGCAGAGCGAGACGAGAAGTTCGCGCCGTGCCGCGGCGGACTCTTCCGTGTCGCCGTAGCCGTCAGGCCCGCACCACACTCCGAGCCTCATTCCGATCTTTGCCGCCTCCTCGGCGCATTTTCCGTATCCGTTCGGGTACTGCGCTTTGAGTTTCGGCGAGTCGAACGTCTCGTACGTGCTGCTCGATCCGTCGAGATTCCCCGCGTCCCACGCGTAGATGTCGAAGATCGCGCCGTACTCGTCGTAAAGCCACTTGAAATATCCGATATTGGCGAGGGTCTGCGCTTCCGTCGAGCCCTCGTTCGTGCTGTTGATCCATGAAAAATACTGTGAGCGGGACGGCGTTCTCTCGTCTGCTCCGGCCGTTTCGACCGTTTTTGCGATTATTTTTTCTTCCATATCTTCCTCCGCAGATGTTGTCAAAAAAAGTATATCACGGACGGGCGCAAAAAACAAGCGTTCTCGCGCCGTTCTTGACTTGTTTCGGAGAGTGATATATAATCATTGATACGAAAGAATAAGTGAGGAGGCGTACCGTGGCAGACGTATACGAATATCTCAGGTGGCGGGGCGACGTACCCTTTTCCGCCGATCCTTTCGGCGAAGTCGACGCGATGATCCTCTCGATGCTCGCCTACGTGGAGCTCGACGGCATCGTCGGCAGCGACGGAAAAGAGAAAACGCTCCGCGAGGTTTACGACGAATATTTCCGCGACCGGACTCCGGACGACGTTCGCGCGGACAAGGATATGCAGCCGAAATCGCCTCTTCTTCTCGAGGGCATGCTGAACGGAGGCAGGTTCGGGGACACGACGTTCTCGTTCTACGACGACGAGACGGACGCGGGACGCGATCTGCAGTTTTGCGCCGTCACTTTCCGCCTGTCCGACGGCACGGCGTTCGTCGCGTTCCGCGGTACGGATTCGTCGCTTACCGGGTGGCGCGAGGACTTCGATCTCAGTTTTCAGAGCAGAACGGAGGGACAGATAAAAGCCGTCTCGTATCTCGACCGGATCGGCAAAGCGCTCCGCGCGCCGCTGCGCGTCGGGGGGCACTCGAAGGGAGGCAACCTCGCAGTTTACTCCTCCGCGTTCTGTTCTCCCGCCGTAAGACGGCGGATCAGGGCGGTGTATTCCTTCGATGGTCCGGGGTTCCCCCGTGAGACGGTCGAAACGGAAGAATACCGCGCCGTCATCGGAAAGACGGTAAGTTTCATACCCGATACTTCCCTTATCGGTCAGCTCCTGATCTCCGAGGCGCACAGAGAGGTCGTGAAAAGCGCGGCCAAAGGGATCGGTCAGCACGACGCCCTGACGTGGTCGATCGAGCGCAACCGCTTCGAGCGCACACAGCTCTCGACCGCAGGCGAGATGATCGGCAGGGCGGTCGGCGAATGGATCGAAAAGATCGATTACGACACGAGAAAATCGCTCACCGAAACGATCTTCTCGCTCTTCGCCTCGACGGGAGCGGACACTTTCTCCGAGATAGGAAAGAAAAAGAGAAAGAGCGCCGAGGCGATCTTCTCCGCGGTGAAGGATCTGCCGCGCGACAAGCAGCGCGAGCTGATCCGCCTGGTCGCCTTGCTCGGTCAGAGCGGAGGCGCCGTCGCGACGGACTACATAAATCAGAAGATCGAGAAAAAGCAGAATAAAGAAACAGGCTGATATCTCAGCCTGTTTCTTATTTACGACTGTTCTTCGGGCGCCTCTTCGTCCTTCGCATATTCAAGCAGGTCGCCCGGCTGACAGTCGAGCGCCTCGCATATCGCGATGAGCGTTGAAAATCTGATCGCGCTTATGCGACCGTTTTTCAGTTTCGAGAGGTTGACGTTCGCGACGCCTACCTTCTCCGCCAGCTCGTTGAGACCGATCTTCCGGTCCGCCATCACGCGGTCGAGCCGCAGAATGATCCTTCCCATATTTCGCCGCCTCTCAGAGAGTTTCGTCGCTCTCGCGCTGGATCGCCGCTCCGTGCTTGAAGATCATGATAAACAGGATTATAAGGAGCGTGGCGAAAACGACCGTAAGATCGACGCCGAGGTGGATGGTATAGTTTCCCGTAAGCAGCAGTCCGGTCCCGAGAGGCGCCGCGAAAGATTTCAAAACCGCGAACGGGATAAGTGAGATCGCAAAATGCTTCATCCTTTTGACGACCGCGTCCGTGAACGGCGAATCGCCGGTCGCCAGCTCCTTCATCAGTTTTTCGAGCATGATGAAGACCGCTATCAGCGCGCCGGGGATCAGCGCATACGCAAAGAGGGCGAGACCGATCTTGCGCAGCGAGAAGCCCAAACCGCCGACGTCCGCAGTAAGAACGACTGAATCGTCTTCCCTGACGACCTCGTTTACCGTTATAACGTCTCCGTCGATCTTCACTTTCCCGTCTCTGATCTGCTCGTTCAGTTCGTCGATCCCCTCGTCGGTCGCTTTATCGATCCACTTTCCGTAAAACTCAACGTGCGCGCTGCCGGTCACGTCGGCGCGGATAGCGTCGGACGGGATCGCGACAAGGACCGTTCCCGCGATAATGAGCGCGGCCGTCGCGATTATCATGAGTACCGTAAAGATCTTCGAGAAGATCCGGCACACCTTGCCGATTTTTCTGATTTTTCCGTTCATCGTCAATACCTCGCTTTCGTTGACTGGCGATATTATACCACATCGATTTACGCTTGTCAACTATTTTTTAATGTTTTTCGTTAATTTTTTTACACTTTTCGTTTTTTGAATCTTTTTTCATTTTATTATATACACAAAAAACTCCCTCCGCATGACGCGGAGGGAGTTTTCGTTATTGCGGATTATTTCTTCTGCTGAATGGACGCCTGCGCCGCCGCAAGTCTTGCGATCGGAACGCGGAACGGTGAGCAGGAGACGTAGTCGAGACCGATCTCGTTGCAGAACTCAACGGATGACGGGTCGCCGCCGTGCTCGCCGCAGATACCGATGTGCAGGTTCGGATTCGATTCCTTGCCGAGGGCGATCGCCATCTTCATGAGTTTGCCCACGCCGATGCGGTCGAGTTTTGCGAACGGGTCGTTCTCAAAGATCTTCGCCTCGTAGTAAGCGCCGAGGAACTTGCCGGCGTCGTCGCGGCTGAAACCGTAGGTCATCTGCGTGAGGTCGTTCGTACCGAAGCAGAAGAAGTCGGCGTTCTTCGCGATATCGTCGGCGGTGAGAGCCGCTCTCGGGATCTCGATCATCGTACCGACCTCGTAGTCGAGTTCGGCGCCGGCCGCCTTGATCTCTGCGTCCGCGGTAGCGACGACGAATTCCTTGACGTACTTGAGCTCCTTGACCTCGCCGACCAGCGGGATCATGATCTCGGGACGGATGGTCCAGTCGGGGTGCTTCTTCTGGACGTTGATAGCCGCGCGGATGACGGCGGCAGTCTGCATCTTGGCGATCTCGGGATACGTGACCGCAAGACGGCATCCTCTGTGACCCATCATCGGGTTGAACTCGTGAAGAGCCGCGATGATGTTCTTGATCTGCTCGACGGTCTTGCCCTGAGCCGCCGCGAGAAGCTCGATGTCGGCTTCTTCGGTGGGAACGAACTCATGGAGCGGCGGGTCGAGGAATCTGATGCAGACCGGGGTGCCCTCGAGAGCCTCGTAAAGAGCCTCGAAGTCCGCCTGCTGCATCGGAAGGATCTTGGCAAGAGCAGCTTCTCTCTCCTCGACGGTGTCGGCGCAGATCATCTCTCTGAACGCGGCGATCCTGTCGGGATCGAAGAACATGTGCTCGGTACGGCAGAGGCCGATACCCTCGGCGCCGAGTTCGCGGGCTTTCCTTGCGTCCGCGGGAGTGTCGGCGTTCGTTCTGACTTTAAGTCTTCTGTACTTGTCGGCCCAGCCCATGACTCTGCCGAAGTTGCCGCTGATGGAAGCGGGAACGGTCTCGATCAGACCGTCGTAGATGTTGCCGGTGGAGCCGTCGATGGAGATGAAGTCGCCCTCGCCGTAGGTCTTGCCCGCGAGCTCGAACTTCTTGTTCTCTTCATCCATCTTGATCTCGCCGCATCCGGAGACGCAGCACTTGCCCATGCCGCGGGCGACGACCGCCGCGTGGGAGGTCATACCGCCGCGAACGGTGAGGATACCCTCTGCCGCTTTCATACCGGTGATGTCCTCGGGGGACGTCTCAAGACGGACGAGAACGACCTTTTCGCCGCGAGCTTTCCATGCCTCGGCGTCGTCGGCCGTAAATACGATCTTACCGCAGGCTGCTCCGGGAGAAGCGCCGAGACCGCGTCCGATCGGAGCGGCTGCCTTGAGAGCCTTGGCGTCGAACTGCGGGTGAAGGAGCGTGTCGAGGTTGCGCGGGTCGATCATGAGAACGGCCTCTTCCTCGGTCTTCATCCCCTCGTCGACGAGGTCGCATGCGATCTGGAGAGCGGCGGGAGCCGTTCTCTTGCCGTTGCGGCACTGGAGCATGTAGAGTTTGCCGTTCTCGACGGTGAACTCCATATCCTGCATATCGTGATAATGCTTTTCAAGCAGGTCGCAGACCTTTACGAAATCCGCGTACGCTTCGGGGAACTGCTCGGCCATCTGAGCGATGGGCATCGGAGTGCGGACGCCTGCGACGACGTCTTCGCCCTGCGCGTTCACGAGGAACTCGCCCATGAGTTTCTTCTCGCCGGTCGCGGGGTCGCGCGTGAAGGCGACGCCGGTACCGGAGTTGTTGTTCAGGTTACCGAATACCATCGGCATGACGTTGACGGCGGTACCCCAGGAGTACGGGATATCGTTGTCGCGGCGGTAAACGTTGGCGCGGGGGTTGTCCCACGAACGGAAGACCGCACGGATAGCTTCGTAAAGTTGGACTTTCGGGTCGGACGGGAAATCGTCGCCGATCTTGGCCTTGTATTCGGCTTTGAACTGGCGGGCGAGTTCCTTGAGATCCGCGGCGGTGAGATCGACGTCGAACTGAACGCCCTTCTCCGCCTTCATCTTGTCGATGAGTTCCTCAAAATACTTCTTGCCGACTTCCATAACGACGTCGGAGAACATCTGGATAAATCTTCTGTACGAGTCGTATACGAATCTCTCGAATTTCGGATCCGGGTTGCCCGCGATCATCGCCTCGACGACCTCGTCGTTGAGACCGAGGTTGAG
>JAFRQK010000026.1 GCA_017428635.1 Clostridia bacterium | reverse complement strand
TTTTATCTGAATATCGGTTGGCGAGAGATCGTACTTCGCGTTATCCGCGCCGCTGATCGAAACCTTCGCGCCGATCTTCGCCTCTTTGCTCGCGTTTATCGTGTCGATGGATTCCCCTTCGTTGATGATAATGCTCATCGCAGGGAGAGCGGACTGCATGAAGATAAGCTTTCTTCCGCCGACTGTTATTTCGTTTCCGACGGTCGTGTCGACGGTGAAATGTCCCTCCTCCTCGTTCCGCCCAATGACTCCGGAGCCGGTCGCTTCTCCGGCGTCGCCCGAATACCTGACGGTGACCGCCGTCGGATCGACCGTATTGGGAAGAAACATATATGACTCGTTCTTTGTCTTTTCGTAAGAAACAACTGAGAATGACAGGCCCGGATTGTCCTCTGGTTCGATGCTGAAAAGAGACGCTCCCGCGGAGGCGTACGATCTGAACGGGACAAACGGCAGGATGAGGATCGCGGCGAGCAGTATCGCCGAAATTTTGTTAAATAAGTTCTTCATCTCTTCCTCACTCGATTCTTTTTTGTATATTAATTATAATTAATGAGGCAAATACAGTCAACTCGGCGGAAAATAAATTTACAAAGTATTCACCCGATATGCGAATACTCGCCTCATTTTAACAGCGTTGAGGCATAAACTGCGCGCGCCGTACGGCGCGCGCTCTGTTTTTTTTCGACAGCTATTTATTTTTCGGAAATATTGTGATATAATAACTCCGTTGTTTAAGAATCAGTAATTCAGGAGAGATAGGGTTTTGGTAAGAACAGACTTAAGAAACGTCGCTATAATCGCTCACGTCGACCACGGCAAAACTACGCTCGTTGACGAAATGCTGAAACAGTGCGGAGAGTATCACGAGAACCAGGCTATAACCGAAAGAGTCATGGACTCGGGAGATCTCGAACGCGAACGCGGCATAACGATCCTCGCCAAGAACACGTCGGTCCAGTACGGAGGGGTCAAGATAAACATAGTCGACACTCCCGGTCACGCAGACTTCGGAGGAGAGGTCGAACGCATCCTCAAAATGGTGAACGGAGTTATTCTCCTCGTTGACGCCGCCGAAGGTCCCATGCCGCAGACAAGATTCGTCCTCGGCAAAGCGATGGAAATGGGTCACAGGGTCATCGTTGTCGTCAACAAAATAGACCGTCCGGACGCAAGGATCCACGAAGTCATCGACGAAGTTCTTGAGCTTTTGATCGACCTCGATGCGACAGACGACCAGCTCGATTCACCGATGCTCTTCTGCTCCGGAAGAGCGGGGACCGCGTCCGTTTCGCCCGAAGAGCCCGGTCGCGACCTCAAGCCCCTTTTCGATACCATCCTCGAATACATCCCCTGCCCCGAAGGAGAACCGGAAGAGCCTCTTCAACTCCTTGTTTCGTCAATCGACTACAACGATTACGTAGGCAGGATCGGTATAGGCAGGATCGAACGCGGCACGGTCAGGGTCGGCATGGAGGCGGCAATCGTCAACTATCACGACCCGTCAGCCATAAAAAAGACGAAGATCGTTTCCCTATACCAGTTCAACGGACTCGGCAGAAACAACGTTGAATCCGCGACCGTCGGTGATATCGTCTGCTTCTCGGGAGCAGCCGACATCACGATAGGCGACACGATCACCTCGCCCGACGTTCCGGAAGCGCTCGAATTCGTCAAGGTCAGCGAGCCGACAATGGAAATGACCTTATCGGTCAACGACTCTCCTCTTGCGGGAAGAGACGGAAAATACGTCACGTCACGTCTGATCAGAGAGAGGCTTTATAAAGAAACTCTGCGCGACGTTTCCCTCAGAGTCGAAGACGGCGAAACGACGGACTGTTTCAAGGTCTCCGGCAGAGGCGAGATGCACCTTTCGATCCTCATCGAAACGATGAGGCGCGAAGGATACGAGCTCTGCTG
>JAFRQK010000025.1 GCA_017428635.1 Clostridia bacterium | reverse complement strand
GGATGAAAGCTGGATAGAGGAGGGAAAAGGATGAGATCGCTGATCAACATTCTGGATTTTTCCGTCGAGGAACTGCAGGAGCTGATCGATACCGCCAACGATATCATCGCCCGGCCGGAGGCCTACAGTGAGGCCTGCCGCGGGAAAAAGCTCGCCACACTCTTCTACGAGCCGTCCACGCGCACGCGCCTGTCGTTCGAGGCGGCGATGTACGAGCTCGGCGGAAACGTGCTCGGGTTCTCCGAGTCCGGGAGTTCCTCGGCGGCGAAGGGAGAGAGCGTCGCGGACACCGCGCGGACTGTCTCCTGCTACGCCGATATCATCGCGATGCGCCACCCGAAGGAGGGCGCGCCGCTCGTCGCATCGGTCAACGCGTCCGTTCCGGTCATCAACGCCGGCGACGGCGGCCACAACCACCCGACGCAGACGCTCACCGACCTGCTCACGATAAAACGTGAGAAGGGACGCCTCACCGACCTGACCGTCGGCATCTGCGGCGACCTGAAATTCGGAAGAACGGTCCACTCGCTGATCTCCGCGCTTTCGCGTTACGGGGGGATAAAGTTCATCCTCATCTCGCCCGCGGAACTCAAGATCCCGGGCTACGTCAGAGACGGCGTCCTAAAGAAGAATTCCGTTCCGTTCGAGGAGACGACCGATCTCGACGGGTCGATCGCGAAACTCGACGTGCTCTACATGACCAGAGTGCAGAGAGAGCGCTTCTTCAACGAGGAGGATTACCTCCGCCTGCGCGACAGTTACATCCTGACGGCGGCAAAGATGGGGGCGGCAAAACCGGACATGACGGTCATGCACCCGCTGCCGCGCGTCAACGAGATCGCATATGAGATCGACTCCGACCCGCGCGCCGCGTATTTCAGACAGGTCATGTACGGTAAGTTCATAAGGATGGCGCTCATCCTCAAACTGCTTGAGATCGAGTAAGGGGGAGAGGAAATGAAGATAGACGCGATAAAAGACGGCATCGTCATCGACCACGTCACCGCGGGACGCGGTATGACGCTTTACCATTATCTCGGGCTCGACGCGCTCGACTGCACGGTCGCTCTGATCAAGAACGTATCGAGCCGCAAGATGGGCAAGAAGGACATAATCAAGATCGACGCGGATTTCGGCGTCGACACCGACGTTCTCGGCTACGTCGACCCCGGCGTCACGGTCAACGTGATCAAAAACGGCGAGATAGTCGAGAAAAAGAAGATAGAACTCCCCGAGATCCTGAACGGAGTCATCAGGTGCAAGAATCCGAGGTGCATCACCTCGACGGAGCACTCCCTGCCTCAGCGGTTCCGCCTGACGGACCCGTCGGGGCCCGTATACCGGTGCGTCTGGTGCGAGGCGCGCGCAAAAACCGATTTCGATAACAAGTGAGGTATAAATGATGAAAAAAGTTGCCGTTATCATGGGAAGCGACAGCGATCTCCCGGTCGTGGAGGGCGCGTTCGGTATTTTTGAAAAATTCGGAGTCCCCTACGACGTATTTATCCTCAGCGCGCACCGCACGCCCGACGAGGTCCGCGAACTCGCGTCGAATGCGCGGGAGAAGAACTACGGCGTGATGATCGCCGCGGCGGGCATGGCGGCTCACCTCGCGGGCGCCGTCGCCGCGGTCACGACGCTCCCGGTCATCGGGATCCCCGTGAAGTCGGGACCGTTCGAGGGGCTCGACGCGCTTCTTTCGACCGTGCAGATGCCGAGCGGCATCCCCGTCGCCACCGTCGCCGTGAACGGCGCGAAAAACGCGGCGATCCTCGCGGTCGAGATCCTCTCCGTCACGGACGGGGAACTTGCCGAAAAACTCGGTGAGAACAGACGCGAAGGCGCCGAAAACGTTTTGAAAAAGAACGAAGAGATCGGCAGCAAATACCGCTCGTAATTTCTTTTGATCTTTTCGTTTCTCACCTCATCCGTCTTTTCGGGTCTTACGACCCTCAAATCCACCTTCCCCTCGAGGGGAAGGCTATAGAATGCGCTCGTCTTGAGGCTTCCCCTTGAGGGGAAGCTGTCAGACCTTCTTGCGCAGCAAGAAGAGCTGACTGATGAGGTGACAAGACAGAAAATAATAAACCGAAAAAGGAGATAAATGAAAGTGAAAAAACTGCAGCAGATCTACGAGGGCAAAGCTAAAAAAGTATACGCGACGGACGACGAAAACCTCGTTCTCGTCGAGTACAAAGACGACGCGACCGCGTTCAACGGGCTGAAAAAAGGCACGATCGCGGGCAAGGGCGTCATCAATAACAAAGTCACCAACCACATGATGCGGATGCTCGAGGGCGAAGGCGTTCCCACCCACTACGTCGAGGAACTCTCCGACCGCGAGACGCTCGTCAAAAAGGTCTCGATCGTGCCTCTGGAGGTCATCATCCGCAATATCTCCGCCGGTTCGTTCGCTAAGAGATACGGCGTCGTCGAGGGCATCACGTTTTCTGAGCCGACGATCGAATTCTCGTACAAGAACGACGATCTCGGCGATCCGCTGATCAACGCTTATCACGCCGTCGCTCTCGGCCTCGCGACCTGGGACGAGATCGAGACGATCAAAAAATACGCTTTCAAAGTGAACGATTTCATGAAGAAATATCTCATCGAACTCGGAATCAAACTCGTCGACTTCAAACTCGAGTTCGGCAAGACGGCGGACGGCACGATCGTCCTCGCCGACGAGATATCCCCCGACACGTGCAGGTTCTGGGACAAGGACACGAACGAGAAACTCGATAAGGACCGCTTCAGAAGAGATCTCGGCGGCGTCGAAGACGCTTACCAGGAGATCATGAGAAGACTGATGGGAAACTAACGGAGGAATAAATGGCGAAAATTCACGAGGAATGCGGAGTATTCGGGATCTTCGCAAAAGAGCGAGCAAAACTTGCCGAGACGGTCTACTACGGTCTCTTCTCGCTCCAGCACAGAGGGCAGGAGAGCTGCGGCATCGTCGTCAACGACGACGGCGTTTTCAACACGTACAAGGACGACGGTCTCGTCGGCGACGTGTTCACGCGCGACGTCATCGATAAACTCGGCGAGGGCAATATGGCGATCGGCCACGTCCGCTACGGAACGACGGGGAGCACGGGCAGAGTCAACGCCCAGCCGATCGTCGTTAACCACGTCAAGGGACGCATGGCGCTCTGCCACAACGGCAACCTCATCAACTCCTACGACCTTCGCACGGCGCTTGAACTCGAGGGCTCGATCTTCCACATGACGAGCGACACCGAGGTCATCTCGTATATCATCACGAAGGAGCGCCTGACCGCCCCGTCGATCGAGGAGGCGGTCAACCGCGCTATGAATCGGCTCAAGGGCGCGTACTCCCTCGTCATCATGTCCCCGGCGAAGATGATCGCCGTCCGCGACCCCGGCGGGTTCCGCCCGCTCTGCATCGGCAGAAAGCCGAACGGAGATTATATAGTCGCGTCCGAGACGTGCGCCCTCGATTCCGTCGGAGCGGCGTTCGAGCGCGACGTCGAGCCCGGCGAGATCGTAGTCTTCGACTCCGACGGCGTCCGCTCGATCAGGGACCACTGCGGCGAGGCGAAGCACTCGCTCTGCGTTTTCGAATACATCTATTTCGCCCGTCCCGATTCGGTCATCGACGGCGTCTCCGTCCACGAGGCGAGGATCCGCGCGGGCACGTTCCTCGCGATCGAACACCCCGTCATGGCCGACGTCGTCATCGGCGTCCCGGACTCGGGCCTCGACGCCGCGATCGGCTACGCCCGTCAGTCGGGCATCCCGTACGGCATCGGGCTCATCAAGAACAAATACATCGGGCGCACGTTCATCGCCCCCGGCCAGAAGACGAGGGAGGACAAGGTCAGGATCAAGCTGAACCCCGTTCCGTCCGTCGTCAAGGGCAAGCGCGTCGTGATGGTCGACGACTCGATCGTCCGCGGCACGACCTGCGGACGCATCGTCAAACTCCTGCGCGACGCGGGAGCGACCGAGGTCCACATGAGATCGTCCGCGCCTCAGTTCCTCAATCCGTGCTACTACGGAACGGACATCGACTCGCGCGAGAACCTGATCGCGTGCCACTATTCGGTCGAGGAGATGGCGAAGATCATCGGCGTCGACTCGCTCGGCTTCCTCTCCGTCGACAACGTGAAGAAGATCGCGTCGGGCGGCACGATGAAGGGGCTCTGCAGTGCGTGCTTCAACGGCGAATATCCGACGCCCGTACCCGAAAAGACTGCCAAGAACAGATTCGAACAGAAGATAAGCGAGGGCAAAAAGGATGAAAAGTTACAGTGAGGCGTACCGCGAAGCGGGAGTCGACATAACGGCGGGCTACCGCGCCGTCGAGCTGATGAAGCAGCACGTCGCGCGGACTCTCACCCCCGCATGCTCCGCGATAGGCGGGTTCGGCGGCACGTTCGAACTCGACGTCGCGGGTATCCCTCATCCCGTTCTCGTCAGCGGGACGGACGGAGTCGGCACGAAACTGAAACTCGCGTTTCTGACGGGCAAGCACGACACGGTCGGCATCGACTGCGTCGCGATGTGCGTCAACGACATAATCTGCTGCGGCGCGAAACCGCTCTTCTTCCTCGACTATATCGCGTGCGGGAAGAATATCCCCGAGCGGATCGCCGCGATCGTCTCCGGCGTAGCCGAGGGCTGCGTCGGGGCCGGGGCGTCGCTTATCGGCGGCGAGACCGCCGAGATGCCGGGCTTCTACCCCGAGGACGAATACGACCTTGCCGGCTTTGCCGTCGGCGTCGTCGACCGCGACGCGGTCATAAACAAAGAAACGACGAAGGCGGGCGACGTTCTGATCGCTCTTCCGTCCTCGGGCGTCCACTCCAACGGTTTCTCTCTCGTCAGACGCGTGTTCCGGGTCGGCGAGGATCCCGCGGTGCTCGAGTATTCCGAAAAACTCGGCGCGTCGGTCGCCGAGACGCTTCTCACGCCTACGAAGATATACGTAAAACCGATGCTCGCGCTCTTCGGGAAGATAAGGCCGCACGGAGTCTCGCACGTCACGGGCGGCGGCTTCTACGAGAACATCCCGCGCAGCGTCCCGGACGGCCTTTCCGCCGTTGTAGATAAGTCCTCCCTCCGCATCCTCCCGATCTTCGACCTTATAAAAGAGCGGGGCGGGATCTCCGAGCGCGATATGTTCAACACGTTCAACATGGGCGTCGGCATGACGGTCACAGTCGCCGAAGAGGACGCCGACGAGGCGCTCCGCATCCTGCGCGACGCCGGCGAGGACGCATACGTCGTCGGCAGGATCGAAAAAGGCGATGAGAAGGTAGTCATATGCTGAGGAGTAAAGTGAGGATCGCCGTCCTCGTATCGGGCGGCGGAACGAACCTTCAGGCGCTGATCGACGCGCAGGAGTCGGGGATCATAAAAAGCGGGCAGATCGTCGCCGTTATCTCGAGCAACAAGGACGCCTACGCCCTCGAGAGGGCGAAGAAGGCGGGCATCCCGACGGCGGTCGTGGCGAGAAAAACGCACCACGACAAAGAGGATTTCGAGGCCGATCTGATCCGCGCGATCGACTCGGCGGGAGCCGAAGTCATCGTCCTCGCGGGGTTCATGTGCATCCTCAGCGAGAAATTCACGAAGAAATACGAAAACCGCATCCTCAACGTCCATCCGTCGCTCATCCCGTCGTTCTGCGGCGAGGGATTCTACGGTCTGCGCGTCCACGAGGCGGCGCTCGCCTACGGAGTGAAAGTCACCGGCGCGACGGTCCATCTCGTCAACGAGATACCGGACGGAGGAAAGATAATAATGCAGAAGGCGGTCGAAATATCCGAGGACGACACGCCCGAAACTCTGCAGAAGAAAGTTATGAGAGAGGCGGAATGGGTCATCCTTCCGCGCTCCGTCGAACTGATATGCAAGAAGATCAAGGAGGAAGAGAAATGAGTGACGTTTACGCCGTGAAAACGGTAAAAGAGACGCTCGCGGGCAACCCCTACGTAGGGCGCGGGATCATAACGGGGCTCGCCGCCGACGGCGAACGCTCCGTCTTCGCGTACTTCATCATGGGAAGAAGCGAGAACAGCCGCAACCGCGTGTTCATCGAGGAGGGCGACGATCTGAGGACCGCGCCTTACGACGAGTCGAAGGTAAAGGACCCGTCCCTCATCATATATTACCCGGTCAGAACGCTTGCGTCCGGTATCGTCGTCACGAACGGCGACCAGACCGACACCGCCGCGGAGTTCATCAGGGCGGGAAAGTCGTTCTCCGAGGCGATGGCGACGCGCGAATTCGAGCCGGACGCTCCGAACTTCACTCCGCGCATCAGCTCGTACCTCAAAAACGATCCGTTCTCTTACGAGATGAGCATTCTCAAGAGCGCGGACGCCGAGGGAACGGGCTGCAACAGATTCACGTTTTCGTACTCCCCGACGCCGGGCGTCGGCCACTTCCTGCACACGTACGAAACGGACGGGGATCCGCTTCCGACCTTCCGCGGCGAGCCCGAGCGCGTTTTCCTGCGCGACTCCGTCAGGGAACTTGCCTACGACATATGGGAAAACCTCGACGAGAACAACAAAATATCCCTGTACGTCCGCTTCACCGACCTGAAGACGGGGCGGTACGACAGAGAACTGATAAACAAAAACGCGTGAGGTGACGGAAGAGATGAAAGAATTCGAACTCAAATACGGAATGAACCCGAACCAGAAACCGGCTAAGATCTTCATGGAGGACGGGAGCGATCTGCCGATCGAGATCCTGTCCGGCCGCCCCGGTTTCATCAATTTCCTCGACGCCTTCAACTCGTGGCAGCTCGTCAAAGAGATAAAAGAGGCGACGGGGCAGGTCGCCGCGGCGTCTTTCAAGCACGTCTCCCCGACGTCCGCGTCGGTCGGCACGCCGCTTGACGACGATCTCAAAAAGATGTGCTTCGTCGACGATATCGAGGGACTCGACTCCTCGCCGCTCGCGTGCGCCTACGCGAGAGCGCGCGGAACGGACAGAATGTGCTCGTTCGGCGATTTCATCGCTCTGTCCGACGTCTGCGACGAGGTCACCGCGTCGATCATCAAGAGGGAAGTCTCCGACGGCGTCATCGCCCCCGGATACACCCCCGAGGCGCTCGAGATACTCCGGACGAAGAGAAAAGGAAACTACAACGTCATCGCGATCGACGAGAACTATACTCCCGCCGAGCGCGAGAGAAAACAGGTCTATGGCGTCACGTTCGAGCAGGGCAGAAACAATTTCAAGATAAATTCGGAACTGCTTTCCAATATCGTCACGAAAAACAAAGAATTTCCCGAGTCGGCGAAGCGCGACCTGATCGTCGCTCTTCTGACTCTGAAATACACGCAGTCCAACTCGGTCTGCTACGCGGTCGACGGTCAGGCGATCGGCGTCGGCGCGGGCCAGCAGTCGCGCATCCACTGCACGCGCCTCGCGGGAACGAAGGCGGACACGTGGCAGCTCCGCCGCCACGAGAAAGTCCTCTCCCTGCCGTTCATCCCGACGCTTGCGAGAGCGGAGCGCGACAACGTGATCGACGGATACATCAACAAGAACGAGCTCGACGTCTGCGCCGACGGCGTATGGCAGAACTTCTTCACCGTGCGCCCCGACCCGCTCACTCCCGAGGAGATGAGAGAATATCTCGACGGTATCCGCGGCGTATCGCTCGCGTCCGACGCGTTCTTCCCGTTCGACGACAACGTCGAGAGGGCGAAGCGCAGCGGCGTTTGCTATATCGCCGAGCCCGGCGGCTCGATCCGCGACGATCTCGTGATCGACTGCTGCGACAAATACGGGATCGTCATGGCGTTCACCGGCATGCGCCTGTTCCACCACTGATAAAACGGAGGTTACCATGAATTTCTTTGAAAAGCTCACCGAATTCGATCCCGAAGTCGCCGCGGCGTGCGACGCCGAGCTGAAAAGGCAGAGGGGCAATATCGAACTCATCGCGTCGGAGAACATCGTCTCCGAGGCGGTCCTTCTCGCCGCTGGCACTCCCCTCACGAACAAATACGCCGAGGGTTTCCCGGGCAAGAGATACTACGGCGGGTGCGAGTGCGTCGACGTCGTGGAGAACATCGCGCGCGACCGCGCCAAAGCGCTCTTCGGAGCGGAGCACGCCAACGTTCAGCCGCATTGCGGCGCGTCCGCGAACCTCGCCGTCTTTTTCGCGCTCCTTCAGCCGGGCGACACGGTGATGGGCATGGACCTCGCCAACGGAGGCCACCTCTCCCACGGTTCGCCGGTCAACATCTCCGGCAAATACTTCAACGTCGTTCCGTACACGCTCGACCCCGAGACCGAGAGGATCGACTACGACAAGGTCAGAGAGACGGCGCTTTCATGCCGCCCGAAGATGATTATCGCCGGAGCGAGCGCGTATCCTAGGATCATCGACTTCAAGAGATTCCGCGAAATTGCGGACGAGGTCGGCGCGTATCTCATGGTCGACATGGCTCACATCGCGGGACTCGTCGCTGCGGGCCTTCATCCGTCGCCCGTTCCGTACGCCCACGTCGTCACGACGACGACTCACAAGACGCTCCGCGGCCCGCGAGGCGGCATGATCCTCTGCCGCGAGGAGCTCGCCAAGCAGATCGACAAGGCGGTCTTCCCGGGAACGCAGGGCGGCCCGCTCATGCATATCATCGCCGCCAAGGCAGTCGCTCTCGGCGAGGCGCTGACGGATGAATTCAAGAATTATCAGAGACGGATCGCCGAGAACGCGAAAGTTCTCGCCGACTCGATGATAAAAGAGGGTTTCCGCCTCGTCTCCGGCGGCACGGACAACCACCTGATGCTCGTCGACCTCCGTCCGTTCGACATTACCGGCAAGGACATGGAAAAGCGGCTCGACGAGGTACGCATCACCGTCAACAAGAACACGATCCCGAACGATCCGCAGAGCCCGTTCGTAACGAGCGGCGTCAGGATCGGCACTCCCGCCGTCACCTCGCGCGGTTTCGGCACGGAGGAAATGAAGACCGTCGCCCGTCTTATCGGCGACGTCGCGAGAGATTTCGAGGGAACGAAAGAGCGCGTGACCGCCGAGGTCGTCGCCCTTTGCGAAAAGTTCCCGATCTATTCCTGAAAGGGTGAATAAAGTGAAGATACTCGTAGTCGGCGGAGGCGGCAGGGAGCACGCCATCATCAAAAAACTCAAAGAGAGTCCGAGGGCGGATAAGATATACGCCGCTCCCGGCAACGGCGGCATTTCACGCGACGCCGAGTGCGTCCAGATATCCGCGTCCGAGGTCGACGGGATCGTCTCGTTCGCCGTCAGAGAGGGTATCGATTTCGCCGTCATCGCGCCGGAGGACCCGCTCGTCCGGGGCGCGGTCGACAAATTCGCCGCAGCGGGCATCCCCGCGTTCGGACCGACGGCTGACGCCGCGATCCTCGAGGGAAGCAAGATCTTCGCAAAGAACTTTATGAAACGCCACGGGATACCGACCGCGTCGTTCGCCGAATTCTCCGATGCGGACACGGCGATCGCGTATCTCGAGAGGTCGTCTTTCCCCATCGTCGTAAAGGCGGACGGGCTTGCCGCGGGCAAGGGCGTCGTCATTGCCGAAGACTTTGAAGAAGCGAAGGACGCCGTAAGGTCGATGATGGAAGACGGCGCCTTCGGCGACAGCGGTCTGCGCGTCGTGATCGAGGATTATCTCACGGGACCCGAGGTCTCCGTCCTCGCGTTCTGCGACGGGGAACACGTTTTCCCGATGGTCTCCTCGATGGACCACAAGAGGGCGCACGACGGCGACGAGGGCCCGAACACCGGCGGTATGGGCACCGTCGCGCCGAATCCGTTCTACACGGAATCCGTCGCAGCGGAGTGCATGGAGAAGATATTCAAGCCGACCGTCCTCGGGATGAAGGAAGAGGGAAGACCGTTCAGAGGGTGCCTCTACTTCGGTCTGATGATAACCGAAAACGGCCCGTACGTGATAGAGTACAACTGCCGTTTCGGCGACCCGGAGACGCAGGTCGTCCTGCCGCTTCTCGACTGCGACCTGCTCGACGTCATGGAAAAGGCTGCGACCGGAACGCTCAGCGAGGGCGACGTGAAGATAAAGGACGGGTACGCCTGCTGCGTCATAATGGCGCACGTCGGGTATCCCGGAAGATACGAGTCGGGTTATGAGATCGACGTACCCGAGGATATAGAAAGAGACGTTTACGTCGCGGGCGGGAAACTCGAGGGCGGCAAACTGATCTCCGGCGGCGGCAGAGTGCTCGGCGTCACGGCGACGGGCGGGACGCTCGCCGATGCCGTGAGCGGCGCGTACGAAAAAGTCGGCCGCATCGGATTTCCCAATTCGTTCTACCGCCGCGATATCGGCAAGCGAGCGCTTTCGGCGGAGGAAGGGAAATAATACGTATTCTCACCTCATCCGTCTTTTCGGGTCTTACGACCCTCAAATCCACCTTGTCTCCCCTGCGGGGTCGGTCAGGCGCGGCTCTGACAGCCCACCGGGCTGTCATTCACTACCGCGCCGTGCGCTACGCTACCCTCGAGGGGAAGGCTTTAGGCCCTCGGCAACATAGAGGCTTTCCCTTGAGGGGAAGCTGGCAACGGAGTTGCCTGATGAGGTGACGCCGAAGGCGGATCACAGCACGACAACACAGAACTCAAAAAGGAGCGATCAGAATGGTTTATCGCCTGTTTGTTGAGAAAAAAGAAGGGCTCTCCCCCGAGGCGGATATCCTCCTCGGCGAGATAAGGGAGATCCTCGGCATCAAGGGACTCCGCGCTCTGCGCATCCTCAACCGCTACGACGCGGAGGGGCTGTCGGAGGACGATTTCGAGGGCGCTGTGGGCACGGTCTTTTCCGAGCCGCAGACCGACCGCGTTTACCGCGAGACTCCGCCCGATCTCGGGGACGCCTCCGTCTTCGCGGCGGAATATCTCCCCGGTCAGTTCGATCAGCGGGCGGACTCCGCCTCCCAGTGTATCGCGCTCATGACGCGCGGGAGCCGTCCCGTGGTCCGCAGCGCGAAGGTGTACGCCCTTTACGGAGACCTGACGGACGGTCAGATCGCCGCGGTCAAAAAGCACGTGATAAACCCGGTCGACTCGCGCGAGGCGTCGCTCGACAAGCCCGCCACGCTCAAAACGGATTACGCCGAGCCCGACCCGGTAAAGACGCTCGACGGTTTCTGCGACGCGTCCGTTCCGGCGGAAGATATCGTCAAACAATACGGCCTCGCGATGGACGCGGCGGACGTTGAGTTTTGCCGCGAGTATTTCAGAAGCGAGAACAGGGAGCCGACCCTCACCGAACTGCGCGTCATCGACACGTACTGGTCGGACCACTGCCGCCACACCACGTTTTTGACTACGATCGACAGCGTGTCGTTCGACGATCCCGTGATCGAAAAAACGTACCGCGAATACCTGAGGACGAGAGAACAACTCGGCGTCACGAAACCCGTGACCCTCATGAATATCGCCACTCTCGCCGTGAAAAAACTGAAGGCGGAGGGCAAACTCGACGCTCTCGACGAATCGGACGAGATAAACGCCTGCACGGTGAGGATAAGCGTCGAGATCGACGGGAAAGTCGAGCCGTGGCTGCTGCTCTTCAAGAACGAGACGCACAACCATCCGACGGAGATCGAGCCGTTCGGCGGCGCGGCTACCTGCATCGGCGGCGCGATCAGAGACCCGCTCTCGGGCAGATCGTACGTCTACGCCGCGATGCGCGTGACCGGCGCGGGCGATCCCACCGCTCCCGTCGAGAACACGAGGCAGGGCAAACTCCCGCAGAGAAAACTCTGCACGACCGCCGCGGCGGGCTACTCGTCGTACGGCAACCAGATAGGGCTCGCGACGGGTATCGTCGACGAGATCTATCACCCCGGCTACGAGGCGAAACGAATGGAGATCGGCGCGGTCATCGCGGCGACTCCCGCGAAGTCTGTCAGACGCGAGACTCCCGCTCCCGGCGACCCGATAATTCTCGTCGGCGGCAGAACGGGACGCGACGGATGCGGCGGCGCGACCGGCTCGTCCAAATCGCACGAGGCGACGTCGATCGAGACGTGCGGAGCCGAGGTCCAGAAGGGCAACGCCCCCGAGGAAAGAAAACTTCAGCGGCTCTTCCGGGATCCCGACGCCGCTCGGATGATAAAGAGATGCAACGACTTCGGCGCGGGCGGCGTTTCCGTCGCCATCGGCGAGCTCGCGGACGGCCTGTCCGTCGACCTCGACCTCGTCCCGAAGAAATACGAGGGTCTCGACGGCACCGAACTCGCGATCAGCGAGTCGCAGGAGAGAATGGCGGTCGTCACCTCGCCGGAGGACGCCGACGCGTTCATCGCGATCGCAGAGAGGGAGAACCTCGAGGCGACCGTCGTCGCGTACGTCACGGAGGAAAAACGGCTCACGATGAGATGGCGCGGCGACGTTATCGTCGACCTCTCGCGCGAATTCCTCTCCTCCAACGGCGCGGAAAAGCACGTCACGGCGCGCGTGGGCGCGGCTGACAAGTACGAAAAAGAGATCCCCTCCTCGTTCGGGGAAGGGTTCAAAAAAACGGTATCCGACCTCAACGTCTGCTCGCGCAGGGGTCTGATCGAGCGGTTCGACTCGACGATCGGCGCGGGCACGGTCCTGATGCCGCTCGGCGGCAAAAATCAGGCGACCCCGTCGCAGGCGATGGTCCACAAGATCTCGACCGTGAAGGGAGAGACGGACGACGTCTCCGTCATGGCGTGGGGCTTCGATCCGTATCTGTCGGAGAAGAGCCCGTACCACGGCGCGTATCTCGCCGTCGTCACCTCCGTCACGAAACTCGTCGCGGCGGGCGCGGCCCCCGACGGCGTATACCTCACGTTCCAGGAATATTTTGAAAAACTCGGCGCCGACCCCGACAAGTGGGGCAGACCGCTGTCCGCTCTGCTCGGCGCGTTTCGCGCTCAATGCGAGTACGGCATCGGCTCGATCGGCGGCAAGGACTCGATGAGCGGCACGTTCGAGGATATCTCCGTCCCGCCGACGCTCGTCTCGTTCGCCGTCACGACGGATAAGGCGGAAAGAATAATATCGGGTGAGTTCAAACGCACGGGCGACCGTGTGATCGTCCTTGCGCCGGAGTTCGGCGACGACGGGCTCCCCATTGCCGATTCGCAGAAAGAGATATGGAAGACCGCGTCCGACCTGATCGGCGCGGGCAAAGTCGCCGCGGCTTACGCGCCCGGCGCGGGCGGCGCCGCAGAAGCGATCGCAAAAATGTGCTTCGGCAACGGGCTCGGATTCAGATTCGAGGACGTCTCGCTTGAAAAGATATTCTCCCCTGCGTTCGGTTCGCTGATCCTCGAGGTCACGGAAGACGTCGGGTGCGGCGAGGCGCTCGGTGCCGTTACCGCGGACGCGAAGATCGCTCGCGGTGACGAGGCGGTCGATCTCGGCGATATAAAGAATCTTTACGACGCGCGTCTCGAGGGCGTTTACCCCGTGAACGTTCCCGGAAAAGCGGGCGGGAAGGTGGAGAACGTATCGTTTTCGGCAAGTGCCGTAAAAGCCCCCGCGATCCTCGTTGAAAAACCGAAGGTCGTCATTCCCGTCTTCCCCGGCACGAACTGCGAATACGACAGCGCGCGCGCCGTCGAAGAGGCGGGAGCGATCGCCGAAACGGTAGTTGTCGAGAACGTGACCGCCGACGGAGTAAACCGAAGCGTCGAGCGGATGGCAAGAGCGATCGGAGAGGCGCAGATGATCTTTATTCCCGGCGGTTTCTCCGGCGGCGACGAGCCGGACGGCTCCGGCAAGTTCATCACTGCGTTTTTCAGAAACGACGCCGTGAGGGCGGAGGTCGACGCGCTGCTCACACGCCGCGACGGTCTGATCTGCGGCATCTGCAACGGGTTCCAGGCGCTCGTCAAGCTCGGCCTCGTGCCGTACGGCAGGATAACCGAGGCGAAAGCAGACGACCCGACGCTTACCTTCAACACAATCAGCCGCCACCAGTCGCGCATCGTCAGGGTGCGCGTGGCGTCGAATATGTCCCCGTGGCTGTCGGGCACGAAGCCCGGCGACGTGTTCAGCGTGCCGATCTCCCACGGCGAGGGCAGATTCTTCTGCTCGGACGAGTGGGTGAGAAAGCTCAAAGAGAACGGCCAGATCGCGACGCAGTACGCGGACGCCGACGGCGACGCGACGGCGGATATCGACTTCAACCCGAACGGCTCCGTCCTCGCCATCGAGGGGATCACGTCCCCCGACGGCCGCGTCTTCGGCAAGATGGGCCACGCCGAGCGCGTAGGGAAGTGGCTTTACAAGAACGTCCCCGGGAATTACGATATGGGGATGTTCCGCGCGGCGGTGAAGTATTTCAGGGGGAAGTGACGAGCGCCGCTCAATACTTATCATAAAAAAAGAACGGTCCCGGGCGTTTTTCGCACACGGGACCGTTTTTTGATTCCGTTCCATGCATTTTGCAAGGATCACGATCATATAATAGTACTTGAAAGAGAGCGCCGTCCCCGGCGCAGACGCGCCTCGCCGTACGGGACGGGACAGGCGGTCCGGGATATGGGATTTTCAGGACGGATAATTCAGGCGATGCGATGATCTTTCCGTTTTTTCAACGGGCGGAGAGTTTCCTCTGCTTTTTTCTTATTAATGTCTCGGCGAGGCAACCATTACCAATCGGTTGTTTTTCAGCGTTTGACATTTGGGAATAATAAACACTTTTTTAAAAGGTATTGACATCGAATATTAACAGATGTATAATAGATTATCTTATGGTATTATCAGTTGTGATTTCGCGTTTTTGCGGGGGATTTTACCGAATGACCGAGAAGGAACTCAGACGTCTGAGCAGGAAAGATCTGCTCGAGATAATGGTCGAACAGGCAAGGGAGATAGAAGAACTCAAACTGCAGAACTCGAAGCTCGCGGATCAACTGAAAGAAAAGAGACCGGAGTATTCCGATATCGGTTCGCTTGCCGATGCGTCCGTACAGATAAGCGGCGTCCTCAAAGACGCGCAGGCGGCGGCTGACGTCTATCTTACGGAAATAGAGAATCTCAGATCCGAGGCAAAAGAGGAATACGACAGGATCATTGCGGACGCGAAGGAAAAATCCGCCGCGATGATCGCAGAGACGGAGACGGTACTTTCGGAAATAAACGATAAAATATCCCGGTATAAACGGGAAATACCGTATTTGACGGACGAAGGGCCGGATCCGGATCCGGGCTCAGATCAACAGAAGCCGGAGGAAGCCACCCTTGAACCGGAAAAAGATACATAACGACAGAGGCGAATCCCTTCCCGGCGCGGATCAGCTCGAGGCCGAACTCAGGCGGGAGGAACACAAAAGAAAGTACGCGCTGACGCTGCGCAGCACCGTATATATAATGATAGTTGCTGCGGCGGTCGTCGTGCTCCTTTCTTTTCTTCTTTTCCCCATATTCAGGATCTACGGCAGTTCCATGTCGCCTACGATCAATGAAGGCGAGATCGTGATCTCCGTGAAGGGGATCTCTTTCGGACGCGGCGACGTGGTGGTCCTGACATACAATAACAGACTTCTCGTCAAAAGGGTCATAGCGGGTCCCGGGCAATGGGTGAACATAGATCCCGACGGCAACGTTTTCGTCGACGGAGAGCCGATCGACGAGCCCTATCTTGTGGAAAAGGCCTACGGGGACTGCAACATAACTCTTCCGTATCAGGTGCCCGAAGGAAGGTACTTCGTTATGGGAGACAACAGAGCCACGAGTCAGGACAGCAGGAACAGCGTCGTGGGATGCATCAGCAAGGAGCATATACTCGGGAGAGCCGTTCTGAGAATATGGCCTCTCGACAGTTTCGGGATAATAAAAAAGTATTCATAATTTTTGAGGATATACGATGGATAAAAGGGTCGGGAAAAAGCTTGACGAAGCCGTCAGGGAGCACAGCAGCAGAAAACGCTGGAAATCAGTGGTTTCTGCCCTTTGTGCTGTCGTCGTGTTTATAACGTCATACGTCCTGATCAATCCCGCCGTGACGCAGAAATCGGCGACGTACTGCGGGATGGAGGAACACACGCATACCGAAGAGTGTTATTCGGACGGCGAACTCGTCTGCGCCCTTCCGGTCCATGTACACGGCCTGACGTGCTTCTCGGATCCGGAGGCGGACCGGGAGACGGCGGATATCTGGGAAAAAGCGTTCGACGGTCTGAACCTGACCGGGAACTGGAACAGAGATATCGTATCCGTTGCGGAAACGCAAGTCGGTTATTCGGAGAGCTCCGCCAATTATGACGTGGCTGAAGACGGCGAGACTCTGATGGGATATACCCGTTACGGAGACTGGTACGGCGACGCGTACTGCGACTGGTCGACCGTATTCGTTTCGTTCTGTCTGCATTACGCGGGCGTGCCGGAGAGTACGGTACCCGCCGCCGAAGACGCCGCGTCGATGATCGACTCTCTGGAACGGGCAGGTCTGTTCAAAGGGATCGGTTACCCCGCAAAGAAAGGCGACCTCGTGTTCTTCGATACGGACGGGAACGGTTCCGCCGACAGAACGGGGATCGTGTCGTCGGTGAGCGGCGACGTCATTTGCACTGTGGAGGGCGACGTCTCGGGAAGAGTAGAGCCCTGCACGTACGGCAGATTCAGCGATCCCGTAACTGGATACGGCGCGCTGGCTGACGTTTCGTACGCCGTAGGCGAGAAAACGATATCGGCGTCCGCCGAGGACGGAGCGGAGGTAACGCTTTCGGGAAGACTTCCCGAGTCCGCCCTGGCGTCTATCGTGCCGGTATCTCTTACGGACAGTCAGATCGCCGCTTGTTACGGAGATGACGACGGCGGTGAGAAAAACTACGCCGCGTATGACATAAGCGTTCTTGTGGACGGCGAGGAATGGGAACCCGACGACGCCGTTTCCGTTACCGTATCGCGTCCCGCCGTCGACCGCTCGGGGCTCGGCGCTCTGTCCGTTATCCATCTTGACGACACGGACTGCGCGGACGAAGTTCCGTCGAGCGTTGATAAAGAAGGCAACGTCTCGTTCGAGACGAACGGCTTTTCCGTATTCGTATTTACGGTAGATTTCCATTATGAATCGTACACTTTCTCGATCAGGGGCCAGTCGTCGATCCTTCTGAGCGATCTTTTCGAAGAACTCGGAACGGGGCGGAGCGTTTCCGATGTCGCCCCGGACGGCGTGACTTTTACGGATCCCTCGCTCGTGAGCGTGGAGAGCGCGGAGGGCGGAGATTATCTTCTGACGTCGCTTCAGCCGTTTGAGACGGAAGAACGGCTTACGGTGAATTTCACGGACGGAACCGTTTTCGAGATCACCGTCACCGACGCGATGAGCGATTACAACACGACTCCCTCCAACGGGAAATTCAAGGTCATAGTTCACGTTTACGACGTCGATCATCCCGACCGGCCGCTTCCGTACGTCGACGTGCGGATCAACAAATTCAACAAAGGCGGCAACAGGGTCGAAGAGCTTTTACAGATGACTTCCGATAAAGACGGGGTCGCATTCGTCCAGGTCCCGATAAATTCGGACGGAACGATTACCGACAACGGGGGCGTGATCCACAACGGGAACGTCAGCATTGTAAGCGATTACACCGACGTCAGGAACCGTTTTGACCTGGATACTCCCGCAAACTCCGGTTTCGGACTTGTGACCGCCCCTTCGACCGGAGCTCATATCCGTAATTTCTTAGGCGGTCACTGGGCGTCAAAAATTCAACTCTCTGCCAACGGAAACCCCTACGATGATTTCAAACTGGACGGAAATCTGAACGCGTGGCTCAACGGTAACGGCAACGCGACCGGAGGTATCAGGGTCGAATACGATCTGTACCTGAGAGACCTCAACAGTTCCGCCGCTTCTTATACGATCAGTTTCGACACCTCGACCATGTCGAACGGTTCTCTGTTTACGCCGCTGACGGTCAGCAAAGATTCCTATTATACCGGTACCGTTCCCACCCCGGAGTCCCCGAATCAGAATCTGGTCTTCGGCGGATGGAAATGCGGGAACGCCGATTTCAGCTTTGACGATCACTGTGTCGTCAACCACAATATCACTTTGACTCCGAAGTGGGTTACCGCGGGAGCGCAGGGGATAATCCATTTCAAAGTTTATTTCTGGGATCATGATAATTACTGGACGCAGAGCGGCGGGACGCCGAACTCCGGGCAGACGAAGATCCCGATCGACGGTCTTCAGTTCGAACTCAAATCCTATCCCGGAACAGGTTTCAACGGCGCGGACGCCGACAAGATATCCGTCGGACGCGCGAACCAGACGCTCGGTGAGTTCGATTCCGTTACGGTCCATTATGATTTCAATACGGGCACGTTCAGCGGCGATTATCTGATCGATTCGAGCCAGCTTCAGTTTCTCAGAGACGGATGGATAATCGACGCCGATCCGGTGAACACGGGCACGGCTTATTATGACAGAGGCGTTACCGACCCGAATTATACGAGTCCGTACAACCCGAGCTGGCCTGCCGACGCCTCGAACGCGACAGGATATCACGTTTATACGGGCGATACGCAATACGGACCTGAGCAGACGTCTTTCGACTGGGACTGGGTCACAGCTCATGACGTCCACAATCAGGGGAGCGGTCTTGTCGGCGTGCGTGTTATCCCCACAGCCCAGAAACACGGAGGAACTCTCCCGAACGGCACCAACTTGAACGACGTTGCTCTGATCGACCAGAATATGATCGATAACGGCTTCGAGTTTACCTTCTACTGCTACGTCGTTCCCGCGTGCGTGGTCGATTTCGACTGCGACGGCGGCAATCCCGCCACTTATCCGCGCCAGCGGTTCAATCCCGTCGATTCCTATCAGCAGCACGTCGGTCATTATTTGGCCACGGACCCCGGTCATCCCACGAAGACCGGAATGCAGTTCGTCGGCTGGTACGAGGTGATCGGCAAGGATCCCGATACAAACGAAGACATACTCGCTTCGACTCCGTGGGATTTCGACAGGATCGTCACGCACAGCATGGTCCTCAAAGCCGTATATGACCTGAATCCCGTAGACGTTTACTGGGTCGACTACGACTGGAACGGAAATCTGGGGACGTATCTCGAAAAGGACGTCTGCCGCGCGGGCGATACCCCGTATTTCGACAGCGAGTTTCCCTCCAGAGCGCCCACTCCGCAGTACACTTACGAGTTTGCAGGATGGGAGCAGATAGACGAAAACCGTCAGATAATAGCGACGGTACCGGGACCTGATCTCAGAGAGGGCAATACGGTCCAGGTCGGAGATCAGATCCACATTTACAGAGCAAAATATACGGCGACTCCGAGAACGTATACCGTAAAATGGGTCGATGCGGACTGGGTAGATACCGCCCCGGACGATCCGGGCACGGTCCTTGAAACCGATTTGGGCGTGGCATATAACGCCGTCGCTCATTACGACGGTCCCGTCCCGACAAAAGCGCCGGACGCGCAGTACACGTATACTTTCGCCGGATGGCAGCTGATATCCCCGACAAATTCCGGGCCGTATGCGAATCCGAACGGCACGAACGTGACGTCCGATCAGATATATCGGGCTCTGTACACCGCCGAACCCGTGAATTATACGGTAATATGGAAGAATGACGATCTCAGCGTACTCGATACCGAGACGACGTATCACTACGGAGATCTTCCGACGTACAAGCACGGCACTCCGGTATCTTCTCAGGCGGCGGGGATCAATCAGTATTATCAGTTCACCGGATGGACCCCGACCGTTTCCGCCGTCACCGGCGACGCGGTTTACGTGGCTCAGTACAGTCTGATAAGCACGCCGCGGAGCGTTACGGTCTCAAAAACGCTGACAGGCACGAGTGAGAATATCAGCTTCCCGTTTGAGATGACAGTCACGGACTCGTCGAACTCACCCGTCGATATGACCGGAGTGTCTCTGCCAGCGGGGGCGTCGATCAAACAGGGGACCCGGAACGTGATCCGGTTCAGTCTGGCGGACGGTCAGAACACGGTCGTGACCGGTATCCCGTGGGGAAGCAACGTGGTCGTAAAAGAGACGTCGGCGTCAGGTTATACCGTCGCACCCGTCGGAACAAACGGCTCAGATACCGGAAACGCGACGTTCACGTTCTCAAACCTGATTCAGGACGGAACGGTCAATTTCGTCAACGATCTTGAAAGAGAAGATCTGACCGTAGTCAAAACGGTCACGAACGAACCCGGAAGCACCGCGTCGTTCCCGTTTTCCGTAACAGTTACGGGAACGAACCTCGACTTGAGCTTGATCGCCGGAAACGCCGGCGTTACAGTGAACGGCAACGTTATCACGTTCAATCTGTCGAACTCGCAGTCGAAGACGCTCACCCTTCCCGCCGGATGCACGGTGACCGTAACGGAGACGGCTCACGCCGGGTACAACACTTCGAACAGAATCGGTTCCGTTACACAGGATTCCGATACAAGGACCATCCCGTCGCTTGATTCGGCGACGTCGGTCGTATTTACCAACGATAAAATCAGGACCGTCGACATAACGGTAAGAAAAAATCTTAACGGCGGCGGATCCGGCTCGTTCGACTTCACTCTGGAAGTCGATCATCCGGACTGGAATCCCGACGTCTCGGCTTCGGGATGGCCGTCGGGAGCCACGGTCGATTCAAACGGAAAGGTCTCGTTTACGCTGACCGTTACGTCCGGGAACACTCCGTCGATAACGATACCGACCGTTCCGATCGGAGCGAACGTCACGGTTACCGAAACGCAGCATAACGGATATTACGTTGTTGTCAAGGACGGAAACGTCACTTTGGGCGGGGACAGCGGTACCCTGCAGAACGTCGGGACGTCGAAGACGCTGGACGTTTACAACACGCCGGGCGAGCCGTTGCCCATGACGGGAGGACCCGGAACCGCTTTGATCTATACATTAGGGGCAATATTGACGGCTTGCCCGTTAATGTGCGTTTATATTCTGAGGCGCAGACGCGAAAGGAGGATAGAATAGTCCTCCGGGACGAAATTTTACGTGCCTGAATATGACAAAACAAAAATAAATAATAAAAATTATAAAGAAAGAAGGAAAAGAAATGAAATCATTCAAGAAAATGCTTGCCATTGCGATCGCGTGCATTATGATGTTCGCTTTAGCGGTGGTAACCCTCGCAGACGATCAGTCGACCGCGAATTACACGATCACGATCGGCGGCGCGGCTACGGGCGAAACTTACAACGCCTACAAGATCTTTGACGCCACGGTCAGCGCGAGCGGCGCTTCCTACACGATCAAAAACAGCAATCCCTGGTTCGGTCTGCTGACGACGGCAAACTCGGGCTTCGGATATACTGCAAGTACTGACAGTACTACCGGTGTGATAACGACGACGTATTTCGTCTTCACGCCTACCGCTTCCGATCCGACTGTCTACACGGTATCAGCCGTTGACGGAGCCGGTCTGCTCGTCAACAGCGGTTCCGCTATTGACGACGCAACGGGACTCAACGGTACCGCGGTCGCGAATCTTGCAAAGATGCTCGACGCCAACAAGGCCGGTAAGACCATAGCCGGAACCGCCGTCGGAGCCGCTACCACCCAGATCAGCGTTACCGGCGCCGGCTACTACTTCGTAGACACTTCTCTCGGTTCCATCTGCTCTCTTGATACCGTCTCCGACGTGACCATCAACGAGAAGAACTCCGTCCCCACCCCCGGCAAGACGACTGCAGAAGCTTCCAAGGACGCTCAGATCGGCGATACCGTAACGTTCGATATCACTTATACGGACGGTACCGGAACAGACGCCCAGGCGATCCTTACCGATACCATGTCCGACGGGCTCACGCTTAACGCCTCGAGCTTCTCCGCCAAGGTCACGGGTACGGTCAACGGGACCGCGGTAACAAATCAGGCGCTTACCGCCGGCACGGACTATACCGTCAATACGACTCCCGCCGCGGGTGACACCTGGACCTTCCGGATCACTCTCCCCGCCGCGTACGTTGCTTCTCTCGACGCCGGCGCCGTCGTTACCTTCACCTATACCGCGACTGTCAACGAAAACGCTACTTACACCGCGGCTGAAGAGAACAAACTTACGCTTACGTATTCGAATCAGACCTCTGATGAGGTGGAAGACACCGTCACTACCTATAAGTTTGAAGTCTATAAACACGCGACCGGCGAAATCGCTAACCTTGACGGGGCTGTGTTTGAACTTCGTGACGGCAGCGACAACGTCGTGAATCTTGTCAAGCTCAGCGACACCTCGTACCGTGTTGCGACTGCCGCCGAAGCAGCAGCAGCCGCTTCCGTTGCGACCCATCAGGAGGGCGCGACAGTCAATAATAATTCCGTTTGCTCCGACTTCATTACCGTTGACTCGGGCAATATCGTCATCGACGGCGTTGACTGCGACGTCACGTACTCGCTGGTCGAGCTTGAAGCTCCCGCGGGATACAACGTACTGACCGCTCCTGTCACCGTGAACGTTGCGGCTGATAACAGTACGGAAATCGACGTTGCGAACAACGCAGGTACGGAGCTTCCGAGCACCGGCGGCATCGGTACCACGATCTTCTACGTGATCGGCGCCGTTCTGGTCGTCGGAGCGACCGTCATTCTCGTTACCCGTCGCCGTATGGGCAGCGAGAAATAATCCCGCCGTAATCTGATTGGTAGTAAAGGGCAGGGCTTGAAGTTTAGCTCTGCCCTTACTACACAAATCGATAATACGAAAACGGCAGTTTTTCTTTTCCGCGGGATCCTCCCGGGTCCCCGTGGTTATAGTCCGGTTTCTTTTCAATGATCACAGCACGCCTTTCCCGGCCGTGCCGGATGGAGGCCTTCTCTTGCGGTTTTTGTTGAAATCTGCCCGGAATAATCCAAAGAAAAACTTCCGGCGGTTCAGATCGCCCGCACAAGGCGTTCTGACAGTATCTGAGCGGATCGCGCGAAGATGCACGCATAGGTTTGAAAAAGAGTTTTCGGCTTTTTCGCCGACCTTCGGCGCCGTCGCATCGGACGGCGCGGATCTGACGGCGGCGGGGATCCGGATCGGTTTATTATTTGAAGAAACGTACGGGGAACCGTTCCTTCCGTTCTGTGAAGCGGTACGACTCCGAGGAGAAACCAGAGCATGAAGAAAAAGAAAAGAAAATATCTTACGGTTATCCTGGTGAGTCTGTTGCTCGTGGGCTTGTTTTTGCTGCTTTATCCGTCCGTCTCCAATTATATCAATTCACTTCATCAGACGAAGGCCATCGCAACGTACAGGGAACAGATTTCTTCGATGAGCGATGAGGACCGCGAGTATTATCTGAACGAGGCGTACGAGTACAATCAGAGGATTCATTTGAGAGCAAACACTTACGCCCCGACAGACGACGAGCGCCGTCAGTACGACAATATCCTGAATCTGTCGGGCGACGGAGTTATGGGATACGTAGTGATCCCCGCCATAGACGTTTCGCTTCCCGTTTATCACGGAACGTCGGAGCGCGTTCTGCAGAACGCCGTAGGTCATCTGGACTGGACGTCCTTTCCCGTGGGAGGCCCCGGAAGCCACTGCGTTCTTTCCGGGCACAGGGGACTTCCCAGCGCGAAGCTGTTCACAAGTCTCGATCAGGTAGCGGTCAACGACGTCTTTATGCTGTGCATAATGGACGAGATCCTCACCTATAAGGTGGATCAGATCCTCATCGTGGACCCTCAGGATACCGCCGCTCTTGAGATAACGGAAGGGGCCGATTACTGCACGCTCCTGACGTGCACTCCGTACGGGATAAATACTCAAAGACTTCTTGTGCGAGGACACAGGATCGAAACGGCTAAGGAGGACGCTGTTGTTCAGATAACCTCGGAAGCCGTACAGATAGAACCGCTTATCGTAACTTCGGCGATAGCCGTACCGCTTCTTCTGATACTGGTAGTGACAGTGTTCACCGTCAGTTGGGTAAAAGATAAAAAATCCGGAAAATCCTTGGGAGGGGAACAAAAATGAGAGGAACGAAAGCCATATTGTCCGCTGTGATAACATGTCTTATGTTGCTGGCGGTGCTGATACCGGCGACCGTTTCCGCCGAGGGACTGATCGATACCGACAGAGACGTTGAACTGTCGATATCATACTTCGACGGGGACAAACCGATCCATGACGCCAAGTTCAGAGTGTTTCTGGTGGCGAACGTTGATCAGTACTGCAGAATGACTCTGACGGATACTTTCCGGGGGTATGCAGGCAAGGTGGACGGTCTTGACGGCTTAGACGGGATGGATAAGGCCGGATGGCTCAAGCTTGCCAATACGCTTGACGGGTACGTCAGGAGAGACGACCTTGATTTTGAGGCGGAGGGATTTACCGACGCTGACGGCAATCTGACTTTCAGGTTCAAGCCCGGACTGTTTCTCGTGCTGGGATTCCGCGCCACGACCGACGATTTCCAGACGTATACCGCCGTTCCTTTTATGGTCTTTCTTCCCGATCGGGATTCCGCAAACAACGCGTGGGTTTACGAAACGACTGCCGTTGCCAAATTCCACAACGAGATATTCCCTCCGGACGACGATCCCAAAAAGACGGATGAAACGGACGAAGAAGAATTTCTTCCGAAATACGTCACAAGGAAAGTCATAAAAAAGTGGGACGACGAAGGATACGAGTCGGCGCGCCCCGAGGCGATCGAGATGCAGCTTCTCCGCGACGGAGAGATATTCGACACCGAAAAACTGACCGGTGAAAACTCGTGGCGTTTTGCATGGGACAATCTTGAAAGCAAATACGACTGGACAGTGGTTGAAAAGGAGATCGACGGTTACGCCGTTTCCATTGAAAAGAACGGAATAACGAGCGTTATCACCAACAGGTTCGTCGCTCCCGTCAACGGCGTAGATCCGCCCGTACAGAAAAGGATCGTCGGCGACGCCCCCGCGGAGGATTCCGAGTTCGCGTTCGTCCTCAAAGCGGGAGACGACGGTTTCCCGATGCCCGAAAACAGCGACGGCGGGGTAAAGGAAATGACGATCAAAGGCGCGGGCAGCCGGGAATTCGGGGATATCACGTTCACCGAGCCCGGAGTATACACGTATACGATCTATGAGAAGGATCTGGGACTCAAGGGATATTCTTATGACAGAAAGATCTACACGATAACGTATAACGTGACCCGTGAGGACGACGAGCTGAAGATCGACAGAACGATCACGGTTGACGGCAAAGACGCGGATACCGTTGAATTCACCAACACCTATAAGGCGGCAGGGACCGTGCTTCCGCAGACCGGCCTTTTATGGTGGCCGGTACCCGTTCTCTTCACAGGCGGCGCCGTACTTATCGTATTCGGCGTCATCCGCCGCAGGAGACGCGCACAGTGAAAAACAGGAAAGGAACGGTCCTTATCGTGATAGGGCTGCTGCTTATGGTCGCAGCCCTATTACTGGTTTTATACAACGTCTGGGATAACTACCGGGCCGGGACAGATTCAGACAGCGTGCTTGAGCGGCTGATCCCGCAGATAGACGGCGATCCCGTTCCTCCCGGCGGGCGTTGGACGGGGGATCGGAAAGACGCTGACGGTGGCAGGATCAGCGAATACGAATATCCGGACTATGAACTGAACCCGGATATGGATATGCCCGTAAAAAACGTTGACGGGACCGATTTCATAGGCGTGATAAGCATTCCGTCCATAGGCAGGGAGCTTCCCGTATCCGCGGAGTGCGATCTCGACAAACTCAGGATAGCGCCGTGCCGCTATTCGGGTTCCGTATACCTGAACAACATGGTCATATGCGCCCACAATTACGTGGTGCAGTTCGGTCCCATAGGAAATCTCCGCTACGGAGACGAGGTGGTCTTTACCGACGTGGACGGAAATGAGTTCCGGTACAGAGTGGCACAGGTCGAAACGCTCCGTCCGGGCGAAGTCGAAAGGATGGTAAAGAGCGAGTGGGATCTGACTCTGTTCACCTGTACGCTTTTTCGGACTACCCGTCTCACGGTGCGATGTGAGGCGATCGAAAGCAACTGATCTCAAAATAAGAGCAAGGACAGAAACCGTTGAGTTCCTGTCCTTGCTTTTTTAAACGAATACCCGGGCGGCTGCCGCTCCGCTGTAACTCCTAAAAGACGCCTGCTTTGCAGTCGTTTTTTGCGCGAGTCCTCTGTGTGGTCTCTGTCATCTCCATATTGACATTTCTGAACATCTGTATTAAACTGATTAGCGAAGATGCTTCGCCGCTGAGAGTGCCGTCATTTTCGGTCCCAGTCTTGAACGGCGTTGCATCTTCTTATTTTGTCAAAGGAAGTGCAGCCCGCCGAAAAATGTCGCTTTGCGAAGTTTCCCTTGAAGTATGCCGTTGTCAAGCATGCAAAATGCGCGATGCGCATTTTGGCGAGAATCGAACCCCGGATTGCGCATAGTTGAGCGGATGTTTTGCACACCGTAGCGCAATCCGCCGGAAAAAATGACCGCAAGGCGGTCATTTTTTGCGCGAGTCCGATGCGAAGTCGCCGATACAAAACAGGGACACGCAAAGCGTGTCCCTGTTTTGTATGGAGGCGGCGAGAATCGAACTCGCGTCCGAAAACCTATTCTCATGACTTTCTCCGGGTGCATTTCACCGTTTGATCTCCCTCACGCGGCGCCGGTGAACGGGCTTCGCGCTCGGCAGCCTTTTAGTGCATGACGGCCTCAAAGGCTAAAGGGCCGTTCACGTTCGCCGCAAAAATGATGCCGCGCGAAATCAGTCGCGCCCGCTTAAGCGGAGTCCGTGGGGTGCGGCGCCCCACGGAGGGCAGCTGCGATTACGCAGCGACTGCTACTCTATCGTTAGCGTTTAATTTAAAGTTAGGGCTTTTTAAGAGTTTCCCCGGCTCTACCCGCTTATCATGATTCAAGATCCCCGTCGAAACCATTACGCCCCCGTCAGTATCTTTCGCTGTTCCGGGATGCCCGCTCGATCTCTCTCTCGGCTCCCCGTTTGGCGTCGGCTTCTCTTTTGTCGTAAAGCTTTTTACCTTTGCAGAGGCCGACTTCCATCTTGACGTTCGAGCCGGAGAAGTACAGCGACAGCGGGATCAGAGTGTAACTGTCCCTTGTCACGTACTGACCGAGTTTCAGTATCTCGCGCTTGTGCATCAGGAGCTTCTTGTCGCGAAGAGGGTCTTTGTTGAAGATGTTGCCCTTTTCGTAGGGGCTTATATGCACCCCGATCGCCCAAAGTTCTCCCTTTTTGATCTGGCAGTACGAATCCTTGAGATTGACCGCACCGGCGCGGATGCTTTTCACCTCGGTGCCGAAGAGGGCGACGCCCGCTTCGTACGTTTCCTCGACAAAATAGTCGTGGCGCGCTTTTCTGTTTACCGCTATGATCTTGCCACCCGTCTTTTTCCCGGCCGTCGTCCTCACCCCTTTCCGAGCGAAAGTAGAAATATTATACTACATAAGTTTTAATAATTCAAGAGGAAGAAGACGAAGAATATGATTTGTGAACCGAGATTCCCGTAAAAGAACGGTCCCGCTTTACGCGGGACCGCCTTTTTTTTACTTGTCGGGGTTTTCGTTTGAATAACTCTTTACCACTCGATATTCTCCGCAATTTTGACGAGCTCTTCATGGCTTATATTTATTCCGCAGATCATTATCGAGATGTCCTCGTCTCCGAAAACGATTGAGCGGCCGCTGATCGGTTTACCGTCGATCTCAGATTCAACGTCGACCATGAAAGCGTCCATTCCGTTGATCTCAGACATATATACCTTCTCCCACGTCGGTTGTGAGAAGCCCGGATCGACTTCGTCGGACGGGAAAATGCTGATTCCGACGAACGTGTCGAAGATATCGTTCATCTCGCTTATGTGAACGACCCGGTAATTCGGATGATCGTCGACGTGAAGTTCTTTAACTGCAAGACCTTCCGGGACGTACCCGATAGTGACATCGGACGTCTTTTTTTGATCGTCCTGATCCCTTGGAACCATGAATTTGACTTTTACGCCGCTGTCGACCAGACTTACCACCGATCTGGTCACCGCCGCCCTGACGTTTTCGTCCATCATAAGCGCGCCGAACGTGACGGAGACCGCGGCGAGAACTATCGCGGCAACGCGTTTCAGGATCTTCGCCGCGGAAGACGCTCGCTCTCTTTTCTTGACTTTACCGAGGTAGTAAAGACGGTCCTCCTCACTTGGCGGGAACTCCTCGTACGCCTCTTCGTCCGTCGGAAGACTGTCGTCAGCTCGGAGGAGGTATTCCTCAAACGCCCGTTTCAGAAGGATATCGTCCCGTTCGTTTTTATTCCTTTTGTTATTCATGATATCCCTCCTTTCTCAACTTATCCTGCAAAAGCAGTTTTCCCCTTCTGATCCTCGTGCCCGCCGTCATCTCCGGTATCCCCAGCAGAGCGGCGATATCTTTGTTTTTGTATTCGTAAACGTATTTGAGGATACACGGGTATCTGTATTTCTCGGGCAGCGATCCGATCGCGGCGAGGATCGTCTCAAACGCTTCCTCGCTTACGGCGGATTCATCGGGAAGCGTTCTCTCATCCTCGGCGTCGTCCGGGATCTCGACCGTCAGCGCGTTCTTTCTGTCCATGCTTCTCAGCCGGTCAAGCGCGCAGTTCCGCGCGATTATACAGCAAAGGTTCCGCAGCTTTTTTCGGTCGGATACGTCGATCACCCCGACGTTTTTTATTATTTTTATCATCGCGTCGTGGACCGCGTCCTCGGCGTCCTGAACGTTACCGGACAGCACCCGCGCCGCGACCGACCGCATGAGAGGGAAAAACTGCCGATAGATATAATCGATTATCTCCCGATCCGACTGCTTGCCGGATAGAGGAGTTGAAAAAACAATCATTCAGCCGCCCCCAAAAGCACTTTCATATATTAATACGACGCCGACCGCCGCGTTATTTCATTTTTTGATATTTTTTCGATTTTTCCGGGAAAACGAAACGGATCGATCGCGCGTTTCGTATTAATAAACAGAAGGGCAAATCGGCAGATCCCGGAGCCGTTACGCCCGGATAAAAACTCACGTGCGCGGCAGGGCTGGACGCCAGCCCGATAAGTCACAGAGAAAGGAGAATAACAAATGAAGAAAGTATTGATAACGGTTGCGGCGGCTTTGGCTATGCTGATGCTGCTGCCTCTCGCCTCGTTTGCCGCGAAGGACAGCGGAGATCTTCCGTTCTCCGACGTCAAGACGCAGCAGTGGTACTACGAGAACGTCAAAAGGATCTACGAGACGAAGCTCATGAGGGGGATCTCGGACACCGAGTTTGATCCCGACGGGACCCTGACGCGCGGCATGTGCGCGACGATCCTGTACCGTGTTGCGGGCGAGCCCAAAGTCAACGCTTCCGGTTCCTTCGCCGACGTCGCATCAGGCGCGTATTACGCCGACGCAGTCGCATGGGCGAAGGATGAAGGAGTCGTCAAAGGCAGAACGGACACCAAGTTTGATCCGAACGGCAAGATCACCCGCGAAGATTTCGCGACGATGCTTTACAGGTTTGCCGATACGGCGGACGTTGAACTTACCGAAACGCGCGACGGAGAACCCGCCGACGCCGATAAGATCGACGAATACGCCGCCGAGGCGGTCGGCGCTCTTTACCGTTCCGAGATCGTTAACGGAAAAGAGAACGGTGAGTTTGATCCCGACGCGGATATCACCCGCGCCGAGACCTCCGCGCTTCTCGATCGTTTCCTTGACGTAACGAAAGCCGATATAAGAGTGACTGAAGAGCACGGTCGGACTTGCGTCAGGATCAGTTTCAAAGGTTCGAATGGTACGGGCGAGCCGAAGAGCGCGTCCGATATCACCTTCGGATATATCCCCGAGGGGCTTGCGTTTGAAGAGCTGCATGACGAGGACCATCCGAATTACAGGATCGTCCGCATGGGACAGTTGAACGATATTTTCGACACGTTAGTCGGCATCAACATTTTCCCGTCCGACGAAGTCGATCCGGGCTTTTCCGCGCCGACTTGGGAAAAAGTTTATCTGACCGATATCAACGGTATGGACGCCTTCGCCGTTGACGTCGAATCGGAGATCGACGGCAGACCGATCAGCGCTCGCGGAATCGTTTTCGGTGACAAGGATATTTCGGTCATGATCTGCGGTATCAATATCAGTCAGGACGAACTTATCAGGATCGCCGAGAACATTATCTGGTAACCTTACCGCGACTCGCGGTCATAATTGACTTAATTTTCACCTCATAAAGTCTGAATAAGACGCGTTTCGTTTTTTGACATGATCATCATATCGCTGTGACTTGATCATCTCGCCGCGCATACGTCAAAAACGACTTGCAAATTCAGGCTGCATAACCCCGGAGGTCTTTTCTCCGGGGAAAAGAAAGAACGGTCCCGCCTTGCGCGGGACCGCCTTTTTATTATACTTTATCCTGCGACGGATAGAAGAACGGTATCGGCAAAACCGCCCTCGCCCCTTTGGGCGAGTCGGGATACCAGAGCGGCGCAGGGGTGAAGAGATATTCCGCCGCGCGCAGATAGGGCAGGGCGATATCGGGATTTTTGTCCGTGGGCTCCGCCCTGAATTTGCCGTCTTTTACCGAGATCCCGAACGTCCCGTGGGTGACGCCCTCGCGGGAGATACCGATCTCGTCGAAGAACGGATGGCTCTCTATCCCGATCGTGAACTCCCCGTCCGGGATGAGGCCGAGGCCGCAGCCGAGGCCGCCGTACGCGTTCAGCATTTTCGGGAAGTCGAGGATCGCGACCGACGCGCCGCCGTAGTACGACCAGTCGGAGCACAGAGTGGTGAGTTCTCTTTTCAGTTCAACGTCGAAGACGTTGCCCTCGATCCAGAATTCGTCGCCGCGCATTTCGCGGAACGCGAGCAGGAAATCTTTTACCGACGCTCCGGGGACGAGAACGAGCTCCGAGATCTGGTTCTCGCTGTCGCCGACGACGAAATACCCGACGGCACGGTCACCGTCGAAAACGAGGTAGCCCGCGCGGTAGTCGTGCTTCAGGATCGTGACGAAATCCTCCGCCCTGCGGAGCGGATATATCGGCGCCGTCCTCATGATCGCGTCGAGCGTTCCGGCGTCGGAGTCCTCCGCCTTTCTGACGGTATATTTCGAGGGACCCTCGCCGCATTCGTGGCGGACCGATGACTCTCCGAACCGGTGGTTCGCGAAGATCCCGGTGAGGGCGTATCCGTAGTATCCGTATCTCTGTCTCTGACCGCTGAGGATCGAGAGGACCGCGCCCTGCTCTGACGATTCGATCAGACACTCGGCCAGCATATCGCTCATATATCCGCGCCCGCGGCTCTCCTCTCTCACGCAGACCGTCCCCACCCCGTGCGTCAGGATATCGACGTCCCCGACGCGCAGCGTCACGGGACTGTTCAGGACCGCCGCGGCGATCTGCCCGTCCTCGCGGACGACGAGGTGCTCGTGGCCTTTGCCCGAATCCTTTGCGTATATGAACGGCAGATAATGCTCGAAATCGACGTCGAACACGCCCGTCGCAAACTTCGTCACTTCCTCAAGATCGGCGTCAGTACATCTCTCGCATCTCGTTTTGTAACTCATTTTTCGGTCTCCTTATATCAAACGGTCTCGGGAACTTTTCGCGCCCCGCCGACTATATACTTTATCGCGCCCCGCGCGATGCCGATCTCGGCCCTCTCGCACGGGAACACCTCTCCGTCCGTGCAGATCTGACGGCATCCGGAGATCGTCATTTTCTTAATTCTCTTGAATATCACAAAGTCGCGGTATTTCGGCATGACGCCGTCGTGCTCCGCCGAGATCAGCGTCCCTTTTTTGTAGTGGCCGATCATCCTGATAAAGTTGAGACGGCTCATCTTGCGGACGAGGATCATCTCGACCGTTCCGTCCGTCATATCCGACATCGGCGAGTTGTGGAAGCTTCCGCCGCACCACTGGCCGTTCGCGACGGCGCACAGAAGCGCGTCCTCGTCGAACTCAAACTCCGAGCCGTCCTCAAGCTCCGCCCTGATTGTAAACCGCACGCCGAACTTGCTGAAGAACTCTCTCATCACTCCGAGTATGTACGAGAAATTGCCCGACACGCCCTTTATTTTCTTGTACCGTCCGGCGCGCTCGACAACGTTGCAGTCGAAGCCGATGTTGATCATGTTGATCGAGTATATCCCGTCTGCTGCCGTGATCAGATCGACGGCGAGCTCTGTGCCCGGCTCGTACGTGTCGGTCGTCTTGACGGTGTCGTTGCCCGATCCGCACGGTATCGCGGTGACACAGGCCGTCCCTTCCGCCCGGGCGTCCATGATCCCGGAGACAGCCTCGTTCAGCGTTCCGTCTCCGCCTACGACGTTGAAATGCACGAAGGGGTCTTTTTCACATTCTTCTCTGACGAACCGTCTGCAGTCGCCTGCGTCTTTCGTCACGTAGCAGTTCTCGCCTTCCGCTCTGCCTTTTCCCGCCGTGGGGTTGAGGATCGTGATCTCTCTCACCGCGCCGTCCTCCGGTAGAATATTTATCTTCCTAATTATACCTTAAAAGCAGGTCCTTGTCAATTCCGGGAGGACGCCTCCCTCGTTGATTTTCAACAAACGGCGCGCCGAAAATTTTATCATCTGTCAATGGAAAAACGGCTTTACGATATGGTAGAATATTACTTGAAAAGAGAAAGAGACCGGAGGTTTTGAAATGCTTTCATTTGACGAAAAATACTGTCTTGACACGTTCCGGACGCTCCTCGGGGTCGACAGCACGACGGGTCAGTACGAGATGATCGAGGACGCGCTCTGCGGTATTCTCGACGGGATGGGATATCCGTACAAAAGGACGAGAAAGGGCGGCGTGATCGTCGATCTCGGCGGAGAGGGCGACGCGCTCGTCGTAACGGCGCATCTGGACGACATCGGGCTCATGGTCCGCCACGTGAACTCCGACGGCACGCTGAACGTGTGCCCGGTCGGCGGTCTGTATCCGTTCTACTGCGTCACGGAGAACGTCAGGGTCTATACCGACTCCGGCGACGTGATCACGGGCACGGTCTGCCGGACGCCGAACTCGATCCACGTGACCGAGGAGGAGCTGCGCGATACCCCCGGCGATTTCCGGAAAAACGTCTGCGTCGTTCTCGACCGACCGGTGAAGTGTGCGGACGACGTAGCGGCGCTCGGCGTCAAAACGGGCGACTTCATCGCGCTCGAGCCGCGCATGACCGTCTCGGACGGGTATATCAAATCGAGATTCATCGACGACAAGGCGAGCGCTTCCGTTCTCTTGACGCTGATGAAGAATATGAAAGAGGAGGGGGCCGTCCCCGCGAGAAAGACGTATTTCTATTTCGCGATGTACGAGGAGATCGGTCACGGAACGGTGACGCTCCCCGTCGACGCGGTCGACATCCTCGCGGTCGACATCGCCCCCACGGGGCCGGACCAGAACTCCGACGAGAGGAAAGTCTCCGTCTTCGCGAAGGATTCTCGCTTCCCGTACCACGCGGGGATGAAGAGGGAACTGCTCGCGGCGGCGGAGCGCGCCGGAGCGGACTGCGTCACCGATATCTTCACGCCGCACTACGGCACCGACTGCGATCCTGCGCTCGTCGCGGGCTACGATCTGCGCCACGGCGCGATCGGCCCGGGCACGGCAAACAGTCACGGATATGAGAGAACTCATATCGACGGACTGAGGAACACGTATCTGCTCCTTTGCGAGTACGTTCTGAACGGAGGTAAATGAAAATGCTCGAAAAAGGAATGAAGGCCCCCGACTTCACTCTGCCCGACAAGGACGGGCGCGAAGTGTCGCTCTCCGATTTCAGGGGCAAAAAAATAGTGCTGTACTTCTATCCGAAAGACAACACTCCGGGATGCACGAGACAGGCGTGCGCGTTCTCGGCGCATTACGGCGAGTTCAAAAAGCGCGGCGTCGAGGTGATCGGCGTCAGCCGCGACAGCGCGGCGTCGCACGTCAAGTTCGCGGAGAAATTCGGCCTGCCGTTCATCATCCTCTCCGACCCCGAGCTCACGGCGATAAAGGCGTACGGCGTCTGGCAGGAGAAAAAGCTGTACGGCAAGACGACGTTCGGCGTCGTCCGCACCACGTTCGTCATCGACGGTGACGGCGTGATCGAGCGCGTCATGAACAAGGTCAAACCGGACACGAACGCCGAGGAGATCCTCGCCGCGCTCTAATTGACAATTGACAATTGACAATGGACAATTAAAAATGTGGAGTGAACGGATGAAAAAAGCGGTTGTATTATTATCAATAGTTCTGTCTTTGCTTTTTGTTCTGATCTCGTGTTCAAATGAGAATGAGCCGTATAAACTGACGCGCGGCGACGACGGCGTATATCATCTCGTTATCTTTGACGCTGAAGGCAGGGAACAGTTCAGCACGGATCAGCCGAAAGAAATCAAAGTTGAAAAGACGGACGGCGCACTGACCGTTTTTTCGTGGAACGCAGGCGCGAGCGCGGCTACAAGATATACGCTCTTTCTGAACGCTCAGACGGGCGAGACGTCCACGCCGTTCACGTACGTTCTCTGTCATACGGATAAACTCGCCGTTTTGGGATCGTCGGACGGAATAACGGTCCGTAGTATTTTTGACGAGGGAGCGGAGATCGTGATCGACACGTTCTCGCATGAGTTGTCCGATTCGGTTGAGCCGTTCGTTTCGGCGGAACTGTCGGAAGACGGAGCTCGTGTCACGGTGACTTACCTCTCGGGGGACGACTATACCAAAATCGAGGAAACGTTTGATATTTCCGCTGCCGATTCCGATGCGCAAAGCGAACCCTCCGGATTTTCGGATGCCGGTGATCACTGGCTTGTCGAGAGCAAGGGCGGAAAGACGAACTATACCGTGAGTTTGTACGACAAGAACGGTAAAGTTGTCGTATCATACGAAGACTTTCTTTTCGCGCCGCCTGAGGTGACCGAAACGAACGACGGGGGACTCGCCCTGAAACGCGATTTCGGGAGCGGCGAGATATTCAAAGCGTATCAGTATTACAGTTTTGAGAGGGACGCCCTGTCGAGGGTCTTCTACGCAGTCAACTGTTACCGGGACGAGATTATTTGTTTTTATGATTCCGGTTCAGAGAAAATCGTCGTCCGCAACGCGTTCGACGCGAGGGAACTGTCCCTCGAGTTCTCGCCGGACGGAATGACGGTTCGCCCGGCGTATCTCACTGCGGTCAAGTCCGCGGAGTTTATCGACTCCGATCAGATCAGCGTGACGTACTACTGCGGCGAGAACGGCTCGGAGGAGAAGACCGTGATCCTCGATATTGCTTCCGGATTGATAATCGAACAGTAAAATATAAAGAATCTGTCTGTCTTTCACGGAGGCTACGGATTGTTTAAATAAATGCGCCTGCGGGCGCGGGGACCTACTAAGGTACGGGCGTCTGCGAGACGCCCCTACAGACTATTATTTATGTTGACCGAAAACTTCATATGCGACTGTAGGGATGCCTCTCAGGCATCCGCACCTTACAGAGCGGCTATTACGCGATTTTCAGAATAACATTGTGTTTATTGTGTCATCCTGAGCGAAGGTCGAAGACCGAAGTCGAAGGATCTCCTCAGGAAACGACGGTCGAACCGCAAAAGTCCCAAAAAAAATGTCGGGCGCGAAGTATTTCGCGCCCTTTTAGTAAAGTTTTTGAGGGGGTACGGGGGAACTTTTTTCAAAAAGTTTCCCCGAATTATCATTATCCTCCATGCCGCGAAACGGCGCGAAAGTCAAAAAAATAAACCTGCGGTTGAATCGCACTTTCCGAACGGTATCTGTTTTTCCGGAGGGGAAATGCTATAATAAAAGCAGAAACGGACGTCGGTTTCAAAAAAAAGCGGAGGAATTTATATGAGAATCATGATCGGAGAGAATATCAAGCGTCTTCGCACCGAAAAGGGCGTAACGCAGGAACGGCTTGCAGATGCGATGAACGTCACGAGCGCGTCGGTAAGCAAGTGGGAGCGCGGCGAATCGTTCCCCGATATTACCATGCTCGGGCCGCTTGCATTCTATTTTGACGTTTCGCTCGACGAGTTGATGGGGTACGACAAGGAGAAGGTCAACGAGGATATCGAAAGGATCCTGGAGGAATACGGAAAAGCCGCCATGACGGACAGGTCAAAGGCGCAGCAGATAATTACCGACGCGTACCGCGATTATCCGAACGACTATCAGGTCATGGACGCGTATATGTGGCATATCGCGAACGGTTACGCCGAGAACGATCCGTCCGTTCTCCTGGCTCACAAAGAGGAATTCCTCTCCATCTGCGAAAAACTCATAGAAGGCTGCACGTGGGAAAGAGCGCGTCTGGACGCGTGGAATATGAAGGCGAAGATCCTTCACGCCGAGGGTAAAACCGACGAGGCGATCAAGATCTACGCCGGCAAGTTCACGAACTGGTACCAGACCGGAGGACAGAAGATCGAGCAGCTTTTCGGAAAGGACACCCCGGAGTTTTTGTACTGGGTACGCAGAAATATGTACGAACTTTCCTTGTTTGCCGCCGACAAGCTCGTAAAATCGTATTTCTTCGACGCCGGAATACCGTACGGCGAAATGGTGAAAAAGCTCGAGTCGTTCGGGGATGAGGCGCTGCGGATCGGACGTGAGATGCGCGAGGCGTATTATCTGGTCGAGGCGAGGTCGATCTTCGCGCGGCTGCATAACGATCTGTGCTTCCGCAAAACCCGCGGAGGGACGGAAGAAGACGTCGACCGTATCCGTGAAAAATGCATCGCGGCGCTTGAAGACGTCAGGACGGCATCGGAGAACGACGCCGCGCTGTACGACGTGATGAAGAGATATTTTGATCACCCATTGTGCGTATAAAAAACACGGGCGCGAAGTATTTCGCACCCTTTTAGTAAAGTTTTTCGGGGGTTCGGGGGGACTTTTTTCAAAAAGTCCCCCCGAATTGATTAATAATTCTCCGCGTTGATCTCGAAGTAGGACTGCGGGTGAGCGCAGACGGGGCAGATCTCGGGGGCGTTCGTGCCCACGACGATGTGACCGCAGTTGCGGCACTCCCAAACCTTGACTTCGCTCTTTGCGAACACTTCCTGCGCTTCGACGTTGCGCAGCAGCGCGCGGTAGCGTTCCTCGTGGTGGCGTTCGATGGCGGCGACGCCGCGGAACTTAGCGGCGAGATCGGCAAAGCCCTCTTCCTCCGCCTCTTTGGCGAACGTCTCGTACATATCGGTCCACTCGTAGTTCTCGCCGTCGGCGGCTGCGCCGAGGTTTTCGGCGGTCGATCCGATGCCCTCGAGTTCCTTGAACCACAGTTTCGCGTGTTCCTTCTCATTCTCGGCGGTCTTGAGGAACAGAGCGGCTATCTGCTCGAATCCCTCTTTTTTCGCCTTCGACGCGAAGTACGTGTACTTGTTTCTCGCCTGCGACTCTCCCGCGAAAGCCGCCTCGAGGTTCTTTTCGGTCTTCGTACCCTCGTATCTGTTCTTCATTTCAGTCAGTTTGTCTCCCGTCGCCCGGCACTTCGGGCAGACGGCGGCCTCGGCCGATTCCGCGGAGAAGACCTCCCCGCAGATCTCACACTTGAAATATGCCATGATCGTTCCTCCTTTTTTTGGTTTCATCATTATGATACCCCGCGCCGGGGAGATAAGTCAAGTGCTTACCCGTTAATATTCTTTTTTCTCGATGATCCCCGCCTCGAAGAGTCCTTCGTACATCCGTTTTCTGAGATCTTCAAGCGCCGTTTCTCCCTCGAGCATGTGACGAACGTAAAACAGAGAGACCTTGTTCACCGGGTCGGCGATAAGGACCGCGCCGGCGGCTCCGTCCCAGCCGAACTCGCCGGGAACGGCGTATCCGTCCCTGATCCCGTGCGGGTTTATCATGACCCTGACGCCCAGACCGTAGCCGTAACCTTTAAGGTAGTGGAACTCGCGGAATCCCTTGCTCGTTATGAGTTCCGGGGTGAGGCGGTTGCGCCTCATATCGTCGACAGTCTCTTTTTTCAGGATCCTGACCCCGTTTCTGCCTTCGCCCCCGTTCGCGAGCGCCTCGGCGAGAAGGGAACAGTCGGACGCCGTCGAGACGAGCCCGGCGCCGCCGCTCTCGTATTCGTCGCCGAAGATGAACCCGTTCGTGTTGTTCGTGCGGACCCTGATCTTTCTGTCCCAGTCGTAACGGTACTGGGTCGCCATCCGGGCTTTGTCCTCTTCCGGGATCGGATGGAAAGTCGAATCCTTCATTCCGAGCGGATCAAACACCTTTGCCTTTACGAGATCAGAGAATCGCATCCCCGACGCGACTTCGCAGACCGCGGCGATAATATCGTGCGAAAGACCGTACAGCCACGCCTGACCCGGCTCGAAAGAGAGTATCTTCGATCCGGTCGCCCGCGCCACGTCAAGGGTGAAACAATGATTTTCGGGATCTTTCTTCATCGCGGCAAGCGCGGCGAAATCCGAGTCGTAAGATAGACCCGACGTCATCGTGATCAGATGATAAAGCGTCATTTCCGTCCTGACCGGGACGTACCCTCCGTCCGAGAACCGCTTCATCGATCCGAACTCGGGAATGTATTTGCTGACCGGATCGTCGAGCGATACGGCGCCGCTCTCGACGAGCGTCATGAACGCCGCGCTCGTCGCGACCTTCGAGACGGACCACATATAGTAAAGCTCGTCCCCCGCGATCGGCTTTTTCGATTCCGCGTCGGCGTATCCCGCGCGGTGTCTGAAAACTTCTTCGTGTCCGACCGTGACGATACACTCGTTTCCCGGGTCGGACTTTTTTGCGAGTTCGTCGAGATATTCCGCAAGCGATCTGAATTCTGCCATTTTCCGTCCTCCGTAAAAAGAAAGGGAGGATCCCCGATGACGCGGATCCTCCCCTTGTGTCAGTCAAGAATATAACAAGTCATTTCCCATACGCCCGTAGGCGCAAAGATGTCGAAATAAGGACTGTTTTCGTTCATCCACACGTCGACCCACGCGCCGTAAACGCCTGTGTCCGCCGCAAGCCGCACTCCGAGATCCATCGCGTCGTTCTTGAGGTAAACGCTCGTCCCGGTCGGGATGACGGACGGGTCCGTCGCGATTATTCCGTCTCCGACGGGAAGGCCCGAAGCCGTTCCGCCGAGAAGGTTATAATACGTCGCCTTGACGGTGATGACTTTCGAGTAATGGTACGCGGTACCGTCCGCGCCGTAGATATATCCGCCCGTACTGTCGGATACGACGGTCGAGGGCGCGGTGCCGACGGTGATCACCTGATTCGTGGGATATTTCGTGATATATTCGCTGTCGAGCGAGCGGTAGTTCTCCTCGCCGTTGATGTACTCGATCGTATACATCGCGTTCCTGTAACCGACCGAACCGGCGGTCGTCTCCCAAGACTGACCGGACGGAACGGAGTCGGAATAAACGTAATCGGTACCGTAGGGGATCTCTTCGGTGACGTTGATCGTCTCGTACCTCAGGGTGAGAACGTTGACGGTCGCGTCGTAATCGACCCATTCGTCCGCGCCGATCGACGTGACGTGGAGCGAGTCGAGCGTGTATCCGTTTTCCGCAAGGATATTACGGACCGTACCGCCGTCCGTTTTGGCGTATATGGGATCTCTGTCCCAGAAATTGAACGTTACGGTGTATTTCGGGTCGTTTTTCGGCGTCGTTTCGGGCTGCTTGACTTCGTCCGGAGTCGCGGGGACGGTAACGCTGCCGGATTTTTCGGTCTCCCGGTCTTTTTCGGGTTCCGTTTCCTTGCCGTCGGTCTCCGTCGCTTCCGTTCTCGAAACTCCTCCGCCGATCTCGGGAGAGGAGTCCTTTTTTTCGCTCTCTTCCGTGTCCGCGGTCGCGTAAGAAGAGGGAGTTTCGCTTTCGCGTCCTCCCGATGCGGGATTTGAAGACATCGAGGACGCCGCGAAGACGCCCGCTCCGAGCATGATGAGCCCGAAGAGGACGCATACGATAAGGACGACGGCTCCTCTTTTGAGCGTTGTGCCGCCTTTTCCTATGAGGGAGGCGCTTTGCGCCCCGGTTCTGTTCGCGTGCCGTTTTTGCGTTTGGTTTCGGTATGCACCGCCTGCGGCGCCGGCTGCGCCGCGCGATGCGTTAGATTCGTGCGTTTCGGGCGTCATGCCCGAACTTCGGTCGATCTCGGTGTGGCTCCGAACAGAACTTTCAGAATTCTCTGATCGTCTATACAAGATAACACCTGCCGCCTTCCGGCGGTTCCTTTCTGCCGGGTAAAGCCCGGTCAACTATGTACAAACCGCTTTATTTATTGTATAATATTTCACAAGCAGTTTATTCCGCAGGCCCGTTTCCGGGTCCTGCGAGCCCCCTGATCCGCGCCTGTCGGCGCAGGGCTCAAAAGGGCAATAACCTTATAAACTATACCACAAATCGAAGAAAAAATCAAGTTTTTTTATTTTCGGCGGTTTCGAAAGCCGCTTTGTCCCTTCCGAAAAGGACGTGCGCGCCGGTCAGAAGCATGGCTCCGCCGAAGATCTTTCTCACCGCCCCGGCGGGTATCGCGCCCCTTATCGCGGCCCCGGCAAACGTTCCCGGAACGGCGAGCGCGACGAGTATGAAAAGGAGTTTCGGGGAGACTTTGCGGCGGGCGAGATGGTACGGAACGGCCGAGACCGAGACCGCGGCGAACAGTACGAGATTGAGCCACTGGGCGCGGAGCTGTTCCGCCCCGCGCAGAAGCGTGAGATAAAGAACGAAAAGGCCGCCTCCGCCGACGCCCGTCCCCGTGAGAGCTCCGATCAGAAACGCGGCGGGAATATCGAAAAGATCCATTTTCAACTCCCTGCGATCATATACGCGCCGCCGAAAACCACGACGGCGGCGAATATTTTTTTGAGCGTCTTCTGCCCGATACGGTCGGACAGAAACGCGCCGAGCAGTCCGCCCAGCGCGGCCGGTATCAGAAGAGCGGGCAAAAGATCCGATCCCGCGTTGACAGACGGGTACGTGAAAAGAGAAAGAAGCGATACGGGAAAGACCGCCGCCATGGCGCACGCGAAACAGTCTTTCGCGCCGATCCCGGGGTCGTCGCGGTATATTCTTTGCGCGACGAAGAAAAAGACCGTTCCCGCGCCCGTCCCGAGCAGTCCGTTGACAACTCCGGCGAACAGGCCGCCGAGTACGGCGAGCCGAAGGGACGCCCGTCCTTTATTTCCCGGTATCAGCGTCATAACGCGCCCTCCCGCCTCCCGCCTCTTGATATTTCAGTTAAAATCTGCTAAAATATTACTTTAGGTAATTGTTTGTATTTGTCTTACCTTTTTATTCACCTCCGTTCGAGAATTCCGACCGCGGCGCGGTCAAAAGAAAGGTGCGGTGATAAATGGCTGACCGCAAAAAAAGCGGAGCGCGCAAAGCGACCGCTCCGAAAAGTGAAAAACCAGTCCGGCGGACGCCCGTAAAAGAAGAGGGCGGCAAGGGATCCGCGGGGTCCTTTGTCGCGCAGTTCGTTCCTTACGCGCTCGGCGTCCTCGCCGTCCTGATCGCCGTCTGCCTTTTCACCGGGGCGGGGGCGGTAGGCGGAGCGCTCAAGAGGTTCTTCCTCGGGATGAACGGCTTTACGGCGTTTTTCCTTCCGCTTTTTATCCTTCTTCACACGTTTACTCTGTCGCGTGATCTGAAGCACGGGATCCTCCCCGTCAGGATCGTCAGTTCCGTCGTGACTTATACGTTCATATCCGTTCTCATCCACGTCGTTTCCGATTCTCAGGCCGTCTATTCCGCCGCCGTTCACTATACGGAGGGAGTGGAGCTCAGAGGAGGCGGCGTCGCGGGCGGAATGCTCGGCAGTCTGATGCTGAACGGTTTCGGCAAACCCGGAACGCTCGTCATCGTGATCGCCGTTCTTATCGTATCCGTCCTCCTGATGTTCGGGTTCACGCCGAAGGCGTTCGGAAAGAAAGTCCGCGAATCCGCCAAAGAGAGAGCGGAGAAGAGAGCACAGGCGAAAGAGGAGGAACAGCGCGAGCGCGACGCGAGAGCAGGCGAGCAGATCGTCATGGCGACGGCTCCCGCCGCTCCGAGAGAGAGAAGAAGAGCGGAGCGCGTGAAAGAGGATCAGGCGCAGCCGGTTCGTTTCAGATTCAGAAGAAAGAGGCCGTTCGTCCCGGACATCCCGCTTGACGACGATTATCCCGCCGACGAACAGAGCGCCGCAACGACCGACGAGGAGATCTTCGAGGAGGCGATGGAGAAAACGAGAAAACGCCGTCTCGCCTCCGGCGGAGAATACGAAACTCCCGCCGCCATGAGCGGGGAGGGAACAAGAAGAACGAGAAAGCCCCGTGAAAAGACGGAGGAAGAGGGAGAAAAAACTCTCAAAGTCAAAAGGACTCCCGCGGGGGACAAGGACCTCGCGAACGCCTCGAAGTATATATTCCCGCCGATGAACCTGCTTCCCGAGGACGTCGCCCTTAAGAGCACGGGCGTCAGGGAGGAACTTCAGGAGAACGGCGAAAAACTCGTCGAGACGCTGAGAAGTTTCAACGTCAAAACGAGGATAGAGGACATACAGCGCGGACCGACGATCACGAGATACGAACTGCTGCCCGAACCCGGGACTCGCGTACGCTCGATCGTCAACCTGGTCGACGACATCTCGCTCAACCTCGCCACGACAGGCGTCCGTATCGAGGCGCCCGTGCCCGGCAAGGCGGTCGTCGGTATCGAGGTCCCCAACAAGAACAAGGCGATAGTCCATCTCAGAACGCTTATCGACGATAAAAGATTCACCGAGAACACATCGAAACTCTTCTGCGCGCTCGGCGAGGACGTCGCGGGCGAGAGCATTTATCTCGACATCGGCAAGATGCCTCATCTTCTGATCGCGGGCGCGACCGGAATGGGTAAATCGGTCTGCATAAACAGCCTTATCGTGTCTCTGCTGTATAAATCCACCCCCGATGAGGTAAAACTTATCCTGATAGACCCGAAGAAGGTCGAACTCAACATCTACAACGGGATCCCGCATCTGCTCGTTCCCGTCGTGACCGATCCGAAAAAGGCGGCGGGTTCGCTGTCGTGGGCGGTGTCGGAGATGGAGAGACGCTTCGGACTGATCGAAGCGGTCGGGGTCAGAGACGTCAACGCATTCAACAGGATAACGGCTAACGATCCCGAATACGAATACCTTCCCTATATAGTTATCATTATCGACGAGCTCGCCGACCTTATGATGACGGCCCCCGACAACGTCGAGGACTCGATCTGCCGTCTGATGCAGAAGGCGAGAGCCGCGGGCATGCACGTCATCATCGGTACGCAGAGACCGTCCGTCGACGTTATCACCGGCCTCATCAAGGCGAACATCCCGTCGAGGATCGCGTTCACGGTCGCTTCTCAGGTCGACTCCCGTACCATCCTCGACAGAGCGGGCGCGGAGAACCTGATCGGTAAAGGCGATATGCTCTATCTGCCGGTCAGCGCGTCGAAGCCGATCCGCGTTCAGGGCGCGTTCGTCCACGAGACGGACGTTGAGAACATAGTCACCTATATCAAGGAAAAGAATAAAGAAGACTCCGCTTACTCCAAGGACATCATCGACAAGATCGAAGAGGCGGCGAAGAACGTCGGCAAGGGTAAGAAAGGCGGCGGCGGAGCATTCGAGGGCGAATCTCCCGATCAGGACGACGATCCGATGCTCCGCGACGCGCTTGAACTCGCCGTGACTACGGGTAAGATCTCGACCTCGCTGATCCAACGCAAACTGTCGCTCGGATACGGAAGAGCGGCGAAACTCATAGACAGAATGCAGGAACTCGGATTCGTCAGCGAACCGTCCGGACAGAAGCCCAGAGAAGTCCTCATCACAAAAGAGCAGTTTATGGAGATGGTGATGAGAGACGACGGAGGCTCTTCCCGCGATGAGGAATATGAGGAATACGGGGAAGAATATGATGAGCGTGGGGCGGAAGAATATCCCGACGACGACCACGCGGAGGAATACCCCGACGGGGACGGCGGGATCTGATCCCCGATGCCGCGACGCGGCGGATAGGAGAATTTATGGTTTACGTTCTGCTTGCCGACGGATTTGAAGAGGTCGAGGCGATCTGCCCGATCGACGTGCTCAGACGCGGAGGGTGCGAGGTGAAGACGGTCGGCGTCACGGGACCCGTGGCGACGGGCTCTCACGGTATCTCCGTCAGCTGCGATCTGGCGGGCAAAAAGGCGTTCTCCGCGATAAAGGGAGATCCGCCCGAAATGCTTATTTTGCCAGGCGGTATGCCCGGCACGCGCCACCTCGACGCGTGGGCGGGGACGGATACTTTTATTGAAGCGACGGAAAAGGCAGGCGGCTTCCTCGCCGCGATCTGCGCCGCGCCGTCCGTTCTCGGAAAAAGAGGAAAACTCAAAGGAAAGGCCGCCTCATGTTATCCCGGATTTGAGGAGGACCTGAAGGACGCCCGCGTGTCGTACGACGACGTGACCGTCGACGGCAAAGTGATAACGGCCCGCGGGGCGGGCTGCGCCATGAAATTCGGGCTTGCTCTTCTCAGAGCGCTCAGAGGGGAGGACGTCTCCCGCAAGATAGCGGAGGCGGTCATTTACAGATGAGGATCGAACCTTCCGGAACCGTAAAAAAAGATAAAGACGATCTGCGCCGTAAGTACATCGCCGTCAGAGAAGAGATGGACGAGGGCGAAAAGGCGAAAAGAGACGCCGCGATCTGTTCGGCCGCACGGGGACTCGTCAGTTTCAGGTACGCCGAGTACGTCCTTTTGTACGCCGCGACGGAGAGCGAGATCGACGTCTCGCAGATAGCGGAGTACGCGTGGGAACAGGGCAAGAAAGTCGCGTTCCCGCGATGCGACGTCGATTCCCATACGATGGATTATCATATCGTCGGGTCGCTGGACGATCTTTCTCCCGATTCGTACGGAATAAGAGAGCCGTCGGCGGATCTTCCCGTTTTCCGTCAGGACGAGATGAAGGGAAGCGCCGTGTGTTTCGTGCCGGGACTCGTTTACGACCGCGCCGGATACCGTCTCGGATACGGCAAGGGCTTTTACGACAGATATCTGTCGGCGTTTTCCGGATGTAAGATAGGGGTCGTTTACAGCGATTTCATACTTCCGACAGTCCCGCGCGGAAGGTACGACGTTACGGTCGATATCCTTCTGACGGAAAAGGGGGTCAGAGCGCTGAAGTAAAGGGCGCCCTGAAAGACGTTTGAAAGAGAGGAGGCGGGAAAATGAGAATAAAACCGACGACGTCCGCGTCGATCCTTCTGATCGTCGTGTTTTCGCTTATCGCCGCGTGGCAGCTTATTCCCGCCGCGAGGGACGTTCTGAAGAGTTCCCCGTATCTCTCCGTGATCGTGATCCAGCTTCTGATCCTCGCGCTTCCGACGGTGTTCTACTGCACGCTCAGGGGCAAGGAATTCAGAGCGGGTCTGCGGATAAACTTCTTCCCGCTTTCCGCGATCATTCTGATCGTTTCCGCGTCCGTGCTGATCGTTTCCGGAAGCGGACTGATCGGAGCGGGTATGAACGCGCTCTTTCCGGAGGCGTTCTCCGCGTCCTCAAGCGCCGCGGCGGCCGGTTCCGCCGACAGTTTTTACTACGTAGTAGCGTTTGCGGTCGTTCCCGCGATCACGGAGGAAGTCCTTTTCCGCGGGATCATTCTGACGGAATTCACCTCGAAGGGGATCTTCACGGCGGTGACCGTCAGTTCCCTCGCTTTCGCGATGAGCCATTTCAGCTTCGTCAGATTCCCGGTCTATCTTTTCAGCGGGCTCGTGCTCGCGGCGGTCACTTTCGCCGCCCGTTCGCTTATTGCGGCGGTGATCGTTCATCTTGTGAACAACGTTTTCGTCGTGTTCTTCGAGGACTACGTGATCTATCTGACGAGAAGGCAGAACGTGAGCAGCGTTCTGATCATTTTCATTCTTGCGGTCGCGTTCTTCATCGCCGCCGCCGTGACTGCGTTCGAGGCGTCGTCGCTTTACAAATCGTACGGGAAGGCGAACAGGGACTCCTCTTACCTCCCCGACAAAAAAACGCGCGGCTCTCTTCTGAGGGCGTTCAGCGAATCCGTATTCTCCCCTGCGTTTCTGATCGCGGCAGTGATCTTCGTAGTGGTGTCGTATATTGTTTAGAAAGGGACGTCTGTCTATGAACGAAGACCGAGAAATAAACGAACGGGCGCTCCCGACCGAAGGCGAGCGCAGTAAGCCGCCGCGCGGACCTGAGAACAGGCCGCGAAGGGCGGCGCGAAGGATCCCCGGCGAAACTGCCGCGCCGGCAAGACCCGCTCCCGCAAAAGTTGAAAAAAACGACGCGTCAAAAACCGCCGCGCCTAAAAAAGCGCCGCGCGCGTCTACAAGGATCAATACCGCCGTCGTCGCAGGCGCTCCCGAACCGGGCGACGCGATGAGGGTCAAAAAGGGAAGAGACGCGACCGAGGAGGAAGGACGGCACGTTTCGAACGTTGTGAAAGTGATCGCATACGTCACTTTCGTTCTCGTTATCTCCGCTCTTCTTTCCGTTTTTATAATAATGGCAGCCAACGACGTCTACGCGTTCGTGAAATCGGACGAGGAGGTCGAGATCACCATCCCCGAGGAGGCGACGCTCGAAGAAGTCGCGGATCTGCTCGGGGAGAACAGGATAATAAAATACCCGGGTCTTTTCAAGTTTTACGCCAAGCTCAAAAAGGACCCGTGCGATTTCAGAGCGGGGACGTATACCGTCTCCGGAAAACTCGGATACAAGGAACTGCTGAATTCGTTCAAGCCGAAAGCGGTGAGCGGGGTATCATGGGTCACGATACCCGAAGGATACACCACGGACGAGATAATCAACCTGCTCGTCGAGAAGGGAATAGGAACGCGCGACAGATATATCGAGGTCATTAATGAGTACGATTTCGACTACTGGTTCGTCGACGAGATCCCCGATAACTGGCGGGATACGGGCAGGATCTACCGCCTTGACGGATATCTTTTCCCGGACAGTTACGAATTCTACAACGCGTCGAGCGAAGAGACGGTGATAAACCGTATGCTCAAACGGTTCGCCGCTGTTTTCACGAAGGACTACCGCCTCGGCGCGGAAGAGATCGGCATGACGGTCGATCAGGTCGTCACGCTCGCGTCGATGATCGAAAAAGAGGCGGGTACCCCGTCCGATTTTGCGATCGTTTCGTCCGTGTTCCACAACAGAATGGCTCTTCCGTGGGACTATCCGTATCTTGAGAGCGACGCCACGATCGTCTACGTGATCCAGCACGAGACCGGCAAGCGTCCGCGCCTCACTGCCGACGATCTTGCCATGGACACCCCGTACAACACGTACACCAACACCGGGCTGCCTCCGGGGCCGATAGCCAGTCCCAGCAACAGCGCGATACTCGCTGCCCTCAACCCGGTCGAGTCCGGATACTATTTCTTCGTATCCTCCGGGACCCGTACGTATTTCTCCGTGACGCGCGCCGAGCACGAGGCGAAGGTCGCGGAGATCAGAGCCGGAATCGAAGAGGATCCCTACGCTCCGGAAGACGACGGAGGACAGAACTGACAACAAAAAACTCCTCCTTTGCCTTTCGGCGAAAGAGGAGTTTTCGATAACCGTGTTTTCAGTCTGCGGTCTCGGGGTGCTCGTCCTGTTCATCCGTACCTCGGATCTTCCGTTTCCGGTCGCGCCCGGCGATGAGTTTGTTCAGTTCCGCTCCGATCAGCAGGATCGTCATACAGACGTACATCCACAACAGGAGCAGCACGACCGCGGTCAGGCTCCCGTAGATGTACGAAACGCCGGTGAAGTACGTCGTGTACAGAGAGTAGAAATACGAAAAGAGCATCCACCCCGCCGCGGCGAAGATCGCTCCGGGCAGATGGTGGTAAAACTTTCTGTCCACGTATTCTCCGCGCCTGTTCACGGCGTAGTAGAGCAGCGCGAAAAACGCGCTCAGCGACACGTACAGGATAGGCGTCTTGAGACGGAATATCGCGTCGAGAAATTCGACGGTTCCCGGCGACGCAGCCTTGACCACCAGATACAGCTGCGAACCGAAGAGCTGTGCGACGACGATAACGATAAGCAGAACGAGGAATACGGCGGTATATGCGGCTGACATCAGAAATCCCTTGACGATCCCTTCGTCCGGATGCGATCTGTAAACGGTCGAGATCCCGCCTCTGACGGAGGAGATACCGCGCGACGCCATCCAGAACGCGGTCAGCGCGGTGATCGAGATGAGGTTGACGGCAGGCTTGGAATAAAGTTCGCCTATTATACTGAGATACAGGTCGCGGAGGTTTTCGGGAAGCGCGTCGCCCATCGATATCATCACGTCGGCGACGCCCTCGGGGATGAACGAGCCGATCAAGTTGATCAGAAGTATGATGAAAGGGATCGCGGAGATAACGAGGAAGAACGAAGCCTGAGCCGCGTAGACGGGGACGCGGTCTTCCGATACGACGTCCAGAAACCTTTCCGCGCCCGCTCTGATTTTTTTCAGATCGAGCGATCTGCTTTTCTTATTTCTCACCTGCTGTTCTCCCCGCGAAAGACTGCTTGATAACGACCCGAAACTTATTTTACTCTCTTTTCACGAATTCTAACACAAAACGCGGCGGGATGTCAACCTTTCCGCGCCGCCGGGAGGAGATCGTATGTTTTACGTCGGTTGCTTTTTGACGAAAGAGGGCGGATATTACGGGACCGCCCGGAAGATCCTCGGAATGGGAGGAAACACCTATCAGGTGTTCACGCGCAACCCGAGAGGAGGGGGCGTCCTCAAAGCGGCGGATCCGGAGGATTTCCGCAAGCTGAACGAACTTACCGCGTCGGGCGAGGTCCACCCGCCGCTCGCTCACGCTCCGTACGTCTACAATCCGTGCGCAAAGGACGAACACATCAGAGAGTTCACGCGCGACACGATGCGCGAGGAGCTCGAGATGCTCGACGGGATAAACGGAGCGCTTTACAACTTCCACCCGGGCAATCACGTCGGTCAGGGCGAGGAGGCGGCGTTCGGGTTCATCTCCGATATGCTGAACTCGATAATGTGGGAGGGAATGAACACGTACGTTCTTCTCGAGACGATGGCGGGAAAGGGTACCGAGATGGGAAGGACCTTCGAGGAACTCGCCGAGATCATCTCGCGCGTCCGCTCACCCCTTTCAGACCGTCTCGGCGTGTGCCTCGACACGTGTCATATACACGACGGGGGATATAAGATCTCCGAGGACCCGCAGGGCGTGCTCGACGAATTCGACCGCGTCGTCGGTCTTTCGCGGCTCAAAGCGATCCACCTGAACGACAGCAAGAATCCCGTCGGAGCGAGAAAAGACAGGCACGAAAAACTGGGGATGGGTTACATAAGCCTCGAAGCGGTGAAGTATCTCATAAACTGCGACGATCTTGAGGGGATCCCGTTCTATCTCGAGACGCCGAACGACGACGAGGGATACGCCCGCGAGATCGAAATGCTCAAAGAGATGAGAACGAAATGACCCGATAAAAACCGAATACCGGCCCCGCGAATGCGCCGATCCCGCATTCGCGGGGCTTTTTTGCGCTTTTCGTATCGCTCCGTGGCGGGAAGTGACCGGATATGTTTCGTATTCACAAAAAATCGCAAAAACGGATAAAACCGCCGAAAAAACAAATAACGGTTGTCCTTTTTCGTGGGAAAAGGTGAGAAAAGGGCGTTTTTGCGAAAAAAAACTAAAATAAATTGCACAAAACCCTTGCACTTTTCGCGCGGGTGTATTATAATATCCCTAACAAAGTGGAGTGAAATGCAACAAAATGGAGTGAAAGGGAGGTAAAAGGGCATGTTAATGGGAAAATACCCGCACACCATCGACTCCAAAAATAGACTCATAATACCCTCCAAGCTCAAGGAGCAGCTCGGTCCCGTGGTCGTGATCATGCAGGACACCGGAGGGTGCCTCAGCATGTACTCGAAAGCGGAATTCGAGGAATACGCTTCCGAACTCAGCGCGAAGCACAAACACGAAGTCAAGGACATCGTGAGATACATATACTCCAAGTCGATAGAGATCCAGCCGGACGCGCAGGGCAGAGTGCTTCTCCCTCAGGAGATGCTCGAGCATTGCGGTATCACGAAGAACGTGATAACGGTCGGGTGCGGCAAGTACGCCGAGATCTGGGCTGAAGAGAGATGGACCGAAAGAGGTCTTGACTCCGAGCCCGACGATTTCGCCGCCAGGATGGCGGAACTCGGTCTCTGACCGTGACGGGATTCAGTCACGTCTCCGTCCTGCTTGACGAGAGCGTCGACGCTCTCGCACCCGAGAGGGGCGGCGTATTCGTCGACTGTACCGCCGGCGGAGGCGGCCACTCGGCGGCGATCGCAGAACGACTTCCGGGGGGCGGTCGGCTCGTTGCGATCGACCGCGACGAAGAAGCCGTTGCGGCGGCGCGGAACAGACTTGAAAAGTACGGGCCGAGGTGCACCGTCGTCCGATCAAATTACAGCGACGTCGGGGCTGTCCTCGATTCGCTCGGGATCGACAGGATAAACGGGGTCCTCTGGGATCTCGGGGTCTCGTCGCATCAGCTCGACGAGGCGGACCGCGGATTCTCGTACGGCGCGGACGCGCCGCTCGACATGAGGATGGACCGCTCTGGCGGGATCACGGCGGCGGACGTCGTGAACGGATACGGATTCGAACAACTCAAAAGGATAATCCGGGACTACGGCGAGGAGAAGTTCGCCGGGCCCGTGGCGAAGAGCATTTGCGAGGCGAGGGACAAAGCGCCTGTCGTATCGACCGTTCAGCTCGCGGAGGCGATAATCCGTGGCATTCCCGCGGCGGCGAGAAAGAGCGAGGCTCAGCACCCCGCCAAAAGGACTTTTCAGGCGATCAGGATCGAAGTGAACGGAGAACTCGACGGGATCGAGCCCTCGATAAGGGCGGCGGTCGAAAGACTTGCTCCCGGCGGGATCGCGGCCGTGATCTCGTTCCACTCACTTGAAGACAGGATAGTTAAAAGAACGTTTCAGGACCTGGCGACGGGATGCACGTGCCCTCCGGAATTTCCGGTCTGCGTATGCGGAAAGAAGCCGACGGTCGAGCTCATAACGAAAAAGCCGATTTTACCTTCGGACGACGAAACGAAGGCGAATCCGAGAGCGCGGAGCGCGAAACTCCGCGTAGTACGAAAACTTTAAGAAAAGGAGGCGGGGACGATGACCTATCAGGGAACCGTAAGACGGCAGAGCGTTGCGCGCCCCGCCGGAACGTATAACCGCACAAAAAACGCAAATCATTCTTCAATTTCTCCTTCACGGGGACGTCAGACCGCGGCGAGGGTCGCAACGAGCGCACCTCGCCGGACGTCCGCCGACCGTCAGGCGGCAGAGCGCGCTTACTATGAGCGCCTTGTGAGAGAAGAGCGCAGACGCGCGGCGGCTGCAGAGCGCGAAAGAGCGCGTCTCGAGTACGTGAAAGCGTTTGAACGCCGCGTCAAAGCCGAGAAGAAAGCGATCAGGAAAGAACAACGCGCCGAGGCGAGAGCGAAAGCGATCGCGGCGGACCGCGCAGCGTCGCGCCGCGAGGTCAAAGTAGAGAGAGCGCGTATCTCTCTTCCGTTCATCGCGATCCTTATCGTTTCCACTCTTATGGTCATGGCGGTCATATTCAGTTACGCGCAGCTCTCATCGTCGAGCAGACAGCTCTCCGAGGCAAAGGAGACGCTCTCCGCTCTTGAAGCGGAACGCGAGGATCTCGCTTTTCAGCTTGAGCAGAAGAACGATATCCGGCTGGTTGAGAAGATAGCGACCGAAAAGATCGGAATGGTCAAAGAAGGAGCCGTGACGAAGAGATTCGTTTCGATGTCGTCCGGCGATACGATCGAACTCGAGGCGACGGGAACAGGCGAAGGCGAGGGCGGAGGAACGCTCGGATCGCTCCTTTCCGTCTTCACGGGGCTGTTTGACAACATAAGGGACTACGTAGGATAAAAAGTTAAAAAACGTACGATACATGGCGCACCTTTCCGGTGCGCTATGGTTGCATAAAAGAGGAGTATTCCCGCGGCCCTCGCACCGCCGGACGGGGAGTATATTCGCTCTTTACGATACATAAAATATGATCGCGCGGAACCGCTGTGCGGCATACCTGCCGATCATTTATTTTTCGATAAGCGGTGAACAGTATGAACGCAGAACAGAACAGAACAGACAGAAAAACGTATCACAAACTTGTGATCGCTTTTTGTCTTTTTGCCTTTGCGGCTGCGATAATCATCGGTCGGCTCGCCCTTTATCAGATAAGGGACCATGAGTATTATCAGGACCAGGTTCTCGATCAGATCACCGTATCCGCCGACGTCAACCCGGAGAGGGGAGACATCCTCGATACTAACGGCAACCCGCTTGCCACGAACAAAACGGTCTACAACGTCATCATATCCCCCAGCGACATAAACGAGGCGCAGAAAGACGTCGACAAAAAGAACTCGGACGACGATCCGGACAACGACGTGTTCTACGACTGGACGTCCCCCGACGGGACGGCGTCTTACAGAGGAACGTCTCAGAAAGATCTGATCTGCTCCTATCTCTCGTATCAGCTCGGCGTCGAGTATTCGACGGTGGCTGAGAAAGCTGCGAAGACGGACAGGATGTACGAGCTGATCGGGCGCGACGTTGAGGAGAACGTAAACGAAAAGATCAGGGAGTTCATTGACAAGTTCGGTCTCACGAATCAGATCTACGACAGGGCGTCCTCGAAGAGATATTATCCGTACGGAGACCTCGCGTGCCACGTTCTCGGATTCACGAACTCCGACGGCGTCGGGATCTACGGACTCGAAAAATACTATAACAACCTGCTCGAGGGAACGTCGGGCAAGTACATCCTCGCGCAGGATGCGAGAAAGAACGATATGCCTTTCGAGTACGAGGCTTATATTGAGACGGAGAACGGTCAGAATCTCGAGATCACGATAGACCGGTACATTCAGACCGAGCTTCAGAACCAGCTCGAGGCGACGTGGAACGATTCAGGCGCGGGAAACCGCGTGACCGGTATCGTCATGAACGTTGAGACGGGCGGGATCCTCGGAATGGCGACGTATCCCTCGTTCGATCTTAACGAACCGTTCGTACTCGACGAGACCTCGAAAGCAGCCCTCGACGAGTGCGGGTTCGAGGAAGGATCGGAAGAATACACCGAAAAACGGCTCGAGCTCCTCTACTCCATGTGGGGGAATAAAGCGGTGCTCGATACGTACGAGCCCGGATCCACTTTCAAAGTCATAACGACCGCGGCGGCGCTCGAGGAGAAAGTCGTAACGTTCGATACGCCGTTCACATGCACGGGATCGCTGATGATCCCGAACTACCCGAAACCGATTTCGTGCCACAACACGAACGGTCACGGAACGCTGGCGTTCAGATACGGACTTCAGCAGTCGTGCAACCCCGCTCTGATGCAGGTCGCCGCGCTTCTCGGGGAAGACAAGTTCTACGATTATTTCGAGGCGTTCGGGTACACCGGAAAGACCGGAATAGACCTGCCCTCAGAGTCCGGCGGTATCTATACGCCGAGATCCGATTTCAACAACGTCTCGCTGGCCGTTTATTCGTTCGGTCAGACGTTCAAGACGACTCCGATCCAGCAGCTCACCGCGATCGCAACGGTAGCGAACGGCGGATACTATATAACTCCTCACCTTTTCAAATCCATCGTCGACGACGACGGAAACGTCGTCAAGAATTATGAGACCGACGTGAAACGTCAGGTCGTCAGTACGGAAGTCTGCCGCGAGATATCGGACGTTCTCGAAGACGGCGTCTCGCACGACGGCGGCGCGAAAAACGCCTACGTCAAAGGGTATAAGGTCGCCGCGAAGACAGGTACGTCCGAAAAGAGAGATAAATTCGACGAAAACGGAGAGCGACCGTACAGAGTCGGATCGTGCGTCGGCTACGCTCCGTCCGACGATCCGAAGATCGCAGCGATCATCATCGTAGACGAGCCGATGAAAGGTGCGGTCTACGGGAGCACCGTCGCAGCGCCTTACCTGTCGAAACTGTTCGCGAGCCTTCTCCCGTATCTCGGCGTTGAAAAACAGTACACCGAGGCGGACCTCGCTTCTCTTGAAGTTACCGTGGGCGCATACGTCGGCTCCGATCCCGCCGTTGCAAAAGAAGACCTGATAAACAAGGGCATAGGATTCGAGATCATCGGAGACGGCGACGTCGTCACCGCGCAGGTCCCCGCCGAGGGCAGCGTGATGAGCAACGAAAACGGGAACGTCATTCTCTACTGCGGAGACGCGGAACCGACGCCGTATATCGAGGTCCCCGACCTAATGGGCAAGGGCGCCGAAGTCGCGAACAGTATGGTCATCGGCTCGGGGCTCAATATCAGGTTCACCGGAGCGTCTTCGGGTTCCACCGCGACGGTCGTGGGACAGTCTCCCTCCGCCGGTACGATGGCGCTTCCCGGACAGGTCGTCGAGGTCGAACTCAGATATCTGGACGGAACCGACTGATAACTCCCCCGAAGGAAGTTGAAAGATATTCGGCTTCCGGAGGGATGATATTTGAAACTCGCAGAACTGCTGAAAAACACGGGGACGGCGATCCCCGAGTTCGCCGCTGCCGTTGAGGTCGGAGGGATAGCCTCCGATTCGAGAAAAGTCAAGCCGAAAGACGTATTCGTCTGTATCAGAGGGACCCGAAAAGACGGAAACGATTTCACCGGCGAGGCGTTCGCGCGCGGAGCCGCCGCCGTTATTTCGGACGCGCGGGAGGGTCCCGGGATCATTACGGTCCCCGACGCGCGCGCGGCTGAATCGGTCATGTGGAATACCTTTACCGGAGACCCGACGAGCCGCATGAAAACGTTCGCGGTGACGGGGACGAACGGAAAGACGACCGTTTCGTATATGCTCCGCGAGATCTTCCGCGCGGCGGGATATCTTACGGGATCGGTCACGACGGTCTGCTCGTCGATCGGCGACGAGGTGATAGACGTGGGCGGGGGCTCGTCCGTCTCGGACGCCGCCGCCGCTATGACGACCCCTGATCCCGAAGTGTTCTATCCGCTCGCTGCGAAAATGAGGGATATGGGCGCCGAAGTCTTCATTTTCGAGGCGTCGTCGCACGCTCTTGCTCAGCGAAAACTCGATCCCGTGCGGCCCGACGCCGCGATCTTTACGAATCTCTCCGAGGAACACCTCGATTTTCACCTGACGATGGAGAATTATTTCCTCGCAAAAGCGTCTCTGTCCGACAGGTCGAAAAAACTGATAATCAACGGGGACGACCCGTATATGATAAGACTTTCGCCGCATCCGGGTTCGGTCGTGTGCCGGACCGCCCCCCCCGTGCCCGGGGAACGGTGCGACGTCCGCGCGCTGAGGCAGAAACTGCTCGGCGTTCGCGGAGTGGAATATATTTTGTATTCCGAAGCGCCCGCCTTCCGCGTATCGGTCCCGATACCGGGAGATTATACGATAAGCAATTCTCTTCTGGCGTCCGCGGCGGCCCTCTCGGAGGGAGTGAGCCGAAGGACGGTATCCTGCGCGCTCGGCCGTTTTCGCGGAGTTCCCGGCAGACTTTACAGAGCGACGCCGGAAGGATGCCCGTTCACCGTGCTGATCGATTACGCCCATACGCCTGCGGCGCTCTCATCGCTTTTGCGCACCGTGCGCGGAACGGTGAGACCCGGGTCGAAAATAACCGTTCTTTTCGGGTGCGGCGGGGACAGAGACAGAACGAAAAGAAAGAAGATGGGCGCCGTCGCCTCGTCGCTGGCCGATTTTACGGTCGTAACGAGCGACAACCCGAGGGGAGAAGACCCCGATCTTATAATAAAACAGATCATGGCGGGGGTCGACCGCGAAAAACCGCACGCCGTCATAAGGGACAGAAGAGCGGCGATAGAATACTGCGTGTCGGAAGCGGTCCCCGGAGAGGTCGTCGTCCTTGCGGGGAAGGGACACGAAAAATACGAAATAACCGCCGACGGCAAAAAGCCGTTCGACGAGGAAAAAATAGTGACTGAACTTGTAAAGAGACGTGAAATGTGAAGGAGAAGACAAAATGAGCGTTGAGTTGACTTTATGGAGACCTACGGCACGCGAGATCGCAGACACCGCAGACGGCGAACTCACCGCGATCCGCGGAGCCGATGAAAATACAGAGATCGTAAACGTAGCGACGGCGTCCGGAGAATGCTCTCCCGGATCGCTTTTCTGCGCCATAAAGGGCGAGCGCGCCGACGGCGCGGATTTCATCCCGCAGGCGGCGGAGCTCGGAGCGGTTTGCGTCCTTACGACGAGAGATCCGTCTCAGATCCCCGACCCCGGCGCGCCGATCGTAATCGTCAGGGTCGATAACGTCGTACGTGCGCTCGGGATGATCGCCTTCAGGTACAGATGCCACAGCAGGGCGAAATTCGTTGCAGTCACCGGAAGCGTCGGAAAGACGACGACGAAGGAGATGATCGCATCCGTTGCTTCGACCCGTTTCAAGACGCACAAAACGAAGGGTAATCACAACAACGAACTCGGTCTTCCTCTCACTCTGTTCGAGTTGACTCCCGAGGATGAGGTCTCGGTCATTGAACTCGGAATGAGCGCCCTGGGCGAGATCGAATACCTCTCGAAGATCGTTCGCCCGGATATAGCGGTCGTTACGAATATCGGAACTTCTCATCTCGCTACTCTCGGAACGCGGGAGAACATATGCCGCGCCAAAATGGAGATCACCGCGGGGATGCCGGAGAACGGCGCGGTCCTTCTGAACGCGGACGAGCCCCTTCTTTTCAAAGAGTATACGGAACGCGGCGGCAAGCCGAAGCTCATGAGCATATACAACAGGAACGGCGATTTCAGGGCGGTGAACCTGCGCCTTCGCACGGACGGCACAACGTTCGACATGATCTGCGGCGATAAGGTCGTCACAAACGTCGAACTTTCCGTACCCGGCAAACATAACGTTTACAACGCCCTGTCGGCTTTCGCAGTCGGAACGCTTCTCGGTATTGAGACTGAAAAGATAAAGAACGGGCTTTCCTCTTACGTCGGATACGATATGAGGCAGAGCGTCTACGATATCGGCGGGATCACCGTTATCGACGATTGCTACAACGCCAGTCCCGAGTCGATGCGCGCCGCGATCGACGTTCTCGTCGCTCTCGCGCAGAAAAAAGGCGGCGCGGCGGCCGCTCTGCTCGGCGATATGCTCGAGCTCGGCGAGTACTCGCGTCTGCTTCACGACCAGATAGGGCAATACGCCGCGACCGCGAAGGTATCGAAACTCTTCTGCTTCGGAATGATGAGCGACGTCGTGGCGGAGGCGGCGATAAAGAAAGGTATCAGAGCGGAGAACGTTTTCGTCTGCCTCGATACGCGCGATCCGCAGACGGTCGCCGATATGATCCTGAACTCTCTTTCGGACGGGGACGTCCTACTCGTCAAGGCGAGCCGCGGGATCCACGCGGAGCGCGTGATAGAACTCCTGAAGAAAAAAAGATCGCGCCGTAAACAGACGAAAAACTGAAAGGCGCACGGTGAGTGAATATGGAATATAAGATCCTTTTCGTCGTTTCCCTCATCCTGACGTTCGCCGCCACGGCGGTGATATCGAGATTTCTGATACCGGTCCTGAAAAGCCGCAAAATGGGCCAGAAGATCCTCGAGATAGGACCGAGATGGCACAAAAGCAAAGAGGGCACTCCCACCATGGGCGGGATCGCTTTTATCGTCCCCGTTATCCTGATCGGAGTGGCCGCGAGCGTCTTTCTTTGGATAAAAGACGGAGCCGAAGCGGCGACGCCGCTCGTGCTCACTCTCTGTCTCGGGCTTGCGGGAGGATTCATCGGTTGTATCGACGACCGCGCGAAACTGCGCAACAAGCGCAACGAAGGGCTCACCGCTCCGCAGAAGTTTCTTCTTCAGGTCATAGCCGCGGCGCTTTACCTTCTCGGGATGAGATTTATCTGCAATATGAGCACGGAGCTTTACATCCCGTATTTCAACGTCACGTGGGATATGGGGATATTCTTCTACTTATTCGCTCTCATCCTTATTTGCGGGATGATGAACAGCGTTAACCTGACCGACGGGATCGACGGTCTCGCCTCGGGTATCACGCTCGTCGTCGGGATCTTCTTTGCCGTCGCCGGTTTTACCTCTTTCGGCACGGACGGAAGAGCGGTCACTCTCGGCGGTCTGCTCATCGGGGGAACGGCGGGTTTCCTCATATATAACTTCTATCCCGCCAGAGTATTCATGGGCGACACGGGATCGCTCTTTCTGGGCGGTCTGATCGTCGGCGGAGCGTTTATGATAAAGAATCCGCTGATCATCGTCGTGGCGGGCCTCGTCTACATTATCGAGACGCTTTCCGTTATGCTCCAGGTCGCATATTTCAAACTCACGCACGGCAAAAGGCTTTTCAAAATGTCTCCCATCCATCACCACTTTGAACAGTGCGGATGGTCCGAGATAAAAATAGTCGCGGTATTCTCGTCGGTGACGGCGCTTCTGTGCGTCGCCGCGTTCTTCGGTCTTTGATCGTATTACCTTACAAATCTTAAAGAAAGGCAGGCGTCCTGATGGCAGATAAAAAAGCGACCGGCGGGGACAACTCATCGGCTCGGCGCACGGGAAACGCGCGCAGCGCGGCAAGACGTCCTGCCGGATATCCCGGAGGAGGCAGGACGGGGGGACCGTCGAACGGACAAGCGGCGCAGAGGCGGCGTACCGAGCCGCGTCAGGTCGCAAGTACGGGAAGGCGCGAGCTCGTGCGGACGAGAGCGGAACTTCGCACCATAAACGACGAGCGCAGGGAAAAAGAGTGGCAGAGCGGCGTCGAACGCGTCCGCGGCGGCGTTGACAAGATAATGCTCGCGCTGGTCATCCTTCTCGTCACTCTCGGCGCGATAATGGTATTCAGCGCAAGTTATCCCACGGGACTTTCCGAAAGCGGAGACGGATTCAAATATCTCAAAAAACACCTGATCTACGCCGGTATCGGCGGCGTCGCGATGGTGTTGGCGTCGTTCGTGCCGTTCCGCCTTTACAAGAGATGGGGACCGATCGCCGTTTACGGGATCGCGTTCGTACTGCTTGCCGCCGTTCTCGTGATAGGAACGAGCGAAGGCGAGGCGAAGCGGTGGATATATATCGGTTCGTTTTCCGTCCAGCCGTCCGAAATAATGAAGATCGGGCTCGTCCTTATCCTTGCGTGGTATATCGACAAATACAAGGACCGGATGAAAGAGGCGACGGGTTTCTGGGAAAAGTTCAAGTATAATACTCTCTACCCGTTCGGATTCATCGCCGTCGCCTGCGGAATGGTCATGCTCGAAAAGCATCTTTCGGGTACGATCATCCTCGCTTTCCTCGGTATTTCCGTTATGCTGATCGGAGGCTGCAACCTCAAATATACGCTCCTGACATCCGCTGTGGGAGGCGCGCTGGCCGTCGGTGTTTTCATTATGAAAAACCCGTACGCGCTCAAAAGGCTCGTCACGTTTACGTCCGAGGACGTGGATATTCTCGGCGAAGGCTGGCAGACGCATCAGGGCGTGCTCGCCATCGGGTCGGGCGGTCTTTTCGGACTGGGATTCGGTCAGAGCAATCAGAAACACAGCTACGTTTCGATGGCTCACAACGACTTCATCTTCTCGATATGGTGCGAGGAACTCGGATTTATCGGAGCGCTCTTCCTCATCGTTCTGTTCGTCGCATTTATTTGGCGAGGCTACGTTATCGCGATGAGAGCGCCCGACACGTTCTCGACGCTTCTTGTGTTCGGAGCCGTAACTCAGGTCGGTCTTCAGGCGTTCCTCAATATGATGGTCGTCTGCGACATCATTCCGAACACGGGCATTTCGCTTCCGTTCATATCGTACGGAGGTTCGTCGCTCATAATGCTCATGGCGGAGATGGGGCTTATTCTGTCTATCTCACGCCACTTCTACCGAAAGAAAACGATCTGATACGGAGGGGTAACCCATGCGAGTTCTCATGACGGGCGGAGGAACGGGCGGACACGTTAATCCCGCTCTCGCCATCGCCAGAACGATAAAACAGAACGATCCCGACGCCGTGATCGCGTACGTAGGAACAAAACGCGGGATCGAGAACAAACTCGTCGGCCGCGCGGGCTACCCGATGTACCACGTAGAGGTCAGGGGTATCAAGCGGTCGCTGTCTTTGTCGAATATCAAGGCGGCTTATCTTGCCGTGACCTCGCCCCACAAGGCAAAAAAGATCATCCGAGAGTTCCGTCCGGATATAGTTATAGGAACGGGCGGCTACGTCTGCTGGCCCGTCGTGAAGGCGGCGGCGGATATGGGGATCCCCACGGCGCTTCACGAATCGAACGCCATCGCGGGAGTCGCGGTCAAGATGCTCGTCGGACGCGCCGATCGCATTTGGCTGAACTTCGAGAAAACCGCAGAGTCGATAAATCCGAAATACAGGGATAAGCTTCTTCACGTCGGGAATCCCGTATCGTCCGGATTCCATTCCGTATCGAGGGAAGAGGCGCGCAACGAGCTCGGAATAGCGGGGAAGTACGAAAAAATGATCCTGTCATACGGCGGGAGTATGGGCGCGGAAAAGGTGAACGACGCGGCGCTCGAGGTGATGAAACGGTACACCGCGGACCATCCGGAGACGCTGCACGTTCACGCCACGGGCTCGATAGAACACGAGATCTGCACCGGCCTTTTCAAGGACGCGGGGCTCGATAAATACCCGAACATCGAATTTCTCGAATTCATCTACGATATGCCGCTGCGAATGGCTGCGGCGGACGTCGTTATCTGCCGCGCGGGCGCGATGACGGTATCCGAGATCGCGATGTGCGGAAAATGCGCGATCTTCATACCCAGTCCGAACGTCGCGGAAAACCATCAGTATAAAAATGCCAAAGTTCTTGCGGACGCGGGCGCGGCGCTCCTTTTCGAGGAAAAAGAACTCGTAGAGGATCCCGCTCTGCTGCCGGAAACGGTAGAAAGACTTCTGTCCGACGAGGGGGCGGGGGAAGCGGCGCGGATGCGCGAAAACGTTACCGCTTTCGCGACGCCGGACGCAAACAAGCTCATATACGAGGACATCAAAGAACTTCTGAGGAAATAGATACGGCAGATAATTCGCGGAAAGGAGGGCTGTCTTACGGTAAACTCACAACCGAATACCGGAACGGATGCCGGAAGGCAGACCGTCTTTTACGTGTACCCCGACGGGATCTTTTCAAAGAAAGAAAAGATGGCGCGCATCGAGCGCGCGTACGGGAGAAGGAACCGAGCCTCTTTTTCGGACGCGGCGGAAAGACGCGAAGAGCCGAAACGCCCGCCGGAGTTCCAAATGAAACAGCCGGACGAGAGCGAACTCCGCGATTTCTATTACGACGAACCTTCTCTCAAAGAGACGGAAAAACTCAGGCGCGGTCAGTACGACCCCGCAGATTTCAAGCCGAAGGTCTATAAGGTCGGCTTTGAAAGTCCGCGGGGCGGAGCAGGAGGCGCATTTGCCGCGGAGGCGCCGCGCAGGCAGGACGGGGCGATGAAAGATAAGCATCGCGACGACGTTGACGATGCGAGAAGACGCGCGTCTTCGAGAAGAAAATTCATCGAGAGACGGCGCGGACTTCTGCTTGCTCTGATGATCATTCTGTTCACGGTCCTTTTCGTTTTCGGCTTTTACAAACTCGTCTTCGTCGTAAGAAATATTACGGTCGAAGGAAATCTGACGTACGCGGCGGAAGAGATAATCGAAGCGTCGGGCGTCAGCAAAGGGCTCAATCTTTACTCGTTCCGCGCGAGCGCGACCGATTCGAAGGTGACGTTCAAGTGTCCCTACGTTGAGCACGTCGAGGTGAGGAGGTCTCCTCCGGGAACGGTGACCCTGAACGTTACCGAAGACGTTCCGGCGTACTTCGCGGAAATATTCGGTAAAACGGTGGTCCTTTCCGACGGGCTGCGCGTACTCGATACGCTCGCGGAGGGCGAACCGGTTCCGGAAACTCTCATAAAATTGAAACTGCCCGCGGTATCTTACTCGGTCGAAGGACGCCTTATCGAGTTCGCCGGGGAAAAAGACGAACGCTCGATCAGAGCGACGCTCGAGGCGGCGGCGGACAGCGATCTCTGCGACAGGGTATCGTCGATCGACCTGAGGGATCTTTACAACATAGAGGCTTCGTGCGACGGAAAGTATCTTCTCATTTTCGGCTCGTCGACCGATATCGACGTGAAATTCGCCACCGCGGCGAAGGTTTTGGAGGATCCGATGTTCTCCTCCGGAAACAAGGCGCGTCTCAATCTTTCCGATCCCTCGAAAACGAGCGTAGTCTTTGACGGAACGATCGCGATCGACTGAATTCGACAAATGACTAAAAAATAAAATCATATAATAGACAAATTCAAATTATAATTTCGAATGGCTCAAAACCGCAGTAAAACCGCGTTTTTGAGCCATTTTTTGACTTTTTTGCCAGTTTGTCTAAAATATTTTTGAAAATCTCTTGCAAAAATTCATCGTATGAGGTATTATATTGTTTAGGTATATGCTCGATCAAGTCCGTAAACGGACAGAAAGATGCGAAAAAATCGTATAAATCCGGATAAGGAGGCAGAGAAAATGCCATTTGAATTCGACGAAGGACAGCAGAGCAAGGTCAACATAAAAGTAATAGGCGTCGGCGGAGGCGGCGGAAACGCCGTCAACAGAATGATCGTTACGAACGTCCGCGGAGTGGACTTCATCGCGATCAACACCGACAATCAGACGCTTCTTCACTCGAGCGCGACCATTAAGGTCCCGATCGGTGAGAAGGTCACCAAGGGCAACGGCGCGGGCTCGAATCCCGAGATGGGCGCCAAAGCCGCCGAAGAGAATATCGAAGAGATCAAAAACGCACTCGCGGGCGCAGAGATGGTCTTCGTCACCGCCGGTATGGGCGGCGGCACCGGGACCGGCGCGGCTCCGATCGTCGCGAGGATAGCGCAGGAAATGGGCATCCTCACCGTCGGTATCGTCACCAAGCCGTTCGCGTTCGAAGGCAAGAAGAGAATGGATCAGGCTGAAATGGGTATCGCGAACCTCAGCCAGTACGTCGATTCTCTCATTATAATCCCGAACGAAAAACTGAAACAGATCGGCGAGAGGATCACTCTCCTCAACGCCTTTGAAGTCGCCGACGACGTTCTCCGTCACGGCGTGCAGAGCATCTGCGAACTCATCAACGTTCCTCAGTACCTGAACCTCGACTTCGCCGACGTCTCCACCGTAATGAGAAACGCCGGTTACGCTCATATGGGCGTAGGTCAGGGCAGCGGCAAGGACAAGGCCGAGACGGCGGCCAAGCAGGCGATCTCCTCGCCTCTGCTTGAGACGACGATCGCGGGCTCGATGGGTATTCTCGTCAGCATCACCGCTTCTCCCGATATCGAACTCTCCGACATCGACACCGCTTCCTCGATGATCGCCGCTCAGGCGCACGAGGACGCTACCGTGATCTGGGGCGTCGCGTTCGACTCCGAACTCGAAGACGAGATGAAGATCACGATCATCGCGACCGGCTTCGACAACAAGAACGAGAAACTCGTTATGAAGAAGCGCGAGGACGGAACGCTCGAGACCTCCGTTAAGGAAACTCCCGCCGAGGTCGCTCCCGAGGAGATGCCCGAGGTCGCCGAGTCGATCGTCTCAGACGACGACATCAACGAGATCATGGACATGCTGAAGAAAAACAGAGGCTAAACTCAAAAACAAAAAAAGCTTCGCGGTAATCCGCGAAGCTTTTTTTATGCTTTCTTTCCTTTTACGCACGTGCCGTTAGATGAGACCGTTGCGACGTTCAATATCCTGCCGACGTCGGCGGGGGAGCCGTCGAAGCACACGTCGACCCAGTGTTCGCTGTGGCCGCTCGCCGTGCCCCGCTCGTATTTTTCAACGAGCACTGCGACGGGATCCGCCGCGTGATCCGCCGCGTACCGCGCGAGCAGATCGCCCTTTATTTCCGCTTGCCCGCGGGAGAGTTCCGCCGCCCTCTCTCTTCTTACGGCGACGGGGATCTGATCCGCCATCTTTGCCGCTTCCGTCCCCGGTCGGGACGAATACGGGAAAACGTGAAGGTGCAGAAACTTTATTTCACTCATCAGAGCGAGCGTTTCGTCAAATTCCGCGTCCGTCTCGCCGGGAAAACCGGTTATGACGTCCGCGCTGAGCGTCACGTCCGGGACCGCGCAGCGCAGCGCCGCGATCCTGTCGCTCAACTGCTCTGCGGAATACTTCCGTCTCATTCTTTTCAGCGTCGCGGACGAGCCGCTCTGTACCGATATATGGAAATGAGGCAGGACGGACGGCAGCGTCGCCGCCGCCTCGATGAAATCGTCCCTCAGAACGGACGGGTCGAGCGATCCCATACCGACCCGGGGCACGCCGAGCGCGTCGAGACGGTACAACAGACGTACGAGCCCGCCCCGGTCACCGAGATCTTCGCCGTAAGAGCCTGTCTCGATCCCGGTCAGGATGATCTCCCTGACGCCCGAGCCGAGCAGGATCTCCGCTTCTCTCAGCACGCCGTCGGGATCCCGCGAGCGTACGGGTCCTCTCACGCGGGGGATCACGCAGTACGCGCACCTGTTCGAGCACCCGTCCTCGATCTTTATATACGTCCTCGCCCTTTTCGGCTCTGAAACGGATAACCCGTCGTACGGAGCGGTCGAAAGATCCGGCACGCTGACGGGGACTTTTTCTCTGTTTGACAGTATCTTACGCACGGTCGCCGGAATTTCGGCTTTGGCGGCGTTTCCGCATACGGCGTCCGCACCGAGATCCGCGAGAGCGGCTCCCTCGAGTTCGGCGGAACACCCGGTTACGACGACCGCCGCCGCGGGGTTCGCCGCTCGCGCGCGCCTGATGAGCTGGCGCGATTTTCTCTCGCTTTCCGCGGTCACCGCGCAAGTGTTGATCACGTACACGTCCGCCGCCTCGCCGCGCGGGGCGGGCAAAAAACCCTCGCCGCGCAGAATCTCGCCTATCGCGTCCGACTCGTACTGATTGACTCGGCACCCGAGCGTGAACAGGGCGTAACTCGGCGCCTTTTCTTCTTTTTTCATCAGAAATCGATCAGAGCGTCGTCCGTCTCGAACGGATCGATCAGCACTCTTATATTGTCTCTCTCGCCGGTCAGGTCTTCGAGCATACGGACAAGTCCGTGCCACCTGACGCCGGGGATCGAGCGGATCGCGTCCGTGTTCACCATAATTATCCCGATATCCCCGCGCAGAACGGACAGCGCGTCGTAAAGCGCGTCGAGATTGTTCCCGTAAAGCTCCGCCTCGGGCAGGGCGTCTCTGAACGCGCCGTAGAATCCGTCGGCGCTTTCCAGTTTTTCACCGTCGATATAAATTATCTTCATTTCACTTCACCCCGTCACGAGCCCTCGTCGCCGTAAAGCAGTACGAACGATTCGTAGTGATCCTCGGTATAATAGATCAGGCCGTCGTTTGAGTAAACGAGCCGTTTAGCGCCGCGCGAGCTCTTGCCGCGCGTGCCGATATCGCACTCGTAGTATTCGCGGCCCGGCGCTTCCGGAAGGCGTCCCTCGTAGTTGCCGAAACGCGAGCCTCCGATCGACTTCCCGGGAGCGTAAGCGTCGAGCCCGCCGCCTGACCAGCCGAGTTTTTCCGCCTCTTTTTTAGTGATGTAATTCGACGGAAGACGGCCGTATAAATGAACGTAAAGCGCGACCTCGTCGCGGCTGTCGTACTCGCCGTCCTCGGGGAGCGTGTTTTCGGGCTCCGCGGGACCCGTTTCCGGTACTGTCGCGGGGGTATCGGGTTTTGCTTCCTCCGTCGAGATCCCGGGCAGTTCCTTTTCGATCTCCGAGAACAGATCGGAGAAATTGCATGCCGTGAGGGATAGGATCGCAACGACTGCGAGCAGCAGTGATAAAACGCGTAATTTCATATGGAGACGACCTCCTTTTTCATCCGTATTATATCAAACGCGGGCGGGTGGTGTCAACCCGCCCCGCGCTTGACAGACCGCTCCGCCCGTGCTATTATTGAACCGATGATTTCGCCTGCGGAGGTCTCTGTATGGAACAGCTTGTAATGAGGTGGGAAAAGAAAAGGACGCCCGTGTGTCCCGACGCGCCCGACTGGGGCGACCTCACCTGCCGTACGTTCGACGGATCGGATTCCGATATCGACAAATGGCTCGAGATCGTGAAGTGCGGTCTGACCGGAGAGAAGATGACGCCCGAGTTCTTCAGGACGTGTATGTACGAACACGGAGATCCCGAGTTCGATAAATTTTTCATTGTGGAAAAGGACGGCGATCCCGTCGCGACGCTCGCCGTGATCCCGCACTACGACAAAAAAGAGGGGTATATCCACATGGTCGCCTGCCGCGACGAATACAGGGGGCGGGGCGTCGGCACGCGTCTGAACGTCGAGGCGCTGAGAGCCCTCCACCGCGCCGGGCTTGAGACGGCGTACCTCACGACGGACGATTTCAGGATCCCGGCGATCCGCAGTTATCTGCGCGCCGGTTTCTTTCCCGACTTAATCGACGATGAACACCGCGCCCGCTGGGACGCGATATTCGAGATAATCAATTCCGGCGAAAGGGTTTGAATATGAATAAAGTGACTTTGATGTTCCCGGGATTCAAGACCAAGGCGTTCACGATGAGTTTCGACGACGGTATCGACACCGATATCAGAATGGCGTCGATCATGAAAAAGTACGGAATAAAGGGTACGTTCAACCTCAACTCCGGTCTTTTCAGCCCCGAGGGGACGGTCAAGCCCGAGGGCAGGGATGCGATCCCGCTCACGGTGAGTCAGGCGAAGGAACTTTTCCGTGACCCGTCCTTCGAGATCGCCGCTCACGGGTACCGTCATCAGGCGCTCGGTCATATCGGCGGCGCTGACGCGCTTTTCGACATACTGAACGACAGGATCACACTTGAGCAGACGTTCGGGCGGCTCGTCCGCGGGTTCGCGTATCCGTTTTCCAGTTACAACGACGACGTTAAGGAGATGCTTCGCCTTTCCGGATTCGTCTGGGCGCGCGGCGATAAGAGAAAGACCGACTTCCTGCTCCCGCGCGAGGACGAGTGGTACGACTGGAAGGGGATCCATCAGGCGGACGGCGAGCTTCCCGCGCTGCTCGACCGGTTCGTGAACGAGCCGAACCTTTACTATCACGGTCAGCTTCTGTACGTATGGGCGCACACGTACGAGTTCGAGCACGACGGCTCGTGGGACCGCATCGAGGGCGTCTTCAAAAAACTCGCCGAATGCGACGAGATCTGGTACGCGACGAACTCGGAGATATACGAGTACGTGAAGGCGTTCCGCGGCCTCGTCTATTACGCCGACATGAAGAGAGCGTACAATCCGTCGGTCCTCGACGTTTATCTCCGCTGCGACGACGGCCGGTTCATGATCCCGTCGGGCGGCGAGGCGGATATTTGAAGGGAGGCGTTTTGAGTGAGTTTCGATCTTTTGGGCGGACTCAAGGGCGCGATCAAGGAATTCTTCGGGTTCGGCGGGTATAAGCGGACGCCCGAGGGGTATATGTCGCCTCAGCATCTGATATTCGTTTCATCTCTTATGGCGGTGATGATCGCGCTCGCGGTCGTTCTCGGACTCAGTATGAGAAAAAAGGATCTGAGCCGCAAAAACAGGGTCATCGTCGTCGCGGCGATACTTATGGACGCCCTTGAGATATTCAAGATCGTCCTGCTGTGCTTCCGCGAGCACGATCCGATGAACTGGCGGATGAATCTGCCGCTGTTCCTTTGCAGTATCCAGCTGATCGCGCTTCCGGTCGCCGCCCTCTCGCGCGGGCGGCTGAAAGAGGCGGCGCTCGACTTCGTTCTGATCTTCGGCGCGCTCGGCGCGGTGATGGGAACGTATTTCGCGGGGCAGAACTACGCGGCGTATCCGGTGTTCGGATTCGACAACGTCGTCTCCGGGCTGACCCACGCGATCGCGGGCTTCGCGGCGATCTATATCGGAGTGTCGGGCATGGCGAGTCTCAAAAAGAAGAACATACCGATCACTTTCGGGATCCTGCTCTTCTTCTGCGGAGCCGCATTCGCGGCGAACGCTATCGTCGATTACAACTATATGTTCCTGCGCCGCGGCGACGGAACGCCGTACGATATCTTCTACAACCTCGTCGGCGGGAACCCCGTCCTGTATCCGATGATCGTCGTCGGCCTGTTCCTGCTCTACATAACGGTTTTTTATCTCGTAAGCACGCCGATAAAGCGAAAGAGATAAAATGAAAATGAAAAGGAAGCAAGTCAAAGGCTTGCTTCCCTGTTTTTTCGGCGATTTCAAAACTCGATAGGCAGGTTATTTACGCAAGGCGTCAGATGCATCATATGATGATCCGTTATGGGGATCGAGAGCATTCCTCCGACCGTAAGCCGCCCCCAGAAGACCAAAAGCCAGACGGAGCGGAAATCAACTGTCACTCCGCCTTCTTCGAGGATCCTCATCACCCATTCTTCCGGGACTTTCGTTTTTATCTGTTCAAGCGTCAAACCGTTTATTATTTCGCGTGTATTTTTGCCTACGGCGATCATATACCGGCGCAGGTTCGGGACGTTTATACTCTTACCGAACGAGACCGCCTCGTCAAATTCAAGGGCGTTGCCCGTGTCGGTGATCGAAGCGCCGATCTTTTCTTTCCATTCGTCGTTGAATATCTGTTTTCCGTTCGCCATCAGAATATTGCTGACGAGATCTTCGATCCTGTAAGTGTGCCAGAAATGCCAGCACAGCGGGACGGCGTTAGTTCCTGCGTATTTCAGATCGACGTCGTAATCCTGACGCGGAACGATATCGTTCTGATGACCCGCCGCCATATAATCGAAAACGCAGTCGGCGATCGTCTTTTCTTTCGTGCCGGACACCTCTGCGGGGTGGACCAGCGCGTGGAAATCAAGCGCAGTCTTTTTGATCTTTTCAAGATCGTCGCCTTGATGCGCGAGACCAAAAGCGTCTTCGGCGTCGCTTATTATTTTGAATATTTTTTCTTTGGTCATCGCAGTTTCCTTTTTACGATCCTCGGTTGTACAAGCAGATATTAACATATTCTCCAACGGGATGTCAATACATTGATTATCCCGATCAAAAGAATTAACCTTATTTCCTCGCGGGCCGTATGAAGCACATAAATCTGTTTGCTCTTGTTGCTACGCAACAGATCAAACAGGATAAAATTCCGCTTGAAATGGGACCCAACCCATTTCATCCGGCTACGCCGGAAACGCAGAATTTTACCGCGGTCACCGTGAACAAACCGCG
>JAFRQK010000024.1 GCA_017428635.1 Clostridia bacterium | reverse complement strand
TCTGTTTTCTTTTTGGGTGTGTGCCGGTGTTCGTTTGATTTTGCCGGAGTCTTTCGGGACTTACTCTTTTCCTTTGCGCGTTTTGCCGCCTGCTCATCTTTTATCTCTTTGAGTTCTCGTCTCACCGATTTCTTTCTCTCCGGTTCAACCTCTTCTGATTTGTTTTTTGAAGTCACTTTTTTCTCCTTTGAAGAACTCGCGGACCGATCCGGCTTGTCCGTCCGCGTCTGAGTAGGGTTTTCGTTCTGACCTTCCTCTTTTGTGGGACTGCCTTTCTCCATCACCTTGTCGATGAACTCATCCGCTTCCTTCTCGGTGATCTCGGACCGTTCCGGCGGGGCTTGTCCCGACATATCTCTTTCGACCTCGTCCTTGACCTGCGCCATATCGACGGTAGTCAGTCCGAGCTTCTTTAGGATACGTCCGACTTTTTCCTTGTCCTCCGATTTATACATCAGCTCCGTCTTTCCGTCGTTCGCGTTCCTGTCCTTCAGCACGGTATACAGGATACCGTACTTCTTAGCGGTAACGCAGAACGTTTTGAGTTGACTGTCGGATATTTCTACGACGTCGAGTTTCTTTCCGCTCCTGACAAGGTTATTCAGTCTGATAGATCCCTTTGTCTTATGCTGCTGATTCTTTGAACTCTTCAGCGCCTTCATAAGCAGCTTGCTTATCTCAGCCGCACCCTTGCCGGTCACCTTCAGCGCTACTTCAGCTCCGTTCAGGCTCATCCTCACGACTTGATCCGCCGCGTCTGCCGATGTGTTCATGTGTCACCATCTCCTTTCCTTTGAATTTGTCTTGCTCTATTCTCATAAGGTTGTCTCTGACGTGCCGGCTCCGTTCAAGGACTTCGTCGCAAGTCGTTACTTCCCGGCGCAGCTTTGACAACCTCATAGAATACACTCCGATGTTGTATCTCGCTTTATCCGCTTCAACAAAATTCCCCGAACGCTCCAGTCTCTTTAGAAGATTTCTCATCTCCCGTCTCTGTTCGATCACCTCGTCAATCTGCTTCATCGCTTCCGCTTTGTAGTTGATAACGTCCTCTCCTGTTTTTAGGTTGTGTTCGGTAACGAGGTCGAGAGAGTCTTCATACAGTCGTTTGATACTCATATCCTGTCTGACGAGGTAATATACGCTGACGTTCTGATACGGTCTTGACGTTGCGATATCCATCGCTCTGTTGTACGAACGGTAAAGGGGGATAAAGCTCATTATCTCGACCGGCTCTTCCTCTCCTTCAAAGATCTTATCTGGATCGTCCTGTCTCGGAATGCGGGACGGCTCGATATGGTCGTTCACAGCTATCCTCTGAAAGATCTCTTCAAGCGAATATCCCTCGCCGAGAGATTTGAAGCGGACGAATCTTTCGGTTCCGTTGTGCTTTATCTTCGGATATTTACCCGACGTGTCGATGATGAATCCGAGGGCGTCCATACCTTCGAGAAACTGTCTTTTGGACATTGAGCGTTTTACAACGAAATCTATCGCTCCTCGTATACTGCTCCGAAGTGTAGGTGCTCCCTCGGACTCCGCTTTCCATTCTGCGTAGTTCATTACTTCGTCTCTCGGTTCGGTGATAACAGAAAGACCGTACTCTTC
>JAFRQK010000023.1 GCA_017428635.1 Clostridia bacterium | reverse complement strand
GGATGCCGACGGGGTCGACGTTCTCCATCGAGCAGACCGCAATAACGTTCCCGACCGAATCCCTCATCGTTTCAAACTCGATCTCTTTCCAGCCGGATATACATTTTTCAACGAGTATCTGAGTGATAGGAGACATATCGAGTCCGGTCTTCGCGATCGTGACGAACTCTTCTTCGCAGTACGCGATGCCGCCGCCCGAGCCTCCGAGGGTATATGCGGGACGGACTATGACCGGATACCCGATCTTCTTCGCCGCCGCAACCGCGTCGTCGATGTTCTCGGCGATCTCGGAGGGAACTGTCGGCTGACCGATCTCGTTCATCAGATCGCGGAACAGCTCGCGGTCCTCTGCCTTCGCTATCGCGTCGGCGTCCGTTCCGAGGAGGCGCACACCGTACTTTTCGAGAGTCCCGTCGCGGTAAAGCTCGGCGGCGATCGTCAGACCGCTCTGTCCCCCGAGCCCCGCGAGAAGTCCGTCCGGTCGCTCTTTTTCAATGACTCTTGCGACCGTTTCCGCGTTGAGAGCTTCAAGGTATATTTCGTCCGCAAGAGATTTATCCGTCATGATCGTCGCGGGATTTGAGTTGACGAGAACGACGTCGAGCCCTTCCTCGCTGAGGACGCGGCACGCCTGCGCTCCGGCGTAGTCAAATTCCGCCGCCTGACCAATTACGATCGGACCCGAGCCGATAACGAGCACTTTGCGGATAGACGTATCCTTAGGCATCCATGTCACCTCCCATCATTCCGACGAATTTTTCAAACAGAAATTCCGTGTCCATAGGACCTGCGTTCGCCTCCGGATGGAACTGTACGGAGAAGCAGCGCATCCCGGGATAATCAATCCCCTCGCAGCTTCCGTCGTTCGCGTTGACAAAGCTCTGAACTCCCTTCCCCTCGAGGCTTTTCGCAATAACCGCGTAGCCGTGGTTCTGACTTGTGATATACGTCCTTGTCCCGAAGACCTCCTTGACGGGTTGATTCGCTCCGCGGTGACCGAACTTGAGCTTTTCCGTGTCGCCGCCCATGGCGAGCGCCAAGAGCTGATGCCCGAGACATATACCGAATATCGGCACCTTGCCGATAAGCGCCTTAACGGTCTCGATCCTGTGAGGATTCACCTTGGGGTCGCCCGGTCCGTTCGACAGCATGACCCCGTCCGGATAATATGACAAAATCTCAGACGCGTGCGCGTCCGCGCCGAGCTCGATCACATCGCACCCTCTCTCGCGCAGACACTTGATAATGTTGCCTTTCGCGCCGTAGTCTATCAGCGCGACCGTGTATTTCTTTTTTCCTTTCGCCTCATATCGCCCGGTCTTCTCCGTCGTCACGCTCTTTACCGCGTCCCCGACGGAATACGCTTTTATGTCCTCGAGCGACGAGGGAGCGTCGTATGAGATCTTCGCGTTCATGACGCCCGAGTCGCGGAGCAGTTTGGTAAGACGCCTCGTGTCCACTCCGCAGATGCACGGGATCCCCGCTTTCTTTAAATAAGAATCGAGCTCTCCCTCGGATCTGAAATTGGACGGCTCCGCGCACAGCTCGCGAACGACGTATCCGGTCAGTGCGCTCTTTCCCTCGAAATCCTCCGGTATCACGCCGTAGTTTCCTATCATCGGAAACGTTTGGATCACGATTTGCCCGGCGTACGAGGGGTCGGTCAGAGTTTCGAGATATCCGACGGTGCCCGTGGTGAAAACGAGCTCGCCGACGCTCTCGCGTTCGGCGCCCGCCGCTACGCCCTCTATGACCTCTCCGTTTTCAAGCGTTAGATATGCCTTTTTCATAATCCACCTCAAAGAGTTGCGGCGATCACCGCTTTGATCGTGTGCATCCTGTTTTCCGCTTCGTCGAAAACCGCGGACGCGCCGCTCTCGAACACTTCATCCGTGACCTCCATGCAGTCGATCCCGAACTTTTCATATATTTTTTGACCTATCGTCGTTCCGAGATCGTGGAATGAGGGAAGACAGTGCATGAAAATGCACCCCTCGCCCGCCGTCCGCATTATCTCAGACGTCACCCTGTAGGGGATGAGGTCGCGTATCCTCTCCTCCCATACCTCGTCTGGTTCTCCCATAGAGACCCAGACGTCGGTATAGACGACGTCGGCGCCGAGCGCCGCCTTTGCGGGATCTTCCTCGAATGTGACCGAGCCTCCGGACGACGCGGCGATCTTGCGGCATTCGTCTGACAGAGCCCTATCCGGGAAGTACTTTGCGGGAGCGCAGGCGACAAAATCCATGCCCATCTTTGCACACCCGACCATCAGCGAGTTGCCCATGTTGTACCTCGCGTCTCCGAAGTAGACGAGCTTTATGCCCTCAAGATGACCGAAACGCTCTTTTATCGTCATAAGGTCCGCGAGGATCTGAGTCGGATGAAATTCATTGGTCAGACCGTTCCAGACGGGAACGCCGGAATACTTTGCGAGATCCTCAACGATACTCTGACCGTAGCCTCTGTATTCTATCCCGTCGAACATTCTGCCGAGTACTCTTGCGGTGTCGGCGATGCTCTCCTTCTTTCCTATCTGCGAGCCAGAGGGGTCGAGATATACCGGATGGATGCCGAGATCCGCGGCCGCGACCTCGAACGAACAGCGCGTTCTGGTGCTCGTTTTTTCAAATATCAGCGCGATATTCTTACCCTCGCACATTCTGTGAGGAACGCCCGTCTTCTTCTTTTCTTTCAGTTCCGCTGCGAGCGCGAGCAGTCCCTCTATC
>JAFRQK010000022.1 GCA_017428635.1 Clostridia bacterium | reverse complement strand
GGATTACTCAAACGTAGCCGCCGTCCTTCTCGGAACAACCGCTGCGTTCCAGCATCAGAATGCTGCACCAAGCAGAACGAAGAAAATGTATGAGCCCGTCAGCGGCTGCCTGTATAATTCCAGTGGAGGCGGCAACCTTCCTATGGTTGCAACGTTTGTCGATGACGGTACGTACATCGGTCCGGTTACTTCGGAGGGCGATGGGAATCACGTTCATAGTTATTCCGCCTCCGTTACCGGACCCACGTGCACGGAACAGGGATATACGACCTACACCTGCACATGCGGTGACAGTTACGTAGGCGATTACGTTTCCGCTCTCGGCCACGATTACGCGGGCGTCTATACCGCTCCGACCGGTACTGAGCAGGGCTATACGACTTACACCTGCTCGCGGTGCGGAGACAGCTACGTTGAAATTGACAACTCTTCCGATTTCGAATACATCGTTTCGGACGGGAAAGTAACTATTACAGGTTACGTCGGTTCGGGAGGCGACGTCACCATTCCGATGGAGATCGAAGGCCTCCCCGTAAAATCCATAGCCGATCATGCTTTTTGGGGTTGCACCACGCTTACAGGAGTAACGATAAACGGTAATTTGGAGACTATTAACGAATACGCTTTCTTTGGTTGTGAGTCACTTACGACGGTTACGTTTCCCGACTCTGTTTGGTATATAGGTGGGTGGGCGTTCAGTGGTTGTACTTCGCTTACGAACTTAACGCTCCCTGACTCCAGCGGATTGTTCGGTGGATATGCTTTCAGTGGATGCACTTCTCTTCAGAGTGTGTATATTCCCGCCTCATGGACGGAATTAGAGGCAGTTTTCATTGGTTGTACCTCGCTCGAAGAGATAACGGTTGATGCAGATAATCCGACCTATAAATCGATCGACGGCGTCGTTTACGATAAAGATGTGAAGATACTCGTTTGTTGCCCGGGCGCAAAAACGGAGATCGATATTCCTGATACAGTGGAAAGCATCGAACTTTACGCATTTTACGGTTGCAAATCACTTACGAGTGTTACGTTACCGGATTCCGTCACGTTTATTGACAAGGATGCTTTTCGCGGCTGTTCATCGCTGACAGACGTGACGTTGCCTGACGGAATAACGAGCATTGGCGAAGATTGTTTCATGGGTTGCACGTCGCTGACGAGTGTCAAGCTTCCTGCTTCACTAACGTGCATAGACGAAATGCTCTTCTGCGGCTGCACGTCTCTTGAAACTGTTACGATTCCTGATTCTGTGACTGCAATCGAAGGATTTGCGTTTGATGAATGTGATTCTCTTGCCAACGTCTATTTTAACGGTTCTTCGGAACAATGGAACGCTATAACGAAGGGTTCTTATAACGAGCCTCTTGATTCTTCGACAATACATACTCTCGTTCATAATACCGGCGTCGCGCCGGGGTGCGTGGATACGGGTATTATCGAGCACTGGTCGTGTTCCGCTTGTTCTGATCTTCTCTCTGCTGCGGATCATCACTCGCCCAAATTGACTGATGATGACTTGATAGCACCCGCTCTCGGTCACGATTACGTTTCGGGCGAAGTTGTTGAGCCGACGTGCACGGAACAGGGCTACACCGTCTATACCTGCTCAAGGTGCGGGGACAACTACGACGGTGATTACGTTCCGGCTTCAGGCCACAATTACGTCGCGGGCGAAGTTGTTGAGCCGACGTGCACGGAACAGGGCTACACCGTATATACCTGTCCGGGGTGCGGGGACAGCTACTTTGGTGATTTCGTTCCGGCTGCAGGTCACAATTACGTCGCGGGCGACGTCATCGAACCGACGTGTACGGAGCAGGGTTACACCGTCTATACCTGCTCGGGTTGTGGAGACAGTTACTTCGGTGATTACGTTCCGGCGAACGGACACAGTTTCTCCGGCGGGGTCTGCACTGTTTGCGGAGAGGTGGATCCGAATTGCGCTGCAGTGATAATTGAAGACGTCAGAGCGAAAGCGGGTGACGAGATCACCGTCGGCGTTTACCTTGAAAACTCTCTGCCCGTTCGCTCTATAGCGATCTCGGATATAACGCTTGATTCTCCGGTCCTCGCTCTTCTCGGCGTTGAGTGGGATATTGAAGACCTTGTCATCTCGAGTTGGGATGAAAATACCGGAATGGGAGTCGCGGCGCTGACGGAAGCCCGTGATATAAATGGAAAGATCGTCACTCTGACGATCAAAGTCAGCGACGATGCCGAAGACGGAGATTATTCTCTGACGCTCACGGTCATGGCTAAGGATGAAGACGGCGAAGACGTCTCCTTCGTGACGGAACCCGGGACGGTCACCGTCTGGTCGGTACTGAGAGGCGATTTCAACGGTGACGAAAGGATCAACGACGCCGACGCCGTTTATCTGCTGTTCCATACGTTCTTCCCGGAGACCTATCCGCTGAATCAGGACGGAGACGTCAACGGTGACGGCACGGTTAACGACGCCGACGCGGTATATCTTTTGTACTACACCTTCTTCCCGGAGACTTATCCGTTGAATTAAATGGAGTTTCAATTTTTTGAGGAGAAGAAAAAAGAATGAAAAGGATATATAAAAACGTCCTTTCTCTGATCCTTGCCGTCTCGACCGTTTTCGGGATGATCGTGTTCTCCCCCGCCGCGACGGCTCAAAGGAGCGGGGACTGGCAATATGAAGTTGAAGATGGAGAAGCAACGATTACCGGATACTCCGGTTACGGGAGCGTAGTTTCGATCCCGTCCGTATTAGGCGGATACCCCGTGACGAGCATAGGTGATTCCGTTTTCTGGGGTCGCACTTCACTTACGAGCGTGACGATCCCCGACTCCGTGACGAGCATAGGTAAATCCGCCTTCAACAGTTGTACCGGACTTTTGAGCGTGACGATCCCCGACTCCGTGACGAGCATAGGTAAATCCGCCTTCAACAGTTGTACCGGACTTTTGAGCGTGACAATCGGTAATTCCGTGACGAGCATAGGTTATCAAGCTTTCATGTACTGCTACTCACTCACGAGCGTGACGATCGGGAATTCCGTGACGAGCATAGGTCAATCCGCTTTCGAAAGATGCACCTCACTCACGAGCGTGACGATTCCCGACTCCGTGACGAGCATAGGCAATTACGCTTTTTACAATTGCACCACGCTCACGAGCGTGACGATCCCCGATTCTGTGACGAGCATAGGATCTGAAGTTTTCACCTGTTGCGACTCACTTGTCTCGATAAACGTAGATGACGACAACTCATACTTTAAATCGATCGACGGAGTCCTGTACGACAAAAACGTTACGAAACTCATTTGTTGTCCGGGCGGAAAAACCGGAGTCGATATTCCGGACTCAGTTACGAGTATCGACAGCTACGCTTTTGAGTACTGTTACTCACTCACGAGCGTGACGATCCCCGACTCAGTTACGAGCATATGCCATCACGCTTTTTTCAATTGCACTACGCTCACGAGCGTGACGATCCCCGATTCCGTGACGAGCATAGAAAGTGTTGCTTTCGCCTACTGCGACTCACTTGTCTCGATAAATGTAGATGACGATAACTCATACTTTAAATCGATCGAAGGAGTCCTGTACGACAAAAACGTTACGAAACTCATTTGTTGTCCGGGCGGAAAAACCGGAGTCGATATTCCGGATTCAGTTACGAGTATCGGCAGTGACGCTTTTGCAGGATGTACCTCGCTCACGAGCGTTTATTATCAAGGAACGGAAGAAGACTGGAACAGAGTATCCGTCGCATCATATGGCAACAGTAATCTGCTCAATGCTCAGTTCTATTTCAATCATACCCACGATTACGTCAGTACGGTGACGGAACCGACATGTACCGAACAGGGCTATACCATACATACCTGTTCCGGTTGCGGTGAAAGCTACGTCGATTGCTATTCCGACCCGCTCGGTCACGACTATGTCGCAGTCGTGACCGCCCCGACTTGTACTGAACAGGGCTTCACGACTCACACCTGTTCGATCTGCGGCGATTTCTACGTCGGTGACTACGTCGACGCGCTCGGTCATGATTTCGTCGGCGGCGTCTGCACCGTTTGCGGTGAACCGGACCCGAACTGCGCCGCCGTGACGGTCGAAGACGTCAGAGCGAAAGCGGGCGACGAGATCACCGTTGACGTGAGTATCGAAAACGCGCCTGCGCTCAGCTCGCTCGCGATCTCGGATATAACGCTTGATTCACCCGTCCTCACTCTTCTCGGAGTCGAATGGGACGTCGAAAATCTCGTTATCTCAAGTTGGGATGAGAATACGGGTATGGGAGTCGCGGCGCTTTCGGAAACGCGCGATATAAACGGTACTATCGTCACTCTGACGATCAAAGTCAGCGACGACGCCGAAGACGGCGATTATTCTCTGACGCTTTCGGTCAGAGGAAAAGGCGCGAACAATGCTGACGTCGCCTTCGTGACGGAACCCGGAACTGTCACCGTCTGGTCGGTGATCAGAGGCGATTTCAACGGCGACGATATCGTGACTGACGCCGACGCCGTTTATCTGTTGTTCCATACGTTCTTCCCGGAGACCTATCCGCTGAATCAGGACGGAGACGTCAACGGCGACGGTACGGTTACCGACGCCGATGCGGTATATCTTTTGTATTACACGTTCTTCCCGGAGACTTATCCGTTGAATTAAATATTAAGGAGAAACAGCATTATGAAAAGAATTATTGCCGGCGTATTGAGTGTTATCTTCCTCATAGGACTGATCCCCGCCGCGTTTGCCTCGACTTCGTTCACTGTGACGGCAACTCCGGATAAAGGGAAAGTTGAAGTCGGAGAAACGATCACCGTGACGGTCAGCCTTTCTGATACGGAAGAATCGACGTCGGGCGCTATCGAATTGGGGATCAGCGACGGACTTGAAGTAGTGTCCGGAGAGATGCTCGGTACTCATCCGATGAAGAGTTTCGACATCAGGACGCTTATGGGAGTCGTCGGCGGCTCATTCACCGCATCTTCGTTCGACGGCGAGTTTGCAAGTATCACGGTCAGGGTGCTTGAAGACGCCCCTCAGATAATGACCGTGACCGTCAAACTCAATCCTTCGGGTGCCGAACAGACTGTTGAGGTAACGCTCAACGAAGATAAACCGAACGAAGGTCCTACGTGCACTGCGTCGCTCAGTTTGAATGAAAACGTTGATATCAAAATATACGTTGACGGCGTAACGTCTGAGATGACAAGCGGCGGGTACTACGTTGAGTATTCAACTGACGGATGGGAGAACTATTCCGAAGCGGCTTTTGATGAAGAGCACCTTGACGAATCCGGGAAGTACGTATTCATGGTCGCTTCCTTTTCCGCTAACCAGTTCACTAAGGAAGTGCTTTTCAGAATATGTGACGGGGACAAAAAAGAAGTAAAGAACTTGAGCTCCAGTGTAAAAGAATACTGCGATTACCAACGGGAGAATTCATCCGATGAAAGATTGAAGACGCTGTGCGGTGCGCTGATGGCATACGGTTTCTTCGCTCAACTCAGATTCCCCGGCACTGCAAGCGAATTGATAGGTGTGAGCGATTATGCCATAGCGATATCCAACGTTGCCGCTGTATCGTCCCGTGATTTACCCGCATATACCGCCAGCGCATACTGTTCTGCTCCAGTTACGGGTGCGTCAGCGTCGCTTTCTCTGGAGTCAGAGACAAAACTGAACTTTTATCTGAAAGGCGTAGACAGCATTGACGGTATCACACTTCTTGTCGGAGGTCTGCCGTGGAGCGATTATAAGATCAGTTCGATTGAGACCCCGAACGGCGATTCAAAGTGCTGTATCCGGATCAACGGGCTCAACACCGTCGATCTGACGAAATCGGTTATGCTGATATACCGCGGGACGGTCGTCAATTATTCGCCGGTAGCATATATGGATTATGCGATAAAGAACAATACTTATGAAATAAACGTATGTAAAGCTTTGTTCCTCTACGTCAAAGCCGCGCAGGATTATTTCAATTCTTAATTTAATCATAATAAAAAGACCGCGGACGCGTTCCGCGGTCTTTTTCTGTTCAGTCCGGTTATTGATATAATTCTATCACGCCGTAAGGATCGCGCCGATGCGAACGTAACCGATCGGGTTTTCCTTATCCGTGTACTGATGGCTGACGGTGATTTCCGCGTGATGCGGAACCGTGGGGTCGAGCCCCTTGATGCATAAAGCCGTCTGCATCTTGTGAAACGACCTCACGACGTGATCCCAGCTGCGGACGTTCACGGGCTCGCCGCCGTCGACAGATACCTTCACGTCGCCGTTTACGCACCCTCCGTCCCAGATCAGGCCGAGGACGGGTCCCTCAAAATCGAACGAGAGCGAATCGCCTACCTTCTCGGATTCAAGGATCTCGTCAAATCTCCCGCCGCTTGAGGGCACGATGCGGAAACCGTTCGTTTCAAGGTTCCTGATATCCCTGCACTCGACCATTTTACCGCCGTCGAGCGCGCCGGGGCATAACGGCTCGGGAAGTTCGTGCGGCACAGGCGCGCCGACTTTTTCGGATTTTTCAAACAGTTCGGAGACGATCGAGGTGATGACGTCCGCCATGACCGAGTGGCCGAGATCGGAGGGATGACTTCCGTCGGGAGCGTAGGATGCCCAGTCGTCCCCTCCGCGCAATACGCGGAAGAGAAGGGCGGACCCCGGGTCCGCGGACGGTACTCCGTACCGGTGGGCGACCGTGAGCATCGCGTCTCTGGACTCAAACTCTCTGCCCGATTCGAGCGCCGCGGCGACGTCCTCGTCGGTCGATACGACCGCTATCACGTCGACGAGCGGACGCATTTTTCTGATCTTCCGGATGATTGCCTCCGCCTGCGGCAGTACGTTGTCGTAGGAGTCGCCGAAATCGTTGACGCAGTATTCGATGAAAACGAGGTCGGGGTCGCGGCAGAGCAGATCTTTTTCACATCTGAACGTCCCGTATCCCGTGCCGGTGCCGCCGATCGAGGCGTTGAAACCGGTGATCTCCGCGTCCGGATACGTTTTGCGGAACCACTCGGTAACGAGCGCGCGGTACGAGGTCTTTTCCATGTCTGAAGCGCCCGTTCCGTCCGTTATCGACCCGCCGTAATAGCCTACGGTCAGTTTCTTCTCAACGGTAAGCTTATAAAGTGTGTTTTCAAGCATTATTTTTACCTCCTCGGTTTTTTCTTTCTTTGAGCGCGGTTTCGTAGACGTCCAGAACGGAACGCGCGAAACACCCGATCGAGTATCTCTCCCGCACGCTCTCCGCCGCGGCGTCTCCGATCCTCCTGCGGTATTCTTCACTTTCAAACAGTTTTGCGAGCAGTTCGCCGAACTCGTTTCCGGTCGTGTACTGGAATCCGTCGACGCCGTCGGTGATCAGGTCCGAAAGGCACGGATCCTTTTTGCAGAGGACCGCCTGCCCGCTCGCCATCGCCTCGACGTACGTCAGCCCCTGCGTCTCGCTCTGAGACGCGCTGACGAACACGTCGCCGAGCCTGTAGTAGTACGCGACGTCTTCCGGCGGGACCATACCGACGAAATGAACTCTGTCCGAAACGCCCATCGCTTCGGCGAATTCCTCGAGTTTTTCTCCGTAGGGACCGCCCCCGACTATGACGAGGATCATATCGGGGTCGTTTTCTTCTTTGAGCAGATAAATAAGTTCTTCCGTGTTCTTTTCTTTCGCGAGCCGCCCGAGATAAACGAGAACGCGCTTTTCGTCCCCGATCCCGAGACCGCGCCTGATGTTTCTGCTTTTTTCGCCGATCTCCGGATCGTCGAAACGCGACAGATCGAGGCCCGACGGGACGGTGACGATCGGTACGGCTACTCTGTACCTGTGAAGGAGCTCCTCTACTTTACGCGTCGGAGCGATAACGATATCGGTCTTGTTGAGGATCGAACGCGAAAGAGTTTTTACGAAACTTTTTCCGAGCCTTTCGCTCGGCGAGAAATAATGCGTGTAGTCCTCATAAACGGTGTGATAAGTGTGGACGAGCGGCGCTCCGCACGCCTCGGCGATCTTCCTCGCCGCGTGGAATCCGTTGAACTCGCACTGGCTGTGAACGATATCGGGATGCCAGTCGATCAGATCTTTCACGAGTTGTCTCGCCCTCGTCATTTTCATTCTTGCGTTGGGGTAGAGCTTGCTCGCGCTCACCGACCCGACGAACGTGACGTCGCCTTCCCGGTGAGAGTGGATGTTCTTGGAAAGAGTGAGCACTCGCACTTCGTGACCCAGTTCTTCAAGTCCCTTTTTAAGGTTGAGGACAGAGGTCACGACTCCGTTTATGACGGGAGCGTACCAGGTGGACGTTATCAGTATTTTCGTATTATCACCCCGCTTCCGGGAAAAAGATCGGGGGAACGCGGAAACGATCCCCCGGCTGATTATTTGTCTGTTGCCGAATTTCTGCCTTCGAGCATCATATCCTTGACTTTCATAAGTCTGGTGAGATTCGAGCGCTCGTTTTCGTCGAGTTTCATCGAGATCGACTTTATCGTCGCGGTATACTGCGGGATAAGGATGTACTCGAGCGCGTTGACTCTTCTTCTCGTCTTTTCGATCTCGGAGCAGAGAAGCTGAGCCTGCTTTTCGAGCGATGCGAGACGGACGAGATCCTCCGTCGAGGCGCAGATCTCCCTCACTGCCGCGTCGATGGAACGCCTCGTGAAGGCAAAACCGTAACTGACGCCGCCGCGCGCCGAAGGATCGGATTCCTTGTGGCGGAACACGGGGACGATGACGCTCATCACGTTTTTAGTCTCCGTCGTGACCTCACCCTCGAATCCGGGCAGCAGAAGCGCTTCGGTCATAACGCGGGGATCGGTCTCCGCCGCGGCGTAACCGAATTCCTCAACGACGCCGGCAAGAGTTCCCTCAAGCCGACCCCTGAGAGTTTTGCTCTCTCTGACGACCTCGAGGAACTGCTTCATCAGCTCGTCGCACTTGTTCTTCAGAAGTTTGTGCCCGCGCCTTGCCGTATTCAGTTTGTTTTTGAGCTTTTTCAGCTCCATCCTCGTGGGATTGACTCTTATTTCAGCCATAAAAAGTCACGCCTTTCGGGAAATTCAGTCCTCCGGCCAGTACTTGTCGAGAATATCTCTGTTGATCCTCTTCATCTCGCTGCGGGGAAGAAGTTTAAGAAGTTCCCATCCGAGGTCGAGCGTTTCCTCGACCGATCTGTTCTCGTAAAAGCCCTGATTGATGTATCTCTTTTCGAATTCGTCCGCAAACGCTGCGTAAAGTCTGTCGAGCGGTGTCAGCGCCGCTTCGCCGAGGACTACCATGAGTTCTTTCGCGTCGCGTCCTCTGGCGTAGCACGCGATTATCTGGTTCATCGTTCCGGCGTGGTCCTCGCGCGTTCTTCCTTTGCCGATACCCTTGTCCTTGAGCCTCGAAAGAGAGGGAAGAACGTCGACGGGGGGCATATAGCCTTTTCTGTGCATCTCGCGGGACAGGATTATCTGACCCTCGGTGATGTACCCCGTGAGGTCGGGGATCGGGTGCGTCTTGTCGTCTTCGGGCATCGTGAGGATCGGGATCATTGTGATCGAACCGGTCGAGCCCATCTTACGGCCGGCGCGCTCGTACATCGTCGCAAGGTCGGTGTAAAGATATCCGGGATATCCGCGCCGTCCGGGGACTTCTTTTCTCGCCGCGGAGACTTCGCGGAGCGCTTCCGCGTAGTTCGTGATATCGGTGATTATTACGAGCACGTGCATATTCTTCTCGAACGCGAGATATTCGGCGGCTGTCAGCGCCATTCTCGGCGTCGAGATCCTCTCGATAGCGGGGTCGGAGGCGAGGTTGATGAACAGGACCGTTCTGTCGATCGCTCCGGTCCGTTTGAAATCGCTTATAAAGAAGTCCGCTTCTTCGAACGTGATACCGACGGCTGCGAAAACGACCGCGAATTCGGTCTTTTCGCTGCCCTCGCTGCGGACGGTCGCCTGACGGGCGATCTGTGCGGCGAGATTCGCGTGCGGAAGGCCCGATCCCGAGAAGATCGGGAGCTTCTGACCGCGGACGAGAGTGTTCAGCCCGTCGATCGTCGAAACGCCGGTCTGAATGAATTCGTTGGGGTAGTCGCGGGCAGCCGGGTTGATCGGTGTGCCGTTGATATCGAGCGACGCGGTGGGAATGAGTTTCGGCCCGCCGTCGATCGGCTTGCCCATGCCGGAGAAAACGCGGCCCAGCATATCGTCCGAAACGGGGAGTTCGACGCCGTGGCCGGAGAAACGCACCTTGGAGCGCGCGAGATTCAGTCCCGCGGACGCCTCGAAGAGCTGGACAAGCACGTTCGAGCCGTTCACTTCGAGAACGCGGCATCTCCTGACTTCGCCGTTTTCAAGCTCGATCTCGCCGAGTTCGTCGTATTTGACGTCGTCGACCTTGCGCACGAGCATAAGAGGGCCGGCGATCTCTTCTATCGTTCTGTATTCTCTGATCATCTGAACCGTACCCCTTTCTTACGCTTTGCCGGGAGTTATTTCCGCAAGCGATTGTTCTATCTTTTCCTTGATGCTGTCGAAGACTTCGCGGTACTCAGCGTCGCTCACTGTCTTCGCGCGTCCGATATCCTCCCTTACGGGAAGTTCGGAGATCCTCTGTACGTCGGCACCGGAGTCCATCGCCTCTTTAGCGCGGTCGCGGAAGAAGAGGATCAGGGCTATCAGCGCGAACTGTTTGGGCAGGGAAGTGAACGAGTCTTCGATGTTGAAAGCGTCTTGCTGCAAGAAGTCCTCTCTGATCGAACGGGATATCTCGAGAGTCAGACGGTCGTCGCCCGACAGCGCGTCGACGCCGACGAGCTTGACGATCTCGTCGAGTTCGGATTCCTTTTGCAGGATTCGGAGTATCTCCGCGGAGTACTTTGACCATTTTTTCGAGATGTTCTCGTTGTACCATCCCTCAAGTCTGTCTTTGTAGAGGGAATAGGAGTTGAGCCAGTTGATGGCGGGGAAGTGGCGCGCGTATGCGAGCGCGGAATCAAGTCCCCAGAAGACCTTAACGATTCGGAGCGTCGCCTGAGAGACGGGCTCCGAGATATCGCCGCCCTGCGGAGAAACCGCGCCGATCGCGGAGAGCGATCCGAATCTTCCGTCCGACCCGATGCACTTGACCTGACCCGCTCTCTCGTAGAAGCCCGCGAGACGGGAGGTGAGGTATGCGGGATAGCCCTCGTCGCCGGGCATCTCTTCAAGTCGTCCGCTCATCTCGCGGAGCGCCTCTGCCCAGCGCGACGTCGAGTCCGCGATAACTGCGACGGACAGTCCCATATCGCGGAAATACTCCGCTATCGTGATACCCGTGTAGACGGACGCTTCGCGCGCCGCGACGGGCATATCGGACGTGTTGGCTATGAGAACGGTCCTCTCCATAAGAGATTTTCCGGTACGCGGGTCGATTATCTCCGGGAATTCGCGCAGAACGTCCGTCATTTCGTTTCCGCGCTCGCCGCATCCGATGTATACGACGAGGTCGACGTTGCTCCACTTGGCGAGCTGATGCTGAACGACGGTCTTGCCCGATCCGAAAGGACCGGGAACGCAAGCCGTACCGCCCATCGCGATGGGGAACAGCGTGTCGATGACTCTTTGACCCGTTATCATGGGGACGGAGGGTGCGATCTTTTCAACGTACGGTCTCGCGCGTCTGACGGGCCATTTCTGCATGAGCGTCAGATCGCGTTTTTCGCCGTTTTCGTCGACGATCTCTCCGATCTTGTCCGTCACGGTGTAGTTTCCGGAGAGAAGATACTCGATCTTTCCCGAAACTCCCGGGGGGACGAGGATCTTGTGGCGTATGACGAGGGATTCGTCGACGTAACCGACGATATCGCCGCCGGTCACTTCGTCGCCGATCTTGGCGGTCGCGACGAATTCCCATTTCTTTTCTCTGTTCAAAGGCGGCAGATCGATACCTTTGATGATATTCGGCCCCGCTACGAGTCTCATTTCTTCGAGAGGACGCTGGATACCGTCGTAGATGTTCCCGATAAGGCCGGGACCGAGTTCGACGGAGAGCGGCTCGCCCGCGGAGACGACGGAGTCGCCTCTGCCGAGACCCGCGGTCTCCTCGTAAACCTGGATCGAGGCGCGGTCCGAATGCATCTCGATGATCTCGCCTATAAGTTTCTTTTCTCCGACGCGGACGACGTCGAACATATTCGCCTCGCGCATACCCTCTGCAACGACGAGCGGTCCGGAGATCTTAACGATTTTTCCTTCAGTCATAGAGGACAGATCCTTTCGTTATTTCAACTGATCATCAGTCGCCTAAAATGTTTGCGCCGACGGCGCGTTCCACGAACGAAGTCAGCCTTTCCTTCGCTTTGTCGCCCGATCCGAGCGGGAGCGGGACGACCGCGGGAGTGACGGACTCGCCGTATTTTTCGTCCGCCCAGCCGATGACTTCATCAAGTTCGGGGGAGACGAAGATCACGTCGCAGCCTTCTTTTTTTGCGCGTCTGACGGCTTCTTTCGCTTCGTCGGTCCCGTTCACCGGAAAGGCGCGGAACCCGGACGCGAGAAAGCAAAGGATATTATCTTCCCGTCCGACGACGGCTACCTTAGCCATATTGGCCTCCTTCCGCCGCAGCGCGGCGACAGATCATTTGATCCCTATACGGGCTTTGATCGCTTCGGCGGTTTTCCCGGATGCGATCATGGACGCCGCGATCCTCACGGCTCTTACCTCCGCCTCTCTTCTGATAAAGAAGACGGCGGGTACTTCGGGGCCGAACGCTTTTGCGTCTGCTTTTTCGACTACTTTGTCAACCGCTTTTTCAAGAGCGGCGGCAACGGCGTCGGGATCCCCGTCCCGGCTCAGCGCTTCGCGGTAGTCGACGCTGTCGGTCTTCAAAACGAGCGCTGCGATGCGCTCTTCGTGCGTATCGGCGGCTGACGCCTCCTCAAACACGGAAACGTCGACCGTTCCGCCGGGAAGAGCGGCGCGGCTCATGAGAGAGGAACACGCTCCGGGCGCCATTCCGGAAGACGAGATCCGCAAAAACGAAAGATAATTCGTCGAGTCAACGAGCGCGGAGGCGTATTCTTTGAAAAACGGAACGCCGGACGACGCGACGGACTCTTCGATATCCTCGAAACATCCGCGGTCAAGGGACAGATCGATCGTACGCGCTTCTTTCGTCGTCTCGTATGCGTCCTGCGCCTCTTTCGCCCTCTTTCCCATGTTTTCGGGAAGGGCGGAGTAATTGCGGGAGAAGACCGCTTCGCGCACTGCGGACGGCTCGACGGTCCCGCACGTGAAATACCGGGACGTATCTTCGACGCCGAGAATACTCTCTTTGAGCGCGACTTTTATATTGTTGCAGTCGTATTTGTAGAACAGAAAACCGTATAAGTCGGGATCCGGAACGGATGATCTCAGAAGATCCGCGGCTCCGACGAGAGCCGCGTCCGCGGCGTCGGCGGGCGTTTTGACCGCAACGTCCGAGATAAGGCCCGATTCGAGGACTGCCGTGACGAGCGCCTCTCCGTTCGAGGCTTCCGCAAACGAGGTCAGTCTGTCGCGAAGAGTCCCGCGCCCCTCCGCCGTTTTCACTCGCGTCGAGGCGTATACGTAATCAAGTTCGTTTATCTTTTTCGCTTTTTTCATACGGACGCCCTCTTATCACGGAAAGAGGATCGCCGCAACTTCCGCGTCCGCTTTTTCCTTTGCGGAGGCGATCATAGCCTCTACGGAGCAGTTCGTCTCGGATTCGCCGTACTTAACGATGACTCCGCCGTCGATATCGGCGGGCGTTTTGGCAAGACGGATCCTCGGGACGAGAAGATCGCGTTTCGCGATCAGCTGTTCCGCTTTGGAGATGACTTCGCGGCCGAACTTTTCCGTGTCTTCGGGAGAAAACGCAGCGTCGTACGGAAGTCCCGCGTCGGCGCCGTATTCTTCCTCACCGTATTTCTCAATGAGGGCTTCGACGGCTGATTGCCTTTCGATCACCGCTCCGGCGAGAAGGCGCGCAAGGGTTGCGACGTATTCTTCGTCGGGAAGAGAACGTATGCGGTCCGCGGCGGCTGAGAAGACCTGATCTACGAGCGCGGATTTAGCCGAGAGGATGATCTCTCTTTCGGCAAGTTTACCGGCCGACTCGGCGCGGGCGACCTCTGTTTCGTATTCTTTCAGCGCGGCGCTTTCGGCGCGCGAAAGGATGACGCTTATCTTGTCTTCGGCAGCCCTGTCGATCTCGGAGATCCTTTTGTCTCTCTCTTCATTCGCCGCGTCGATCTTTTCCTGACTTTCCGCCGCGATTTTTTCGAGAATGAGATTAAGGTTGTTCATAAGGACACCTTTTGTATTGATTTATCAGACTTTGAAGAAGATGATCGGAAGCAGCGAGACGAGAAGCGCGAAGATCGCGTACGTCTCGACGAGCGCGGCTGACGTGACCGCCTTGATCGATTCGGCGGGTCTCTTGGATACGAGGCTTATACCGGTAGCGGCGACTTTGCCCTGCGCGATTCCGGAGAAATAACCGACGAGCGCGATCGGTAAAGAGGCCATAAGGAAGTATGCGCCCTGAGCGGTCGTGAGCGGAAGCGGTTCGCCTCCGAGAAGACCGATCTTGTTGATGATAAGGAACGCGGTAACGAGCCCGTAGATACCCTGCGTGCCCGGAAGCGCCTGCAGAAGAAGCGCTTTACCGAATTTCGAGGGATCTTCCTGAAGCATTGCGGACGACGCTTCGCCGACGATGCCGACGCCTTTGGCGCTTCCGATACCCGCGAAAGCGGCGGCGATAGCCGCGCCGAGGATCGCGAGGTTCTGACCGGAAAAGATCCAGCCGAAAAGTTCTCCGATAGATTTGATGATATCCATTTTCTTTCCTCCGTTTATATGGATTATTTAAAAGTAACGTATTTGGATTTTGACGTCAGCGGTTCGAACGGACGTCCGCCGTCCTCGTAAAACTTGCCGAAGAACTCGATATACTGGAGCCTCGACGTGTGAACGAACGTGCCGAGCATATTGATCGCCATATTCAGAAGATGGCCGATCAGGAAGATAACGATGAAGAATATGACGCCGCCGACCGACGGTCCCGGCATCGTGCCGAGGATGTTGAACACGCTCGCTATGACCATGGATGCGAGACCCAGCGCGAGTATTCTCGAGTACGACAGCAGGTCGGAGATATATCCGACTATGTCGTACAGCGCGGCGAATCCGCCGAACACTTTCATTATCGGATTCTTGTTGTGGCGTCCCTGCGTCGTTATCAGGAGCAGAAGACCGATCCCGACCAGAACGAGTCCGACGGTACGGAAGAACAGGGCGATCCCCGCTCCGAGGAAGAGGATGATCCATGAACCCGAGTCGAATATCGCGTCGAGCTTATGGCCGCGCTTCCAGGTGACGTAGAACTTGAGAGCGAGTCCGCAGATCAGGTGTACGGCGCCGATCGCCAGCGATACGGCGAGGAATGTCGTGAAATTGGTCAGCGGGTTGAACCATACGGCGAGTTCGCCGAGCGGTTTGGAGAACCAGCGATCCGCGATGACGGACGGGGCGTCTCCGAAGTATCCGCCGAACAGTACCCCGGCGACGATGCAGCTGATCCCGCACTTTCCGAACATCATCAGCATGTTTCTCGTCGACTTTTTAGGTTTCATCAGCTTTACGCCGAGGAAACAGCCGAGCGATATGAGTATGCCGTATCCGACGTCCGCGAGCATAAGTCCGAAGATGATGATATAGAAAATACTCATGATCGAAGTCGGATCGAACGATCCGTACTTCGGAAGCGAGTAAAGCTCGATGACCGGCTCGAAACTTTCGGTGAACTTGTTGTTCGAGAGGAGGATAGGCGGATCGTCGTCCTCGTCGGGGTCGGTGAACTCGTACGCGTCGCCGCGGCTCTCGAGCAGTGCGGTGACTTTGCCGACCGCCGGTTCCGGGATCCAACCGTCCAGGACCGCGCATCTGTCGGACGCAGCGATCTTTGAGGCGGCTCCGAGCCGCTCTTCCTCCGAGATAAGCGAATCGTGCAGAAGTTCGATCGGCGAGACGTCCTCTGAGATCTGTTCCGCCTCTTTATCGATCTCTTCGATCCTCTCAGAGATCTCTTCGATCTTCTTCTTCGCTTGTGCGATCTTGCCCGCTGCGAATCCTGATCCCTCGTCGGCCTCGCAGACCGCCTGTGAGAACCCTATCCGCGTGAGCCGCGCAAGCGCCTCGTCGAAATCGGAACGGTATGCAGTAAGCATCACGAATCTGTACGAGGAGGTCGTCCGCACCGTCTCGATCACGGCAGCGAGTCCTTCAAGAAGATCCTCCGTTTTCGAGACCGGAACTTTAGCGGAAAGGGAACCGACCGCCGATTCCGTCGAGGCCGTCCTTGATCTCGGGACGGGAGATTCGAAATCCTCCCATGGCAGAAGCGCCCCGACCTCGTTTTCAAGCGCCGTCTTTTCGGACGACAGCCGCGTTTTTTCATCCCTTATTTCCAGAACGTGCCTCACCGTTCCGAAACGCGGGTCGTCGGGCGGAGGCAGAGATGCCTCTCTCTCGTCCGCTTCGGGAAGCGGACGGAAAAGCCCGCGGCTCTTTTTCTCGTACTGCGCGAGAAAATCGAGCGCAGCGGTCGTCTCGGAGATCTTTGCCTTAACGGCGGCAACGTTTTCCGAAACGTCGTACTCCTCAAACGTCTGCCCGACGTCGTCGGGCGGAGGGAGCGATTTTTCGATGTCGGCGCACCGGAGCGATCTGAGCGACGAGATGAGGCCGTCGGCCTCCCGCCTCAGCGTCAGGATCCGGAAACGCTTCATTTTTGTTATTGCCATTTACCGATCAACTCCTGAACGACCGTCTCTACGGCGTCGTTTTTCCTTTCCATTGCGGATCTGACGAGTTCCTCCGCCGTTCCGTAGGCGGCTTCCTCGTGTTTCTTTTTGATCTCCGCGGCGCGCGCCGTGCCTTTTTCTTTCGCGGCGCGGATCGCGGCGTCCGCGTTCGCTTCGGCCTCTTTTATTCTCTTGTCGGCTGAAAGGGCGGCGTCTCGTACTGCGGCGTCCGCGGCTTCGCGAGCGCCTTTTTCATTTTCCGCCGCCTGTCTTTCCGCTTCTTTTATCGTTCCGATAATATCTTCTGACAAGCTTTTCACCTCCGTGAGATCATCCCCCGCACGCGATCCCGCGCGCGTGAGCGTGTAAATATCCATAAATAATAATATATTTTATCACAAACCCGAAAGGTTGACAATATAAAAATTCGCTTAAAAGCAAGTTTTAAGCGAATTATTTTATGTCAAATTGAACTGACGCCAAAGATAAACTCTACTTTCTCACCGCTCCGCTTTCCTTCGCGGCGGCCGCGACCGCTTCGGCGACCGCTTTTACGACGCGTTTGTCAAACGGAGACGGGATTATGTATCCGGGGGACAGTTCGTCCTCGCCGATGAGCGACACGAGCGCGTCCGTTGCGGCTCTCTTCATCTGCTCGTTTATATCGGTCGCCCCGGCGTCGAGCGCCCCGCGGAAGATGCCGGGGAACGCCAGAACGTTGTTTATCTGGTTGGGGAAGTCGCTTCTCCCCGTGCCGACGACCGCGGCCCCCGCCGCTTTCGCTTCGTCGGGCATGATCTCAGGCGTCGGGTTCGCAAGCGCGAAAACGACGGGATCTTTTGCCATCGATCTTATCATTTCGGCGGTAAAGAGCCCGGGCCTCGACACGCCGATAACGGCGTCGGCGCCCTTCGTTACGTCCGATAACGTCCCCCTTTCGGCATTCGGATTTGATATGAGAGAAAGCGCCTCGTGTTCAGCGTTCAGAAATTCTCCGCCACGGGCGATCGCGCCCGTTCTGTCGACGAATATCACGTTTTTCGCGCCGAGAGATAATAGATGCCTTCCTATCGCGCATCCCGCCGAACCCGCTCCGTTGATCACGATCTTCGCGTCTTTGAGCGTTCTTCCGGTGAGGCGGAAAGCGTTTATCACCGCCGCGCCTACGATGATCGCCGTTCCGTGCTGATCGTCGTGAAAGACGGGAACGGAACACCGTTCTTTGAGTTTTTTCTCGATCTCGAAGCATCTCGGAGCGGCGATATCTTCAAGATTTATCCCGCCGAAACTGTCCGCGATATTGGCGACCGTTTCAACGAAACCGTCAACGTCCTTCGTTCCGACGCAGAGCGGGATCGCGTCGATCCCGGCGAATTCCTTGAAAAGAAGGCACTTTCCCTCCATCACGGGCATTCCCGCTACGCCGCCGATGTCTCCGAGTCCGAGGATAGCGGTCCCGTCGGTAATGACGGCGACGGTATTCCATCGTCTCGTCAACTCGAACGAGAGGGAAGGATCGTCTTTTATCGCCAGACAAGGCTCGGCCACCCCCGGCGTGTACGCTACGGCGAGTTCCTCGGGAGTAGTCGCACGTGCGATCGCCTCGGTACCGATTTTTCCGCGCCATCTGTAGTGTGCTTCGAGCGCGCGCTTTTTAATATCTTCCATGTTTTTCCGTCCTTATTTTTTCTTCGCAGTAATTATATACCACCCGACGCCCGATTTCAATATTTTTCGCGCGAAGGCGCGATTTCAGCCCCGATTTGAAATCCGACCACTTTTTTCATCGTTTGCGCAGCCGTTCGCCGCGCAGAATAATATCCGAAGAAACGAAAGGAGATGACGTTTTGAAACGATTGAAATATTTAGCCTCGGCGCTTGCCGTCGCATCGGCGATGACTTCCGTTTCGTACGCCGCGGGCGGGACGGCGCACAACTGGTACGTCAAAAGAGAGAACGGAGAGCCGGTCTGCCCCCCCGAGATGAGCTTTATCGAAGATCACGACTGCCGGTTTATCGACACGGTGGCTGCGTCTTCGGGCGACCGCGTCGTTTATCTGACGTTCGACGCGGGATATGAAAACGGAAACGTAGCGAAGGTACTTGATACTTTGAAGGAAGAGAACGTTCCCGGCGCTTTTTTCATCCTTGAAAACCTGGCGAAAAGGGAACCCGATCTCCTCAAAAGGATGACTGACGAGGGACACACGGTATGCAACCACACTGCGAAGCACCGGGACATGACGACGTGCGGCGACTTCCCGGAATTCCGCGCGGAACTCGAAAAAATGGAGAACGAATATGAGAGGGCGACGGGCAAAACGCTCTCAAAATATTACCGTCCGCCGGAGGGCAGATTCAGTGAGGAAAACCTCTGCTTTGCCGATCAGCTCGGATATAAGACCGTCCTGTGGAGCTTCGCTTACGCCGACTGGGACAACGACCGTCAGCCCGACCCTAAGACGTCCCGCGAAAAGATCGTGAGTTCGGTCTGCCCCGGCGCTGTCCTCCTCCTTCATCCGATGTCTGAAACGAACGCGGAAATTCTCGGAGACGTCATTCGGACCCTGAAACGGGAAGGATACCGGTTCGGTACCCTAGACGAGTTGTTCGGCGATGAAAAAGCGTAGGATAACGGCGGCGGTTCTGTCTTTGGCTGCGGTTCTGGCGACCGTCGTTTCATCCGAGGGCGCGCAGGGAAAAATCGTTTCAAAGATCGAAACGGGAGAGAAGGTCGTCGCTCTCACTTTCGACGACGGACCGCATCCGAGGACGACGGCGGAAATACTTGACGTGCTGAAAGATTACGGGGTCCGCGCAACGTTTTTCAACGTCGGAGAAAACGCCGTTAAGAGGCCTGAACTGACCGCGCGGGAGGTCGCCGAGGGACACGAGGTCGGGAACCACACTTTCACGCATATTAATGTTAAATCTCTTTCCGCGGAAAAACTCAAGGAACAACTTATTGATACCGAGGACGCGATAACGGAAGCCGCGGGAGTAAAACCGACGCTTTTTCGTCCTCCGGAGGGCAAAATAGGGAAGGAGGGAGAGAGCGCCGCGGAAGAACTCGGATATACCGTCGTTCTGTGGTCGGTCGATACTCGCGACTGGACGCACCGCACGGCGCGCGCGATAGCCGAAACGGTCGAGGACAACGTGAACGACGGAGACGTCATCCTCTGTCACGATTTCATATCAGGCGAATCGCATACGGCGGAAGCGCTGCGTATCTTTATCCCGAAACTTCTTGAGGAAGGATACGAATTCGTCACCGTTTCGGAACTCATATCAAAAAAAGCGCCGTGATCGTAGCGATCACGGCGGCTTTTTTCGTTTTATTCGCTTTTACCTTCGTCTTCGACCATGTACTTCATTATATTCGGGAATATGCAGTATTCCCCGAGGAACGTTAGCGCGGACGGTACGATCATGAACGGAAGGATTATTCCGATCGGGAAGTATACGACCAGAAGCAGATAGTTCAGAGCGATGACAGCGGCGGAGCCGAGAACGTAGCAAATATTTCTCTTGAAACCGACGATCGAAAGGATCAGCCCGTTTTTGAACATCTTTCTGATGGGCATATCGAACGTGACGATCATGGTGTAGATATACGTTCTCACAAGGTAGTACAGGATTATCAGGAAAGCGACCGCAACGAACATGATCCCCGAAGTCGTCCCGGACATCCGGTTGACCCGGAGAAATGCCGCGTCGTATACGAGAAGACCGATTATGATCGAGTCGATTACGCCGAAGATCAGCGCCTGCTTGATATTTCTCTTTATCGTGTCAAAATAGTCCGAAAGAAGTGAAACGTGTTCGCCTCTGACCATATTTCTGTGAAGATATATCGCTCCGACGGAAGAGATCCCGATCGTGAAAACGAGCAGCAGGGACAGATAAAAGAAAACGTAATCGGTCGTTGAAAGGACCGTGACTTTCGTTTGTAAAGAGTAAGTGCCGTAAAGAGCCGCGGACGCGGGCGAAAGTTTTTCGCCGACGATCCCGGACAGATGGGGATAAAGGTTGTACGCGGGCGCGGCCGTGTGACCCGAGAAGTATCCGCTGATGCCGATAAGGAAAAAGAAGAACGGGAAATTGCACAGCACGGTCATTATGTTTATGAGCGTGATGTTGCTGAATTTTCTTACGAAAAGTTTGAAAAAGTTGACAAAGTTCGGATTGTCCGTAATAAGAGGCTCGTTCGGGTCTACTCCGACCGGGTCGTCTTTTTTTGCGAAAAAATTGAAGAGATTGAATTTCTTTTTTTCTCCCGTGTCCCTGTCTTTCGGCATCTTTTTTATTCCCCCCCCGGTCTTATTATCTTACCGACGCGCAGCGCAGAAGTTCGAGCGCCGTTACTGCGCCGAGAAAAACGGCGAAAACGGCGGCGTAAATGAAAACGTTTTTAACGCGTTTCGCGCCTGACCTGAATCTTTCCGAAAAATATGCGGCGAAAAACGCAAACGAGATAAAGAGCAAAGATGAGATCGCATACAGAGCAGGGACCGCGAATTCCGAGGCGAGCCCCGGGATCGCGGCGTTTCCCTGGATCAGGATGAAGCCGTCGCGTATACCCCTCAGAGTTGCGCCGAAGCACGCGCCGCGAAACGCAAGTACCGCGCAGCTGCCGGCCGCCGGAAAAAACGACAGTCCCGAGAGAAAAACCGTGAGCGCCTCGACCGTACAGCCGAACGCGCGTCTCGAAGCGTAACGCACTAAGTCGAAAGGAGCGGCAACGTCCGTTGCAGCCGCGACGGATACGTATTTCACCGGAGACCGGACGATACCGAAGACGAACCAGAACGCGATCGCGGAGGCTGCAAACAGGAAAGCAGAGATAAGGACGGCGCATTTTCCACGACTCATAACGATCCTCCCGAATCAAACTGTTCGATCATATTCGAAGAGAGACGTTATTATGATCCGCTCACTATATTAAAGCACAAACGGCGCTTCGGGTCAATACGAAAAGGAAAAAATAAAACGACCCGCCCCGATGTTTCGGCTATGGGCATAAATGCCGGCGAGTCATTTTTAACGTTACTCAATTCTATACCTTCAGCAAACAAAAGTCAAGAAAAAAATACGATATCGTCCGTCTTTCGTCTTTTTCCGACCGAGTGTGCGGAACGATCCGCTCCGTTTGTCGGGAAACCGAACGGGAAAAGATACTTCGTCGCTTTTTTTCGACGGATAATTCATCCGGGACTGACTAAAATGGGAGGCGAAAACCGGAAGGACGAAGAGGAACGCAAATGAAAAGGGAAACGTGTAAAGTAACGTTCGGGGTGAACGGGGGCCGATTGACGGCGCTTATAAAGGGAGAGATCGATCATCACAACGCAAAGAAGATCCGCGCCGAGATAGACGCCGAAATTATGAAATCAAGGCCGGCGGCGCTTGTTCTCGATCTGTCGGAAGTCACATTTATGGATTCCTCCGGGCTCGGACTTATCCTCGGCAGATATTCAAAAGCGTCCGATCTGGGGATCGCCTTTTCGGTCAGCAATCCGACGGGTCCGACGCAGAAAATTCTCGACCTCGCGGGAATGGAAAGGATTATAAGGATAACCCGCGACAAGGTCTGCGATAAAAGAGAGGAAAAGGCGGTATGAAAAAGAAAAACCGGATAAACGAACTGAAAGTGACGCTGCCGTCATTCTCGGTCAACGAATCGGCTGCAAGAGCAGTCGTATCGGCTTTCGTAGCGCAGCTCAATCCGACGTTCGACGAGTTATCCGATATCAAATGCGCGGTATCCGAAGCGGTCACAAACAGTATCGTTCACGGGTACCGCGATATGATCGGTCCCGTCTCCATAGGGGTGAAACTGTACGACGACCGTTCCGTCCGGATCGAGGTCAAGGACAGAGGCAGAGGGATCGAGGACGTCGAAGTCGCGCTTCAGCCGCTTTTCACTACCGATCCGGACGGAGAGAGGAGCGGAATGGGCTTTACGCTCATCGAAAACTTTATGGATACTCTCAGCGTCAGGTCCTCGCCGGGCAAAGGGACCAAGGTCGTGATGAAAAGAAAACTGTCCGCGCTTCCGGTAAGCAGATAAAACGGTACATACAATATCGGGAGGCGGGAAATGGACGTGAAAAGCGCGGAGCGTCACGCCGAGAACATGAGGCTCTTGGAAAAGTATAAAAACGGCGACGACAGCGCGGCGGAAAAGCTTATGAAGCTGAACTCCGGTCTCGTCACGGGCGCGGCGTCGTCATTCTCCGGACGAGGAGTAGAGACGGAGGACCTCATTCAGATCGGTTCCATAGGAATGCTCAAGGCGATCCGTTCGTTCGATCTGTCACGCGGGACCGCTTTTTCCACTTACGCCGTACCGCTGATTATCGGCGAGATAAGAAAGTATCTGAGGGACGACGGCCTTATAAAAGTATCGCGCCTGAAAAAACGCGACGGGGCGCGTTTGCTTCGTGAAAGGGAACGTTTCATCTCGGAGAACATGAGAGAACCGCGAATCGAAGAACTCGCCTCTCTGTGCGGTATGACGGCTGAGGACGCGGCGGTCGCGCTCGAAGCGTCTTCTCCCGTCCGGTCGCTCTCCGAACCCGTGAACGACGACGACGCAACGCTTGAGAGCATGATACCCGGACGGGACGAGGGAATAGAACGCGCGGTCGACCGAATCGCGCTCCGCGAGGCTATCGGCGATTTGCCCGCTCTGTGGCGAAAGATCGTTTATCTGCGGTATTTTCGCGATCTCTCCCAACAGCAGACTGCGGACGCGCTCGGATTGTCGCAAGTCAAGATATCGCGGGAAGAAAAAAAGATCTTTGCAAAGATCAGGGAAGAATTAAGCGGGTAAAAAAGGGCGGCGCATCCGCGCCGCCCGGTTCTTTTTATCCGTCTTTTCTGTCACATCCGCATTTTTTCGCGTTATCATAGTCCGAAGATGAAAACGCGGGAAGTTTCGATGGGATCGAGAACTCTCCGATCGGAAATTCCATCTTCTTGAAAAGGCTGCACGGGTCGTCGTCGATCGGGCTCACGCACTCCTTCGCGGGAACGGAGTATTCCGACGCGTTTATCAGGTATTGCGCCGGACGCTCTATCCTGACTACCGAAAACAGTCCGAGTGAGACGAGGAGTTTGTTACTGTCCCTGCCGTCCGCGAGATCTCCGCTGACTGCGGAGCAGACGCGGTCGGGCACCTCGTCGACGGTACAGCAGCACGGGCAGTGGCGATCGGGTTCGACTATCTTGGAGTTCAGGATTATCGGATCGACCGTTTCGAGTACCGCGACGGGGAGATTGTTCGATTTCACCGCCCCGCAGTTTTCACCGGAACAGCAGAAACCGTCGTTCTGGTATTCGCTTTTGAACACGCTGACGTTCCCTTCGCTTCCGAAGAGAACGACCTTTTTTTCAACGACCGCGATGCCGTCGAAGTCCCGTACGTTTCCGGGACCGAGGCACGCCTCGCAAAGGATCTTGATATAGATCCTTATCGTCAGCTGATAGAAACCTCTGTTGAAGGGGACGTCGTCGATATCGATGTATGACCATAAAACGTGCGCGTCCTTGGTCCGGTGCGCGGTCGTTCTGTCAATTATCTCCTGGCCGTAGCATGTCAGGTAGACTCTTACGTCCTCGAAACAGTCCTTGTCGCGGCAGCTGTCAAGGACACGGTAGGTGTCGATACAAACCGTATCCCTGCCGCGATCGCAGGGGGAATTTGGCATTCTGTTTTTCCTCCGTATCGATTCGGCGCGCGTGCGCGCCGCTATTTTGGGTGAAATGGGGATCGGCGTGTCCGCCCGATCCTCTTTAACATAATATGCAGACGCCAATTCTCTGCCAACGGGTATTGTCATAACGCGGTTTTCACTTTCATATCAATAATACAAAGAAAAAACGGCTCCGCTGCGGCGGAGCGGCGAAGGGAGTTTCGTTATGGCGGGAGTGGGAGTTGAGATATACAGGGATATTGCGGAAAGAACGGGCGGCGACGTATACGTGGGAGTAGTCGGTCCCGTCAGATCGGGGAAGTCGACGTTTATCAAACGATTTATGGAGACGGCGGTGATCCCGAGGATAGAAGACGAAAACGAAAGAAGACGCGCGGAAGACGAGACGCCCCAGAGCGCGGCGGGCAAGACGGTCATGACGACGGAACCGAAATTCGTTCCCGACGAAGCGGTAAAGATCACTCTGCCGGACAATACTACGTTACGCGTTAAGGCGGTCGATTGCGTCGGATTCCTCGTTCCCGGCGTTCTCGGCGATACCGAAGGCGGTGAGGCGAGAATGGTGAGGACCCCATGGAGCGACGAACCCGTCCCGTTTGAAAAAGCGGCCGAGGAGGGGACAAGGCGCGTTATCCGGGATCATTCAACGGTGGGGGTCCTCGTCACGTCTGACGGGTCGTTCGGAGAACTGCCGCGAGAGGCTTTCGTTGCCGCGGAAAGTAAAGCGGCAGAGGAGCTTTCGGCGTCCGGCAAGCCGTTCGTCGTCGTTCTGAATTCGGCGGAGCCGGGCTCGAAAAGAGCGGAGGCGCTCGCTCTCGAACTTGAAGAAAAATACTCGGCGCCCGTAGCGCTCGTCAATTGCCTTGACCTTGACGAGGAGGACGTTTCCGAAATACTGAAACTCGTTTTATCCGAGTTTCCTCTTTCCGAGATCGCCGTCACGTTTCCCGATTGGACGGGTGCGCTCGACGACGGACACTGGCTCAGAAAGATAATCACCGGGAGCATTTCGAACTCGGTAGGCGAAGGTGTGAGAGCCTGCCAGGCGGCTCCGTTTGCCGCCTCCGTCGCATCCGGGATCGCGGAAGCGGCGGAAAAACACACCGGAGAACCCGTCCGGACGTCTTCAACCGTAAAAAAGCTTGATGCGGGTTCCGGGATCTGTGAGATCTCGATCGAACTGCCGGACGAACTCTTTTACGCCGTTATCGGTGAACTCACCGGAATAGAGGTGGAAGGAGAAGAGGACCTCCTCGCCGCTCTCTGTTCACTGTCACGGATAAAAAGGGAGTACGACAAATTTGCCGCCGCGATCGACGAAGTAGCCGAGAAGGGTTACGGTATCGTGATGCCTGAACAGGACGATCTGACGCTTGACGAGCCGGAAATAGTCAAGCAGGCGGGAGGATACGGACTTCGTTTGAGGGCTGCCGCGCCTTCGATCCATCTGATCCGCGCAGGCATCGAGACCGAACTGAATCCGATCGTCGGAACGGAACAGCAATCCGAGGAACTCGTTCGGTATCTTCTCGACGAGTTCGAGGACGACCCGAGAGGTATCTGGGATACGAATCTATTCGGCAAATCGATCTACGAACTGGTAAACGAAGGCCTTCACGCCAAACTCGAAAATCTTCCCGACGACGCGAGAGAAAAATTCGGACAAACGCTCTCGCGTGTGATAAACGAGGGCAGTTCGGGTCTTATATGTATTATTCTGTGAAAAACGCGCCCCGACAGGGGCGCGTTTTTCAGTCGTCGTTCTTGTTTTCGGATCTGTTCTTGCTTTCGTTCTTTTTGAACTCTTCGTTGTTTTTGTCCTTGCGGTTTTTGTTTTCTTTCTTGTTTTCTTTCCTGTTCTGTTCGTCTTTGCTCATTTTCAGATTCCTTTCTTCCCGCGACGTTCTCACGGGTTCGTTTTTATTTTGCCCGACAGAAGGGAACGGTATTCATGACAGATACAAATTCCTCACGTTGTAAACCATCTGCGCCGCTTCCGCCCGCGTTACTCCGCCCGAGGGGTCGATCCGGCCGTCCGATCTGTTCATTACTCCGGCGGCGAGCATTACGGCGACGTCATCTTTCGCCCATTCCGGCACTTCATCGGCATCCGGGGCGTCGGGCAGCGACGCCGCTCTCCGGTCTCCGATGATCCTGTTCAGGATGACGGCCGCCTCGGCCCGTGTGACCGCGTCGCCGGGTCTGAATACGGACGCTCCGACCTCGCCGTCGCCCGAGATGATCCCGATACGGAACGCCGCTGCAACGTAACCGCTCGCGCCGTCCGAAATGTCTGCGTCGTCGGCAAAGGCCGTTTTAACGGGGGAAAGTTCTCCCGCGCCGAGCGCCTTCATAACGGTAACGAGATAATCCTCGCGGCTCATCGTTTCGTCCGGCTCGAAAAGGTAGTTCCCGTCCCGTTCCGTGACCGTCATCGCGCGGATGCCTACCGCTGCGAGCGCGGCGTTTTGTCCCCAATGCCCCGTCATATCGGACAACTCGATCCCCGTCGATCTTTTTGACGTCCTTATCGTCACGACGGCTTCATCCGAATAGTTCCCGTACTCGTCGAAAACGCGGTATGAGAGCGAGTCGGCTCCGACTTCGCCTTCATAGGGGGTATAGCAAAATTCGCCTGCGTTCAGATCGGTAAGAGTCAATAATCCTCGCTCAGGGTATTTCGTGATCTCGAAAGTTATACTGTCTCCGTCCGGATCGGATCCGGTCAGCGTACCGTAACACGTGACGTCTCTCTCGGTAGTGATGAGCGATACCGTAGAGAAAGCGTCGCCCGCCGCCGTCGTCGGCGCTCTGTTTACGCCGCCCGTCAACTTTATATAACATGCGACCGAATAAGATCTGTCCGTCGTGAATCTGAAAGACGTTTCCCGAACGTCGCCGGACGGTGTGAACCGCAAAAGATCGAGGTTCGCCCGCGAGACCGTCTGGTTCACGCTTACCGGCCTTTTCGAGAGGTATAGGGTACCGTCTGCGGCGGACGGAAGGGAAGTGAACGTCACGGACGACGGTTCGATACCGAGCGCGGCCGTGAAATCCTCCTCCTTGAATTTCACGTCTGAGAACAGCAGCCCCGTTTTCGTCATGCTTTTCGTCTCACTTATTATATCGAGCGCGGGCGAGAGCTTCGCACCGTACCCGAATGCCGTAACTGTCGCGGCAAGCGCCAGAACGGCGGAAGTCAACGTGAAGAGAACGTGTTTTCTTTTCATTTTCGTAAGCAGTCCTTTCTTGAGATCCCGGTCCTTCACTGGGAGTATTTGTCCGTCGCGCCCGTTTTATTCTTTTTTTCACAAAAAATCTCGGTCAAAGCGGGGGTTTTTATCCTTATTTTTGACTCAAAAATATTGAAACGGCGTCCTTGTAGTGGTAAAATAAAGAAAAATCGACGCAGAGCGCCGCAACCGAAAGGAATCAAAAAAAGATGCTCGATATCAGAATAGAAAAGACGTCGGCTCCGAAAGAAAAACCGGCGGAAGACAAACTCGGGTTCGGCAAACATTTCACCGACCACATGTTCATTATGGATTATTCCACCGAAAAAGGGTGGCATGACGCCAGGATCGTTCCCTACGGTCCCGTTGCGCTCGAGCCTTCCGCGATGGTGTTTCATTACGCGCAGGAACTTTTCGAGGGCATGAAGGCGTACCGTACGGCAAACGGAGAAATTCAACTTTTCCGCCCGATGAAGAACATTGAGAGGATGAACGCGACCTGCGACCGTCTCTGCGTTCCTCAGATTCCGTCGGAAGACACGCTTCAGGCGATCAAAGCGGTCGTCGCCGTCGATAAAGACTGGGTCCCCCATGCCGAGGGCACGTCCCTGTACATCCGTCCGTTCATCATCGCTACGGACGAATCGCTGGGCGTCCATCCTTCGCATACTTATAAATTCATCATTATCCTCTGCCCGGTCGGTTCGTACTACGCCGCGGGTATCAACCCGGTCAAGATCTGCGTTGAGAGGGAATACGTCCGCTGCGTCAAAGGCGGTACCGGAAGAGCCAAAGCAGGCGGCAACTACGCCGCGTCGCTGATCGGTCAGCAGAAGGCTGAGGAACTCGGTTACGCACAGGTCCTCTGGCTCGACGGCATACACAGAAAGTATATCGACGAGGTCGGCGCGATGAACGTGTTCTTCGTTATCGACGGCGTCGTAGTCACTCCTTCTCTCGAGGACGGAAATATTCTCCCCGGCGTCACCCGCGACTCGTGCATCTGCCTGCTCAAGAAATGGGGAATACCCGTTGAAGAGCGTCACCTTTCGATCGACGAGGTCATCGAGGCGCACAAGAACGGCAAACTCAACGAGGCGTTCGGTACCGGTACGGCAGCGGTCATCTCTCCCGTCGGCGAGCTTTTCGACAACGGCGAAAAGATGATAATCAACGATATGCAGATCGGTCCGATCTCGCATCGGCTTTACGACGAACTCACCGGTATCCAGTGGGGCAAGAAACCCGACGAAATGAACTGGACGGTCAGGATCTGAATTTAGAATTAAAACAAAAAAGTACTCCGCGGGTAACTTCCGCGGAGTATCGTTTAACGGGAAACGGTATGTATTCACTTCTTCTCGCGGTTATCTATCTTGCGTTCATCAGTCTCGGCCTGCCCGATTCTCTTCTAGGCGCGGGCTGGCCTTCCATGCACGCGGAGTTCGGAGTTTCGCTGTCGTCTGCGGGGATCGTATCTTTGATAATTTCCGGATCGACGATAGTGTCCAGCCTTCTGTCGGAAAGACTGACGCGCAAACTCGGCGCGAAATACGTCACGCTTATCAGCGTGGTCGTCTCATCCGCCTCGCTCTTCGGTTTTTCAATGTCGAAGAGTTTCGTTCTTCTGTGTATCCTTGCCGTTCCGTTCGGACTTGCCGCGGGTTCGATCGACGCTGCGCTGAACAACTATGTTGCTTTGCACTACAACTCCCGTCACATGAGCTGGCTTCACTGTTTCTGGGGCGTAGGCGCGATCGTCTCGCCGTACATCATGAGCATATCGATCGCTCATTCGACCTGGCGGGACGGATATTCCACGGTTTCGATCATCCAGATCGGAATTGCGGTCGTTCTCGCTGCGGCGCTTCCTCTCTGGCGTGTGAACAAAGATCCGTCGGGACCGTCCGGAGAGGGCGGGAAAACGCTCGGTATCAAAGCCGCATTCAGGATCCCCGGCGTTCCGGCGATCCTTTTCGGGTTCCTCGGTTATTGCGCCGCTGAGTGGACGTGTATGCTCTGGGCGGCGTCTTATCTCATCGAAACGCGGCACGTGACGGAAGAACGCGCCGCCGCGTTCGCGTCTCTCGTCTTCATAGGTCTCACTGTCGGCAGATTTCTCGCCGGATTCGTTTCCGAGAAGGTGGGGGACAGAAACATGATCCGAACGGGTACTGCGATCGTCGCGGTCGGCCTCGTTCTGATCGCGATCCCCGCGGTCCCGGAATTCTTTTCCCTTGCCGGTTTCGTTATAATCGGTTTCGGATGCGCGCCGATCTATCCGTCGATAATCCATTCGACTCCTCACAATTTCGGGAAGACCGCCTCTCAGGCTATCATCGGGATGCAGATGGCGTTTGCTTACGTCGGCTCGATGTTCGCTCCCGCGATCCTCGGCTTCATATCTTCATCGACCGGTCTTTGGATCATGCCGATATATCTGCTTGCTTTCTTCACTCTGATGATCGTTATGACTGAGATCGCTTTCCGGAGAGCGGGCCGGAATAAGGAATCAGGAAGCTAATCTATTACATATAAAAAATGCCGTCGGTCATGCCGACGGCATTTTTTATGTTAAATGATGAAAGAATTCTTTCCCGCGACCGATCCTCTGACCGTTTTTATCTCTTCTTCGGTCAGACCGTAAAGATTCGAGACGATCCCGTCGAGTTTTTCGTAAACGTCCGCGCTGCCGCCTGAGATGAGTTTGTCGGCGAGTTCCTCGACGCGCTTCGCCTGCGAATCGTCCGCGCGGGGTATCGGTACCGATTCTATATGCGACCTGAGAAGTTTGACCGAACCGTACTTTTTGTTCAGGAAGAAAGCCGCGGCGCTGGAGTTCAGGACCGAAAGAATGTATTTGATCCCGATCCCCCTGATCTGCGGGATGACGACGTTACAGCTGTTAAGAGACAGCGTTCCGCCGTCGTCGTATGCAAAGACCGGCGTATCGCAGATAAAACGGTATACAAGTTTCTCCTTCGCACGGAATATCTCTTCCGGCGCGCACTGCTGGAACTTATCCGGCTCGAATTTTATGAACGCCCCGGGGTCCGCCGTCCGGAATCTGAATACGTCCGTGCCACGCAGGACTGGCTCGTACCCGTCAGAACCGCTTTCGGCGACGAATTCTTTGTTGTTTCCGGTGACGATACCGAGGGCAAATATCGCGTGATCTTTCAGATACTTCGCGCCGGAGACCGCAGTTATCTTCTCGAGAGCTGACCATTCCGCGTCGTTCGCGTTGAAAATCGATCCGTCGGAGAAACGCGGACGTCCTTCACCGACGGTGAATCGCGTTCCGCAGCGCTCTACAAGGCATCCGGAAACGTTGCCCCCGGCCTTTTTTTCAAGACCGAGAAGGACGGCGGGACATTGAACGTCCGAAAAAACGTTTCCCGCGAAAGATACGAACGAGAACGAGGCGCGCTCAGCTACGGCGCTCCTTGCCTCGCGGTGAGACGATACGTTGAGAAACGCCTCCGGTATGACGTAAGCGAGTCTTCCGCCGTCCGCCAGAAGATCGAGGCCCCGCTCTACGAACAGATCATACGATTCAGCCCCTTTTTTGTCCGCTGAAGCGTATTTTTTTGAAAGCGAGAGGAGTTGTTTTTCTCCGAATTCGAACCCCCACGGCGGATTACCGACGACGAGCGAATAATTATCGTTTTTTCTGTTTGCAAGCGTATCGGCACAAACGACCGTTTTGCGGAGAAAACCTGCTTTCAGCATCGGATCGTTCAGGAAAAGGTTGATTCTGGCGACGGAAACGCTTATCTCGTCGAGGTCGACCCCGTGAAGTGACCCCGACGGGTAGCCGCGTTTTGCAAGCGCCAGAAGAAAATTCCCCGTTCCGCAGCAGGGATCTACGGCGTCCCCCGATCCGAACTCTCCGGTCGAAGATAAAAGATCAAGTATGCGATCGACTACCGGCCCCGGCGTAAAATAGATACCGGTATGTTTTCTGTCCGAGACGTCGGAAAGCGACAGGTAGACGAAACCGAGGGTGTCTTCCCACGGAACGAACGCGAGGCCGGATGACAGGGCGGCCTCAAACGGAACGCGCTGTTTATCCGACAGTTCATTCTTTCCGAGAAGGTCAAAAACGAGCGAGCGGAATTCCGCGTCGTTTTCAAGGACGGACAAACCTGACGGAGGATCGGCCTTCATGCCGCGGCTCAACAGATACAGACGGGTCGCGCATCCCGCGAGGATCGCTTTGAGTTCATCGCGCGAAAGGGAATAAAAGAGCGTTCCGAGTTCTTTTATCGCTTCTTTATTCACTTTACTGTCTATGTACTCCGACGCGACGGATTTCCCGGATTTTTTCTTTTTGTTTCTGCGCGACGTGAGACGGCCGTCGTTTCCGCTTTTCATCGAGCGCGCAAGCGACGATATATATTTTTTGTCAAAAGTCAGCCCGTCCGGATCCGATCTTATCTTCCCGAGCCTGATCCAGTTTTTTAGCGTTGTTGGTGAGACGGAAAGAATACGGCAGACTTCAGCCCGGCCGAGCGTTGTTTTTTTGTCTTTTTTTATCGTATCGAAAATGGATAGCTGGTCGTCGGGAACAACGATGACGGACCTTTCGTCTATGGGCTTGACAGCCGAAGACGGGATCTGCCATTTTCCCCGTACTTTTTTTGCGCCCGAGATCCTGCCTTCGGCGCAAAGCGCCTCGACGCGTCTTCTCGATATACCGAATTTCGCCGCGGCTTTCGTTGAATCCATTTTTAATTCCTCCGCCGGTCCGTTCCCGAACGGAAACGAACGATTCTGTCTTAATTATACATTAATGGCGGAGAAGAATCAAGTGCGGACAGAGCGGTACATTAAATATTTACGGGGTCGGAGAGATTTGGTCACCCGTCTCGGGCGCCGTCGCTTCAGTCTTCGCGGGTATTGGCGCATCGCTCTCTTCGGGGAACGATTTATCGGGGAATTCAAACGTGCCGATAAAGCCGCTGACGTCGGACGAGCAAATGTCGCCACCTATGACACGGTTCTTGAAAACGATCACGTTCGCCGTTACGTCTCCGTTATATTCGGGGTAGTTTTTTACTTTATAGGAGTACCGCGTAACTTCCTTGCCGCGGTACCTCGACAGATCGAGTCCCTGCTGCTTTTGCAGTTCGTTGTAAGAAGTCAGGACCCGGTCAAACTCTGAAGGGATGCGGATCGTAACTTCCTCGGTCGGATCGGGGTCGACTTCCCACCCGAACTGTCCGAGAAACGCGATGCGGTCGTCGTTATCTTTGATTTTATCGTATTTTATATCCTCATTTTGCTTTGCGATCGCCGCGGTCGTTTTAGGCGCGTAATCAGGGATCAAAAAGATCATCACGATAAGGATCAAAAGCGCCGCGCCGATGATCCCGACGAGTTTGAGCGTATTTGCCTTGACGCTGTATACGAACATAGAAGGGCACCTCCCACCGTTTTGCTCGGTTTATTATTTCGGGCGGGTCCGGCAAGACCGTTACGCGCCCGATATATTTATATTTCAATGGAGAAAAGATATGACAACCGCTGATACGAGGATTTCCTGCTTCGCGAAAAACCAAGAAAAAAAGAGAAAAACAGAGGATATGCCAGATAACGGCGTGTTTGCTTGAGAAAACAGGCCAAACCGATTTGACTTTGACTTTCTTTGACTTTGACTTTCTTTGACCTTTGGGATATAATACTGTCGAAAACGAAAAAGGGGTGACCTGAGATGATAATATCGGATCAAATAGCGAAAATAATCGAGGAAATGCTCGACAGATCGGGCGGTACCGCCGAGGTGCGGCGTAACGATCTCGCGTCGCAGATCGGTTGCGTTCCGAGTCAGATCAACTACGTGATCACTTCACGATTCACGCCCGAACGCGGGTACATTACCGAGAGCAGACGAGGCGGCGGGGGATTTATCAGGATCGTTCGCGTCCGGATGACAGCGAACGAATATCTGATGCATTTCTTTCACGCGATAGGCGAAGAGATCGACGTACGCGAAGCGCGCGCATATGCCTCGAATCTTCTCGATCACGGCATCGTCAGCGCGCGTGAACACGACCTGATCGTCTCCGCTCTGACCGACGGATCGCTCGATCGTGTCGAACCGGAAAAACGAGGCGCCGTAAGGGCCGACATAATGCGCCATATTCTTATGACGCTCATGCGATAAAATAGATCAAAAGGAGGAATCAGTCATGCTTTGCGAAAGATGTAAAAAGAATGAAGCCACGGTATTCTACAGGGAATCCGTAAACGGTAAGGAAAGATCGCTTTCCCTTTGCTCGGAGTGTGCGAAAGAGGCTGAAAAGAAAGGCGAACTCGAGGACGTGTTCGAGCATGAGAATTTATTCGGCACGGGATTTTTCGACGACGCCTTCTCCGGCGCCGACAAACTGTTCGGCAGCCTGTTCGGAGTTAGAGAACTTCCGGGGAGGACTAAGGAAAAAGTCAAAAAGTGTCCGCTCTGCGGTTCCGTGTTCTCGGATCTCGTTAACACCGGCAAAGCCGGGTGTCCCGAGTGCTACAGAACGTTTTCGGAGGAACTCTCTCCGACTATCAGCCGGATCCACGGTACGACGTCCCACGTGGGCGGCGCCCCGGCGGCGTACAAAAAGGACAGAGAGAAAAAAGAGAAGATCAGAACGCTTGAGGCGGAACTGAAAGCCGCCGTAAAGGATGAGGAATACGAGAAGGCGGCGAAACTCAGAGACGAGCTTCGCGCCGCCCGGGCGGAAGGGAGTGACGTAAAATGAAATGGTATGAAACGAAAGGGAGAGATTCGGACGTTTTCGTATCGTCACGTATACGCCTTGCGAGAAATCTCAAAGATTATCCGTTCGGAGACAGACTTGACGAGACGTCGCGAAAAGAGATCATAGGAAAGGTTCGCGGCGTGTTTGAAGGCGATCCGGAGTACGGTTTTACCGATTTTTCCGGTCTTTCCGAAAACGAAAGAGCCGCCGCTTCTGAAGAACACAAAGTCTCGCCCGAGTTTGCGCGCTCTTCGAAAAACAGGGGACTCGTCGAATCGAAGGACGGAACGGTCTCCGTCATGATCCTTGAGGAAGACCACGTCAGGATCCAGTCGATCCTGCCCGGTTTGGCTCTCGAAGAAGCGTACGAAAGGGCTGATTCGGTCGATTCCGCGCTCGACGCGAAACTCAATATCGCGTACGACGATAAGCTCGGATACCTCACGCACTGTCCAACCAACCTCGGAACGGGTATGAGAGCGTCCGTCATGATGTTCCTGCCCGGAACGGTCGCTGCGGGCGGCGTCAGATCGCTCGCCAATCAACTCGCCAAGATCGGACTTACGGTGCGGGGAATGTCGGGAGAAGGTTCGGCGGCAGACGGCTGTCTGTTCCAGATCTCCAATCAGGTCACGCTCGGAGTGACGGAAAAGGAGACGATCTCCAAACTCGCCGACGTGACCGGGAAGATCGCCGAACAGGAGAGAACGCTCAGAAAGAAACTGTTCGACGCCGACCGGGACGGAGTCTCGGATCGCGTGATGAGAGCGTACGGAACGATGCTGTACGCCGTCAGGATAGACACCAATGAGCTCCTGAAACTGTATTCCGACGTACGTCTCGGCGTGTGCCTCGGAATCATCGACTGCCTGAACGTTGAAAAACTCGACGAGATACTTATCCGGTCGATGCCGGCGATGATCATGAACCAGCACGGCGGAAAGATGACTCCGGCGGAGCGCGACCGCGCCCGCGCGGAGGGAATAAGAAAGATACTGTCGGGCTCGGACGGGAAATAAAACTCACGTCCGGGTTCGCTGAAAGAAGGTGAACACAATGAACGTAGGATTTACGGGAAGGGCGCAGAACGCCCTTAACCGCGCTATCGCCGAAGCGTGCGAAATGGGCCATACGTGCGTCGGAACGGAACACATACTTCTCGGCCTGATCGAGGAGGGAGAGGGTATCGCGTCCCGTGTGCTTTCTGAAAAGGGGATCACTTCCGATGCTCTTCGCGAAATGATAGAGGAGACGTCGGGCGTCGGCGAAAGAACAAGACTGTCCGCCGCCGATATGACCCCGAGAACGAAAAAGGTTATAGAAAATTCGGCGTCATACGCCGTGAATATGGGTCACGGTTTTATCGGAACGGAACATCTGCTCCTCGCCATAACGGCGGAACCCGATTGTTTTGCGGTCAAAATGCTCGAGAGACTCGGCACGTCGCCCGATGAACTGAGACGGGACGTTGCTTCGTATCTCGGCGCCGACCCGGAGAACGTGTCGCACGGGCAGCGCTCCGGAGGCGGGGAGAGAACCGAGATCAAAAACTGTCCGACGCTGTCGCAGCACGGCAGAGACCTCTGCCGCCTCGCGAAAGAAGGGAAGATCGACCCGATCATCGGCCGTGACGAAGAGACCGAAAGAGTCATTCAGATCCTCTCTAGACGCACGAAGAACAATCCGTGTCTGATCGGCGAACCGGGCGTCGGCAAGACGGCGGTCGTCGAAGGGTTGGCGCAGCGTATCGTCGACGGAAACGTCCCCGACGATCTCAGAAACAAATCGATCGTAACTCTCGATATCTCCTCCATGGTCGCGGGCGCGAAATACAGGGGGGAATTTGAGGAGAGAATGAAATCGGTGATGAAAGAAGTCCTTGAAAACAGGAATATCATTCTCTTCATCGACGAGATCCACACGATCATCGGAGCGGGAGGCGCGGAGGGCGCCGTTGACGCTGCGAACATCATCAAACCCGCTCTCGCAAGAGGCGAGATGCAGGTGATCGGCGCGACAACGATCGACGAATACAGGCGTCATATCGAGAAGGACGCCGCCCTTGAGAGAAGGTTCCAGTCCGTAATGGTCGGCGAACCTACCCCCGAAGAAGCGGAAAAGATCCTTTTCGGTCTGCGCGACAAATATGAAGCGCACCACAAACTGAAAATAAGCGACGAAGCCATCCGCGCCGCAGTCAAACTTTCCGTTCGCTATATCAGCGACAGATTCCTTCCCGACAAGGCGATCGACCTGATCGACGAGGCGGGCTCCAAGAAACGTATCGCCGGGATAACACCCGATCCCGAAGTCAGAGAACTCGAGAACAAACTGAAGGGCGTTACCGCCGAAAAGGAGGAAGCGATCCTCTCCGAGGATTACGAGAAGGCGGCTTCTTTGCGCGACGACGAGAAGAAGCTCACCGAAGAACTCGAAGCGAAAAGAGCGCCTAAGGACGGAAGGACGGAAGAGACCGTCGTTACGGAGGAGGATATCGCCGATATCGTTTCCGCCTGGACGCACATCCCGGTGAAAAAACTCGAGGAAGAAGAAAGTGAAAAACTTCTTAGACTTGAGGAAACGCTCAAAGAACGCGTTATCGGGCAGGATCAGGCGGTCGAGGCGGTCGCGCGCGCGATCCGCCGCGGAAGACTGGGCTTGTCCGACCCGAGAAGGCCTATCGGCTCGTTCATTTTCCTCGGACCCACGGGAGTAGGCAAAACGGAGTTGTCGAAAGTCCTCGCCGACGTAATGTTCGGCGACGAGAACGCAATGATCCGCGTCGATATGTCCGAGTATATGGAGAAGCACAGCGTCTCTAAACTCATCGGGTCGCCTCCGGGTTACGTAGGATACGACGAGGGCGGTCAGCTGACCGAAAAGATCAGAAGAAGACCGTACTCCGTAATTCTCTTCGACGAGATCGAAAAGGCGCATCCCGACGTGTTCAACATCCTTCTTCAGATCCTCGAGGACGGAATCCTTACCGACTCTCAGGGCAGAAGGGTGGATTTCAAAAACACTATCATTATTATGACGTCGAACGTCGGAGCCGCGGGTATCGTTGCGCCGAAGCGTCTCGGCTTCGCCGATCCCGAGAAGAAGGATGAAGAGGAAGAAAAGGTCAAGTCAGAGGTGATGGACGCTCTCAAAGCGACGTTCAAGCCCGAGTTTTTGAACAGGCTCGACGAGATCATCGTCTTCAACAAACTCACCGACGAAGATATCAGGAAGATCACGACGATCATGCTCCGCGACGTCGAGAAAAGGGTAAACGCTCTCGGCGTGAAGATCAAATTCACGGACGAAGCGGTCGCCGCTCTGGCGAAAGAGGGTTTCGACCCCGTCTACGGCGCGCGCCCTCTTCGTCGCGCGATCGTAAGAAAGGTCGAGGACAGGTTTTCGGAGGAGATGCTCTCGGGCAATGTCGCCGAAGGCGACACGGTCCTTGCCGATTACGCCGACGGATCCGTCGTCTTCAAAAAAGAGCATTCCGAAAATTAAAATTCGCTATTGACAACGTTCCCCGATTCGTGTATAATATCCAAAGCGCGCGAAAAGCGCGCCGAGGGTCGCTACTGTGGCTCAGTTGGTAGAGCAGCTGATTCGTAATCAGCAGGTCGCCGGTTCGAGTCCGGCCAGTAGCTGAAAAAGCGCTTGCATTGCAGGCGCTTTTTCTGTTTATCCCGTTGGCTTATTTGGTATGCCGTTTTACGTTACGTGTTTACGTCCTCTTTACATTGCTTTTTTTTTTATTGTATAATATATCTGTTAAAAACACATTGCGCAACGAATGCTGCGCGGAAAGGTTAATAAATGAAGTACGGTACAATTGGAAAACTGCTCTCCCTTTTGCTCGCTGTCATTATGCTGACGGGGACAATGACGTTTGTTGCCTCTGCAACCGGCGAAGGAATGGGGGTGAATTACTCCGAGGAGTACGATATGACGCCTGATAATCTCGGTGTGTCGTATGAGGAAAACGGAATCAGAGTTTCATACCTTCAGCAGTTCAAATACGCGGAAGACGGTGTCGGTTACCATGCCGGGGACAAAATGCCCGTCGGGTCTTCTACGAACGCCTGCCACGGAGGTCACCACACGCGTATCCTCAGAACGGAAAACGGTACGTACGCCGTTGTTATCACACGTTCTGTCAGCCGTCCCAACAAGTTGATTGACGATAATGGTAATGTGATAGATCAAGTGGCTCTTTACGGCGATGACCATCCCTACTGGATAAACGGTTATAACTATTACTCCATTCTCAAACTGACTCCTCAGGGAGTTCACGTTATCGCAGAAGACATCTGCCCCGAGAACGATTCTTCTCACGTGCCTGAGATCTACGCAGGCGCAAACGGTCACATCTACGTGATTTACCCGGGCGAGGATCCCGATACGTACTATCTGAGATGGAGAGAAGCTTATTTGACCGGAGATTCTTCGAATTTCAAGAACGCGGGTTTTCTTACTCTTCATGAGATCGACACGGCAACGGATACCCTTGTCCGCAGAAAACACGCTGTCATTTCGTTCGATACATGCGCTTTTGACGACCACGGGTACGGCAAACCGTCCGCGCTCGTCGATCTCGAAGCGGGCAAGATATACTGCATTTACGACGGCGGTTACGGAGGAAACTCATACCCCGCTTATTTTGCATGGTTCATTTACGATATCGCGACGAACGAATGGGAACCGACGTGTCACACCATGAATATTGAGCACAGGAAAGACTATTACAACCTCTACCCGGACGGACAAGGCGGCGCCGTGTTCGTTATCCAGCGCTGCATCGTAGCAGAGGCTTCTCCCGGAATACTCGGGTTCCAGATAGTCAGCGCGGGCTTCGCTTGGGATGCGGTTTATTACTACCATATCAAGAATATGGAGGAAGTTTCGTTCACAAACACGGGAAATATTTTTTCCGATCGACAGCATGATAGGGCGCAGTATAATTACGTTGAGCACCTGATTTCTTCCGAACCGGTATATTACCCCACGAACGGTCAGGCGTACCCGATTTCCGCAGGCCATTATGGAAATGACGGATGCACGTATCGTGATACGAACGGATATATTCATATCATATATACAGAGTCATATCCGACCGATCATCCGAATAAATCATCAACAACGTACCACGTGATAATGGATCCCTCGACAGATACGGAGACATACCGTGCTAAGATTTCCCAGACACTTCTTCCGAAAAACGGGAATGCGACCGGATACGATCCCAAAATGGGATTCACTATGACGCAGGGACCTGATGGAAAATTCTACATTTTCCATTTCAAAGAAAGATCTTCCAAAGTTCAGATGGAGATCTGGACTTCTCCTGCAACGGATGGAAAGAATTTTGAATGTGTTTCAGAGTTCCAATATCTTACGCTTTCGAATGGTAATAAAGTAGCAGGCGGGTATCCCATTATCGGTAACTCGCGCGACGGATCAATCCGTGACGGTATAATCCCGATGATCTTCAATTCTAAAACAAATGCCGCAAGCGGCAGCGGGGCGACGTACTATTATTTCGCGGTAGAAGTTCCGTGCGACCACTCATGGGGTGAATGGGAGCAGACGACTCCTCCTACTGCGACCGTTGCCGGTGAAGAGACAAGGACCTGTTCATTCTGCGGCAAGACGGAAACAAGACCCGTCGATCCTACCGGTGCGGAACTGACTCTCACCGCTTCGCTCTCCCTTAACGACAGCATCGACGTCAACTTCTACGTTGACGGCGTTACCGCCGAAATGGCGAGCAGTTACACCTTTAAGTATTCAACCGACAACGTGAATTATACCGCCATACCTTTCAGTTCCGGCAGACCTGTTGAAGGGGATGAAGATAAGTACGTATTCACCCCCGTGACCTTCAACGCTAACCAGCTTGCAAATCCGGTCTACTTCAAGGTTCTCAACGGAGCGGGAGAAGAGCAGGAATCCTTCGCGTACAGCGTCAAAGCTTACTGTGACGCCGTTATCGGCAGCAACGGTTCCGACCCGAACCTCAAGACGCTTTGCAGCGCCTTGATGGCGTACGGATATTTTGCGCAGCAGCGGTTCCCCGACGAGAACAACGTTGCGATCGTTCGTAATGATTACGAGACTGCCGCTTCAGCGGCAGAAGCCGTCACTATCGAACAAATGGGCAGTTACAGCGTGTCCGTAAATCCCTCAAAGGCCGTATCCGCATCGCTCGCCCTCAGATCGAAGACCGAACTTAGTTTCTATATCAAAGGCGTTACCTCTGTCAGCGACGTTTCGGTCAAAATTGGCGAAACAGAAACACCGTGGGATAATTTTGAGGTTAAAACCATTACGACGTCAAAGGGTAATCAGAAAGCTTGCGTGACAGTCAAAGGCCTCAACGTTCTCAATCTTGCATCAAAAATTAAACTCGTCTGCGACGCGGCTTCCGCAACCTATTCGCCCATGGCGTATGCGAAGAGCGCGATAAAGAACGGGACTGCCGACGCAGCCGTCTGCAAAGCATTGTTTAAGTACGCAGAGGCAGCTCAGACATTCTTTCCCGCCTCGTGATTCGATCAATTAACCGAAATCAGTATTAACTGCGGCGCTCCTTTCCGGGAGCGCCGCAATTCTTTTCGGTTGACAACAGTTACCGCCGTTTGGTAGAATATAACCGTAAACCGGAAGAGAAAGGAAAATCAAATGAAAACCGATAAGTTCGTTTTTTCCACATGGGTATACAACGATATACGCGAATTCACTCCCGACGAGATGAACGTGTGGGTGGAATGCGGGATGAATATCCCGCTCGCTCCCAAAACGTATATAGGGAGAGACGATCCCACCGTTCTCATCCCGTGGCTCGACCGCGCCGAAGAACTCGGGATCAAACTGATAGCAAACTATGAAGGGATCTCGTACGGCGACTATATCCGTCTCGGCGAAGATGAGTATATCGCCCGCGTGAGACCGCTTTACGAAGCGCTCGGTTCCCACCCCGCGCTTTTCGGATTCTATATCGGTGACGAGCCGTCCGACCCCGCGAGTTACAGGGCGTGCCAGGCGATCATAAAGATCCACAAGACGCTTGCACCGCACCTCACTCCTTTCCTCAATTATATGGGGGGCATGGTGGATCATTCGCGCGAACATTTCGGCGGAAGAGACCTTTCGGGTTGGATAAAATACGTGACCGACACAACAGGCGTCGAGGTCGTATGTTTCGACCAGTATGACCAGATGATCAACGACCACGGCGGGATGACGATGTTCTTCCGCGGTGTCAGGGATATGGTCGAGGCGGGCAAAGGCGCGGGCGTCGATACATGGGGTTGTCTTCTCTCGTCGGGCGGTCACGTTTACAAAGCGCCGAACGAAGCGGAGATCCGCTGGCAGATCCACATGGCGGCGACGCTCGGTCTGCGCGGAGTTCTCTGGTTCCGTTTCTACGACAGAGATTTCGCCATCGGTTCGTACGGTTCTCCGATCGACGAGTTCGGAAACAAGACCGAGGCGTACTACGGGATGCTCCGTACGCAGAGGCGGTTTTCAAACCATTTCGGTGAGAAGATCATGCATCTGAACCATAAAATGACGTATTCCGTAACGCTCGACAGAGGAGTGTTCCCGATGTTTGGAGAGGGTGACCACGAACTGATCAAAGGGATCAAAGCCGACGACGAGACGATCGTCAGCTTCTTTGACGGCGACGACGGGGACGAATATATGTGCGTCTGCAACAGCGAGTATCATCACTACGGGGTCGTGCGTTTCACCATAGACCCCGGTAAGGTCGCGCTCCGCGCCGTCAGATGGAACGGAAGAGAATACAGCGATCTCGCCGACGGAGACGAGAACAAGCCGGGAGACGAAGAACTCGAACTCGTTCTTCATCCCGCAGGATTCGATATGTTCAAGCTTGAAAGAAAATAAAGAAAAAGGATCGGATTTCCGATCCTTTTCTTTTTTTGCCTTGACCCCGGTTCGCGTTTGTAGTACAATACTGCGGGATAAAAAAGAAGGGAGGGGTATATTTGGAAAAGACCGCGCGTCTTGCGTCGGGTACGCTCGACATGACGGTGGGTTCTCCGTACCGTCTCATAATCAGATTCGCCCTTCCTCTTATGTTCTCGCAGGTATTCCAGCAGCTTTACAACACGGCTGACAGCCTTATCGTAGGCAACTGCCTCGGGACCGAAGAACTCGCAGCCGTTTCCTCCTCGGGACCGATGATCTTTCTTCTTATCTCTTTCTTCGAAGGTCTTTTCATGGGCGCCGGGGTACTCATTTCTCGTTACTTCGGTGAAAAGAACGAGAATGCAGTCTCACGAGCGGTCCACACGGCTTTTGCCGTTGCTCTCGCGAGCGGGGTCGTGCTCACTTCTTTGGGGATCGCGTTTACTCCGACGCTTTTGAGGTGGATCAATACGGACACCGACGTCATGCCGCTCGCCGTTTCGTATTTTCGAGTCTACTTTACCGGTTCGATGGCTTTTGTGCTTTACAGCGTAAGCCGCGGGGTGATGATGGCGGTCGGCGACAGCAGGCGGCCGCTTATATATCTCATAGTTTCGTCTCTGCTTAACATTGCGCTCGACCTTCTGTTTATAAAGGGTTTCGGATGGGGCGTCTGGGCGGCGGCTCTCGCCACGGTGATCTCTCAGGTCGTCAGCGCGGTCCTGTGCCTCACACGCCTTTTGAGGAAAGGAGGCGTCGTGTCGCTCAGTATCGGAAAGATCCGCTTCCACCGCGATATGCTGGGCAAGATAATCCGCTACGGTCTGCCGTCCGGGGTACAGAATTCCGTGATCGGGCTCGCCAATATCATGGTCCAGTCGCAGATCAATATTTTCGGTAAATTTGCGATGGCGGCGTACGGGACGCACGCAAAGATCGAGGGCTTCGCGTTCCTTCCTATCACCAGTTTCAATATGGCGATATCGACGTATATCGGACAGAATCTCGGCGCGAAAAAGCATGAAAGGGCGAAACGGGGAGCGCGTTTCGGGATCCTCTCCGCCGTTGTACTCGCAGAACTCGTCGGAGTGGCGTATTTCTTCCTTGCGCCGCATTTGTTCGCGCTCTTTGACAGAACGCCGGAAGTTATCGCGTTCGGCGTCAGACAGGCGCACACCGTCGCGCTGTTTTACTTTCTTCTCGCGTTCTCGCACTCGATCGCCGCGGTCTGCCGCGGCGCGGGAAAGGCGTTCGTCCCGATGTTCGTCATGCTCGCGGTCTGGTGCGTTTTCCGGATAGCGTATATTTTCGTCGTGATGAACGTATTTCACGACGTCGGATACGTCTACATGGCGTACCCCATAACGTGGGCGATCAGTTCGGTGATCTATTTCATCTATTACCACGCCTCCGACTGGGTACACGGATTCGAAAAAGAGAGAACAAAATAAGGTCACGTTTGTGACCTTTATTTTGTTCCCCTTAATTCTTTTATCCTGTCGCGGAGATATGCCGCTTCTTCGAATCTCAGCAGTTTAGCCGCCTCTTTCATCTCGCCTTCAAGCTGCGCGATCAGGCGGTCTTTTTCTTTTGCCGTGACGGGAGCCGGAGTTCGCTCCGAGCGCTTCCCCCGTCCTTTTCCTCGCTTGCCGTCTTCCGCAGTTCCGATCGAGATCAGTTCTCTCACGTCTTTTCTGACCGTCTGAGGGGTGACCCCGTGCTTTTCGTTGTACTCCGACTGTATCTTTCTTCTTCTCGCCGTCTCGTCGATGGCGCGTTTCATTGAATCGGTCACGCGGTCGGCGTACATGATGACCTTTCCGCCGACGTTTCTCGCGGCGCGTCCGATCATCTGTATCAGAGAGGTCTCGCTTCTGAGAAAACCCTCTTTGTCCGCGTCGAGGATCGCGACGAGCGTTACCTCGGGCAGGTCGATCCCTTCGCGGAGCAGGTTGATCCCGACGATAACGTCGAACGCGCCGAGGCGCAGATCCCGCAGGATCTCCATTCTCTCCATCGTCTCGACTTCGTGGTGGATGTATTTGACGCTGATATCGTGTCCTTCAAGATAATCAGTCAGGTCCTCCGCCATCTTTGTCGTAAGCGTCGTGACGATCACTCTTTCGCCTCTCGACACTCTTTCGTTTATCTCGCCTATGAGATCGTCGATCTGCGTCTCGACCGGGCGAACTTCGACTTCGGGGTCAAGAAGACCCGTAGGGCGGATTATCTGTTCGACGACCTGATCGGCTCTCGACAGTTCGAATTCCGCCGGAGTCGCCGAAACGCATATCACCTGACCGAGCTTTTCCTCGAACTCCTCAAAGTACAGCGGTCTGTTGTCGTATGCGGACGGCAGGCGGAAACCGAATTCCACGAGGTTTCTCTTTCTCGCAACGTCGCCGCCGCTCATTCCTCTGACTTGGGGGAGCGTCGCGTGGCTCTCGTCGACGAAGAGAACGAAATCGTCCGGGAAATAATCGAGCAAAGTATAGGGCGTCGACCCCGGTTCTCTGCCTGCGAATACCCGCGAGTAATTTTCGATCCCGGAACAGTACCCGATCTCTCTTATCATCTCGACGTCGTATCTCGTTCGCTCTTCGATCCGCTGCGCCTCGAGAAGCTTGTTCTGCGAGCGGAAATAATCGACCCGCTCGTCCATTTCGAGAAGGATCTGCCTTATAACTTCCTCTTTTCTGTCTTGGTCGATAACGTAGTGGGTCGCGGGGTATATCGGGACGTAGTTGAGATCCGCATTGACCGCCCCCGTGAGCGGATTGATCTCCGAGATCCTGTCGATCTCGTCGCCGAAGAACTCAATGCGGAGCGCTTTTTCGGAATATCCGGACGGATAGACCTCGAGAACGTCGCCTCTCATCCTGAAATTGTTTCTGACGAAATTCATATCGTTGCGCTCGTACTTTACGTCGACGAGTTTCGCGGCGACTTCGTCGCGGCTGATATTCATCCCGACGCGCAGCCCGATGACCTGACGTTTGTACTCGAGCGGAGAACCGAGCGAGTAGATACATGAAACGCTAGAGACGATTATTACGTCCCGCCTCTCGAACAGAGCCGACGTCGCGCTGTGGCGCAGTTTGTCGATCTCGTCGTTTATCAGAGCGTCCTTTTCGATATACATATCCTTCCCGGGGATATATGCTTCGGGCTGGTAGTAATCGTAATAAGAAACGAAATATTCGACGGCGTTGTTCGGGAAAAATTCTCTGAATTCGGAGCAGAGCTGGGCAGCGAGCGTCTTGTTATGCGCGAGAACGAGCGTAGGACGGTTGACGTTTGCGATCACGTTCGCCATCGTGAACGTCTTGCCCGAACCGGTAACTCCGAGAAGGACCTGTTCCTTGAGTCCGGCCTGAAGGCCGCGTGTCAGCGCCTCGATCGCCTCGGGCTGATCTCCCGTCGGCGCAAACGGCGCGTGCAGTTCGAATCTGTCCGTACTCTCGCCCCCTTTTTGAATATATCTACCGTATATTATACCAAACGCAGAGGCGGTTTTCAATCAACTATTGTCCTCACACTGAATATTTGTTAAAATATAAAAAAGGAGGCATGCGCCATGGACGAGATCAAAAGACTGAAAGAGATCATCGACGGCAGCGACGATATTGTATTTTTCGGAGGAGCGGGCGTTTCGACCGAGAGCGGCGTCCCCGATTTCAGAAGCGCGGACGGCCTTTACAACACGCCCGACGTGCGTTTCGACGGTTACCGCCCGGAATATCTTCTGAGCCGCGACTGTCTCGAGAGGGAACCCGCGGTATTTTTCGAGTACTACAGACAGAAACTCGACGCGCGCGCCGTCGAGCCTAATTACGCGCATAAATATCTTGCTCGCCTTGAAGAGGAGGGCAAGCTCCGCGCCGTCGTCACACAGAACATCGACGGGCTTCACGGCCGCGCGGGAAGCAAAACCGTTTACGAGATCCACGGCACGACCGAACGCAATTACTGTTCCCGATGCCGCAAATCATATCCCTCGGATTATATATTCAACAGCAAAGACCCGATCCCGCGGTGTTCCTGCGGAGGGGTCGTTCGGTGCGACGTCACGCTGTACGGCGAATCGCTTCCGGAGGACGCGGTAGAGGGCGCCGTCAGGGCGATAAGCGCCGCCGACGTCCTGATCATCGGCGGTACGTCTCTCACCGTTTACCCCGCTGCGTCTTACGTTCGGTATTTCAGGGGATCGCATCTGGTCATAATAAACCGCGACCGGCTTGATTACCCGCTTCGCCCCGAACGCGATCTGTTCGTTCAGGGATCGATCGGAGCGGTCTTTTCCGCTTTGGACGCGGCTGAATGAAAAAAACGGAAGGCCTTATGACCTTCCGTTTTCTATTCCATTGTCGCGTCGTACAGTTCCGGATAACTCATCGGCCCTTCAAAATAAGTGTGAAAGATACCCGTCACCGTGATCTCTGTTCCTGATTCGGGATATCCCGACGGGTACGGCGGATCGTCAGTCAGCAGGAATTCGATCCCCTGGGAACAGCACGCCGTAGCGTCCGTAATAATCACTGCAAAGTAGTTTCGCTCTTCCGTCTCGTATACGGCGAACGGGCCTCTCATGCGGACTTTCATTCCGACGTATTTGTCCGGGTACGTAAGCATATCGTTGACCTGCGCATAGACCATCGTTGCGTTCAGCTGCGTAAGATCGACGTCAATATCTCCGTTCTTCGCCTCTGACAGATAATCCGTTTCCGGAGGCAGCGTATCGGTGGTCGAATTCTGCTTTGTGACGGATTCCGTTTCTATTTCCGTTTCTTCCGTCGCCTTCTCATTCAACACGTCTTCAACCGTCTTTCCACCCGACTTAGAACGCGTGTCTGCCTTTTCTGCACACGACGTCAGGGCAGAAATAAACAGAAAAAAGATCAGAATACAAATTGCCTTTTTCATATTATAAGCCTCACGCTTTAGAGCGGCGCAGTAAACCTATCAGATAGAACACCCCGAACGCGACGATATCGACGGCGACGATCGTCGAACCGACCGGAGTGCCGCCCAGAATGGAGATCAGAAGGCCGAGCGTCGCGCACGTGACCGAAAAGATCGCCGAGCAGACGGTCACTGATTTGAAACTCTTGAAAACTCTCATCGCCGACAGAGCGGGGAAGATGACGAGAGCAGAGATCAGAAGAGAACCGACGAGATTCATCGCCAGCACGATGATCACCGCGACGACGACAGCGATAAGAAGGTTGTAAAGCGACGCCTTCGTTCCCGTTGCGCGGGCGAAATCCTCGTCGAATGTCACCGAAAAGATCTTATTGTAAAAGATGATGAACACTGCGAGCACGACGACGGAGAGCACTCCGCAAGCGATCACGTCGGACTGCTTCAGCGTCAGAATGGACGTCGAGCCGAAAAGGGTCGTGCAAACGTCTCCGGACAGATTACTCGACGTCGAAAAAACGTTCATCAGAAGATACCCGATAGCGAGCGCTCCGACGGAGATCATCGCGACCGCGGCGTCTCCTTTGATCTTGGCGCGCTGACCGGTCCTCAAGAGGAGTATTGCGCTGATCACGGTAATTGCCAGAATGAGCGGCATATTATTCGTGAGTTTCATGATCGCCGCGATCGCCATGGCGCCGAAAGCCACGTGCGAAAGTCCGTCCCCGATAAAGGAGAATCGCTTCAGAACGAGCGTAACGCCGAAAAGGGAGGAGCAGAGAGATATCAGTATCCCTGCGATCAGGGCGTACCGGACGAACTGAAAGCTCATGTAAAAAGCGAGTTTTTCGAATAATGCCATCACTGCTCACCCGCTTTCGTCAACCTGAGATAATTATCGCTTTTCAGGTATTCGTCTTTCGTACCGAAAAACACGGAACGGCCTACGTGCAGTATACGGTTCGCATATTTGATCGCCGCTGCGATGTCGTGAGAGATCATAATGATCGTGATCCCGTCGTCTCGATTCAACTCATCGATCAGCGAATACATTTCAGCGGTCACCTTCGGGTCGAGTCCCGCTACCGGTTCGTCGAGAAGAAGGACCTTCTTCGTTGCGCAAAGAGCGCGCGCCAGAAGGACCCTCTGCTGCTGACCGCCGGAGAGTTCGCGGTAACACTTTTTCGCGAGATGTGATATCCCCATCCGCTCCATATTCGCGCGGGCGGTCTCTTTGTCCGATCTCGAGTGGAACGGACGGAAACCGTGATCGCCCTTGCATCCGGACAGAACGATCTCCGACACGGATGCGGGAAAGTCGCGCTGTATCGGCGACTGCTGCGGGAGATAACCGATCTCGTTTTTCTGAAGTCCGTTGCCTCTCTCGATCGTTCCGCCGAGAGGGGGGATGAGCCCCAGCACGGTCTTCATCAGGGTGCTCTTGCCCGAACCGTTTTCGCCGACGATGCAAAGGTAATCGCCGGGATCGACTTCGAAGCTGAGACCGGTCACGATCTTTTCTCCCTCGTAACCGAGCGAGACGTCGCGCGCCGTTAAATACGCCATATTTACCCTCTTTTTTATCCGAGCGCTTCTTTCAAAACCTCGAGATTTTTCCTCATGGTTTCAAGATAAGATTTGCCACTCTCGACGTCCTCTTTCACGGACGACTGGAGCGAATCGAGAGTCAGGATCTTCTGATCCTTCTTTTCGGTCGCAGCTCTTACCGTTTCGGCGAGCTGCCCGTTTGCGGTCTCGATCTGAAAAATCGCGGGAAGGTTAAGCTCGTCGACTTTCGCCGCGAGGAAAGCCACCGTCTCGAAACTCGCCTCGCTCTCCGCGGAGCAACCTACGTATGCCGCGTAATAGTCAAGACCGTAATCGTCGACCAGATACCTGAAAGGGAAACGGTCTCCGAAAAGGACCGTCTTTATTTTTGCTTCCCCGACTGCTTTTTCATACTCTTTATCAAGTTCGTCGAGTTTGCTTACGTAATCCGACGCGGCGCCGTTGTACACGTCCGACCCGTCGGGATCAATCGCGCAGAGCTTTTCCGCGATCGCGCCGCAGAGGACGGAGGCATTCTTCAGCGAGAGCCAGATATGTTCGTCGTATTCCGGACCCTCTTCTTCCTCTTCGCCTTCTTCCTCTTCCGCCTGCATACCTTCCTTGATCTCTTCCTCTTTTGCGCGGTCTCCGAGTTCGTCGATCAGATCAAGCGGTATAAGGTCGTCGTTTTTCGCGCCTGCGACGATATCGTCGACCCACGCGTCGGATTCGCCGCCTACGAAGACGAACAGATCTGCGGTCGAGATCTTGACCACGTCGTCGGCTGAAGGCTGATAACTGTGCAGGTCTACGCCGCTGTCAAGCAGAAGCGTTATATCGACTCGGTCCCCTGCGATCTGTTTCACCCAATCATAGATCGGGAAAACGGTCACTACGACGCTCGGCTTCCCGTCGCTTTTTGTTTCTGACGCGCAGCCCGAAAACGCTGCGCAAAAGACGGCGCAAACGGCTGCGATAGCGAGGACGGTACATAAAACGCGAATAATAACTGTGGATCTTTTCATGGTTTTGTTCCTTAGTAGCAATTTGCGACTCAATCGCAAATCACAGTATAACACGTTTCAATTTGCGAGTCAATAGCAAATTCGCCGTAATCTTGCAAACAAATCAAAAAAATGATAGAATAAATCTACAAGAAAAACGCGGAGGTATTAAAATGTATCTCAAAGATGAAGGAAAGATATGGCTGGCGACGAGCGGAGACGGAGAACGCGTATGGCTCGAGCCTTCGATGGCTAACCGTCACGGAATGATAGCCGGCGCCACCGGTACGGGTAAAACGGTCACTCTCAAGGTCATCGCAGAGTCTTTTTCCGAGATGGGAGTTCCGACTTTTATAGCCGACGTCAAGGGTGACGTCTCCGGCATGTGCGTTCCCGGATCCGAGAACAAGCATATCAGGCGTTCCATCGATACGATGAACATTCAGAACTTCAACTATACCGGCTATCCCGTCAGATTCTTCGACGTATACGGCAAAATGGGCATTCCCGTCCGCACGACGATCTCCGAGATGGGCCCCGAACTCCTTGCGCGCCTTCTCGAACTCTCCGACGTACAGGCGGGCGTTCTGCGCATCGTTTTCCGCGTCGCGGACGACAACGGTCTGCTTCTGCTTGACCTCAAGGACCTCCGCGAAATGGTCAGATTCGTCGGCGACAACGCAGCCGATCTCAAACTTCAGTACGGCAACGTGACCTCCCAGTCTCTCGGCGCGATCCAACGCGCGCTTCTGACGCTTGAGGACGAGGGCGGAGATATCTTCTTCGGCGAACCCGCTCTGTCTCTTTCCGACTGGTTCGCATACTCGTCCGACGGCAGGGGCGCGATGAATATTCTTGAATGCGGGGAACTGTTCGGTCACCCGCTCCTGTACTCGACCTTCCTGCTCTGGATGCTCTCCGAACTTTACGAACTTCTCCCCGAAGCGGGAGACCTCGAAAAGCCGAAGATCGCGTTCTTCTTCGACGAGGCTCACCTGTTGTTCCGCGACGCGCCTAAGGCGCTTCTCGACAAGATCGAGCAGGTCGTTCGCCTCATCCGTTCGAAGGGCGTTTCCGTATGGTTCATTACGCAGAGCCCGTCCGATATTCCCGAGTCCGTTCTCGGTCAGATAGGCAACCGTGTTCAGCACGCGCTGAGAGCGTACACTCCCAACGAACAGAAAGCGCTCCGCTACGCGGCGCGTTCGTTCAGACCGAATCCGGCGTTCGACACCGAGCGCGCTCTCCAGGAGGTCGGCGTCGGCGAGGCGATCATCTCTGTCCTCGACGTAAAAGGTACTCCTTCGATCACGTATCGCGCGAATATCCTCCCGCCCAAGAGCTCGATGAACGCGGCAGAGGAAAAATACTTCGCAGCCGTGATGAACGCCGACCCGCTAAAAGCCAAATACATGACGGCAATCGACCGCGAGAGCGCGTATGAAAAGATCAGCGCGGAGCGAGAAAAGATCGCCGCCGAAGAAGCGAAAGAAGCTGAGGAAGAAGCAAAGAGAGCCGAAAAGGAATCGAAGCTCACGAAGAAATCGTCTTCCTCGCGATCGTCCTCTTCCCGTTCATCGGGAAGGAAGAGGCAGTCCGCCGTCGGCAAGACGGTCTCATCCGCAGCGAATTCGTTCGGCAGAGAGATGGGACGCCAGATCGTCCGCGGTCTGTTCGGAACCTTCAAGAGATAAAAAAGGCCGGTCCCCGCGAAAATCCGCGGGGACCGTTTTCTTTTTTTCTGTTCCGATACGCTTTAATCAGATATCGGTAAGCGAAGTTTTCTGCGAAACTTCGATCTTCTTGTCGTAGCAGGAGAACATCTCGTCCACGCCGTCAGGCTTTGTCTTCTGAGACAGCAGACTGACGACCGGAACGATGATAAGACCGCAGAGCATCGCGATCGCGCCGGAGTGCAGCGAGGTCTTGAATACGAGATCGTCGAAGAACGGAACTCCGAAAGAGAATCCCGTCAGCGACTTGACGAGCTGAACGAGGCTCATGCCCACGCCGAAGATGAACGAGGCGTAGCACCCCGCGCGTGTCGTCCTCTTCCAGTACAGACCGAACAGGAACGGCGCGAGGAACGCGCCTGACAGCGCGCCCCAGGAAACGCCCATCAGTTGAGCGATGAACACGACGTTCGATTTCGCCTGAACGATCGCGATAATGGCGGACAGAATAATGAAGAACGCGATGAAGACGCGCATTATGAGCATCTTCTTTTTCTCGCTCATTTCTTTCTTCCTCATCGGCGCGATAAAGTCGAGCGTGATCGTTGAGGACGACGTGAGAACGAGAGAGGAGAGCGTCGACATCGACGCGGAAAGAACGAGCACGAGGACGATCGCTATCAGTATCTCGGGCAGATTCTGAAGCATGGTCGGTATGACGTTGTCAAATCCTCCTTCGGGCTTGCCGCCCGCGCCGGGCGTCATAAACGCGCGCGCGAATCCGCCGAGGAAGTAGCATCCTCCCGCGACGACGATCGCGAAGAACGTGGAGATGATCGTGCCTTTCTTTATATCGGCCTCGTCGCGGATCGAGTAGAACTTGCCGACCATCTGAGGCAGGCCCCACGTTCCGAGGGAGGTGAGTATCACGACGAATAACAGGAACACGGGATCCGGGCCGAGGAACGAGGCGAACTTCCATCCCTCCGCGCCGGTCTCGGTCGCTTGAGTAACGACTTTTTCAAGCGAGCCCATAAGACCGCCGTTGAAACTGAGGACTGCGACGATAGTAGCGACGATACCCACGAGCATTATGATACCCTGGATAAAGTCGTTGATCGCGGTCGCCATATATCCGCCGACTATAACGTAAATACCGGTGAGGACCGCCATCACGATAACGCATACTGCGTAGTCGACTCCCGGAAACGCCATGGTGAACAGGCGGGAGAGCCCGTTGAAAAGGGAGGCGGTATAAGGTATAAGGAACAAAAAGACGATGACGGACGCGATGATCTTCATCGGACCGGACTTATAGCGGAGGCCGAAATAGTCGGGCATCGTGCGCGATCCGAGGTGCTGGGTGAGGATGCGGGTACGGCGGCCCAGTATCGCCCACGGGAGAAGCGATCCGATAAACGCGTTGCCGAGGCCGATCCACGTTGAAGCGACGCCGAAGTTCCAACCGAACTGACCGGCGTAACCGACGAAGATGACGGCGGAGAAGTACGACGTTCCGAATGCGAACGCGGTGAGCCACGGGCCCACGTTCCGTCCTCCGAGAACGAATCCGTTGACGTCGGTCGCGTGGCGGCGGCAGTACAGCCCCACCCCGATCATGACGCCGAAAAATGCGACGAGTAAAATGATTTTGATAACCAAAGCGAACGTCCGCCTTTCGAGTTTCAGAATACGAAAAACATTTTACCACAACGCGCCGTGCCTTTCAATGGCATTGGCGGATTTTTGTCAATATATGTATTTTTATTCGTTCGGGTGCGCTTTCGGGTGTGTAATTTGTATATATGGTAAATTCTTCGTTATGCATCCTGGTTTTTTCGCGCGTTCCATTGACAAAAAAGGGCGCCCCGATGTATAATTAAACGCGTTATATCTTTAAGAAAAGCCCCTTTGGAGGCACGGTTTGATCTTTGATTTTCACGTTCACTGTTTCCCGGACGCGCTCGCTCCGCGCGCCGTCGCCGCACTTACCGAAAACGCCCGGATCATCAGTTTGAAACCGCTGACGGACGGGACTGCGGCAGGCACGGAAAAGTGTCTGCGCTCCGCGGGGATAACCGGCGCGCACGTTTTGAACATAGCTACTAACGTAAGACAGACGGAGAACGTGAACAGATTCGCCGCAACTCTTTCGACTGTCTCAAACGGGTTTTTCATACCCGCGGGTACCGTTCACCCGGACTGCGAGGATAAAGAACGCGTTATAAAGGCTCTTCACGACGCGGGTATTCGCGGGATAAAAGTCCATCCCGATTACGTTCGCGTCAATATAGACGATCCGCGATACGACGAGATATTCTCGCTCTGTGAGGAGGCGGGTATGTACGTCGTGACGCACGCGGGTTTCGATCCCGTTTCTCCCGATTATTTTCACGCGAAGCCGGAGGGGATGCTGAAAGTGATCCGCTCCCATCCGCGCCTCACGTTCGTCGCCGCCCACATGGGCGGTCCCTCTCAGCTCGACGGGGTGCTCGAACTTCTCGCCGGGACGAACGTATACTTTGATACCTCGCTTATCTCGATCAGAGAAGACGAGAGGGACAAACTGAAAACGCTCTTTCACGCCCACGATCCCGACCGAATCTTTTTCGGAACGGACACCCCGTGGAGCGATCCCAAAGCGGAGATCGCCATCGTCGAGAGTATGGACCTCACTGAGACCGCGAAAGAAAAGATCTTTTATAAAAACGCCGCAAGGCTTCTCAACTTATAACTCCCCGGAGGAAGACTGAATGGTAATCACCGATCTGCTTGAACGCAACGCGCGCGAATTCGGCGACGAGGTGGCTCTCGTCGAGATCAACCCCGACGTGAAAGAGACGCGCCGCACCACGTGGCGCGACTACGAACTCGTCGAGCCCGCACGACACACTCCGCACTACCGCCGCGAGATCACGTGGGGCGTATTCAACGAAAAAGCGAACAGATTCGCCGGAGCTCTGCGCGGCAGAGGGATAGGGAAGGGCGACAAGGTCGCGATCCTTCTAATGAACTGCATCGAATGGCTCCCGATCTACTTCGGGATCTTGAAAACGGGCGCAATGGCGGTCCCGCTCAACTTCAGATACGCGTCTGACGAGATCAAGTACTGTCTGGATCTCGCCGAGGTCGACGTCCTCGTCTTCGGCCCCGAGTTCATCGGGCGCGTCGAGGAGATCGCCGACGATATCTCTCACAACCGCCTTCTCATCTTCGCGGGCAACGGATGCCCGTCGTTCGCCGAAGATTATTACGATATGACCGTCGAGTGTCCGAGCACTTTCCGCGGTCCCGAGCTTACCGAAGACGACGACGCTGCGATCTACTTCTCGTCCGGCACGACCGGCTTTCCGAAGGCGATCCTGCACGCTCACCGCTCGCTGATCCACTCGTGCCGCGTCGAACAGGCGCATCACGGTCAGACGAGAGACGACGTCTTCCTCTGCATCCCGCCGCTCTACCACACCGGCGCGAAGATGCACTGGTTCGGCAGCCTTCTATCCGGCTCCCGCGCCGTCATCCTCAAGGGCACGTCGCCCGAGACTATCCTACGCGCGGCGTCCGACGAACACTGCACGATCGTCTGGCTCCTCGTTCCGTGGGCTCAGGACATTTTAGGCGCGCTTGACCGCGGTGAACTCAAACTTTCCGACTACGACCTCAAGGGATGGCGTCTGATGCACATCGGCGCGCAGCCCGTCCCGCAGAGCCTTATCAAACGCTGGCTCGCGTACTTCCCGAACCATCAGTACGACACCAACTACGGTCTGTCCGAGTCGATCGGACCCGGCGCGGTCCACCTCGGAGTCGAGAACGTCGACCACGTCGGCGCGATCGGCAAAGCCGGATACGGCTGGGAGACGAAGATCTGCGATCCCGACGGTAACGAAGTCGAAAAGGGTCAGGTCGGCGAGCTTTACGTAAAAGGCCCCGGTGTGATGAAGTGCTACTACAACGATCCCGCTGCTACCGAAAAGACGATCCGCGACGGATGGCTCCTCACCGGAGATATGGCAGAGGAGGACGAAGACGGATTCATCTTCCTCGTCGACCGTAAAAAGGACGTCGTCATCACCGGCGGAGAGAACATCTATCCCGTCCAGATCGAGGACTTCCTCTCGGCTCACCCGAAGATCAAGGACGTCGCCGTCATCGGCCTTCCCGACGAGCGTCTCGGCGAGATCGCCGCGGCGGTCATCGAACTCAACCCCGGCGCACAGTGCTCCGAGGAAGAGATCAACGAATTCTGCCGCTCTCTGCCGCGCTACAAGAGGCCGAGAAAGATAATCTTCGCCGACGTCCCGCGCAATCCCACCGGCAAGATTGAAAAGCCGAAACTTCGCAAACTTTACGGCGGAGACGAACTCGTCGCCGCTCAGAACAGATCGTAAAGGCGGATCTTATGAAGACACTTATGATAGGAAACGAGGCTGTCGCCCGCGGACTTTACGACGGCGGCATCGGTCTCGTATCGAGTTATCCCGGCACCCCCTCGACGGAGATCACCGAATTCCTCGCGGAATACGACGGCCTCCACAGCGAGTGGGCTCCCAATGAAAAAGTCGCTCTCGAGGTCGCTTTCGGCGCGTCCCTCGCCGGCGTACGCTCCGCGTGCGCGATGAAGCACGTCGGACTCAACGTCGCGGCGGACCCGCTCTTCACGCTCTCCTATACGGGAGTGAACGGCGGACTCGTGATCTGCGTCGCGGACGACCCCGCGATGCACTCCTCGCAGAACGAGCAGGACTCCCGCAGATACGCGATCGCGTCGAAAGTTCCGATGCTCGAGCCGTCCGACTCGGCGGAAGCGTACGAGTTCTCCCGCGCCGCGTTTGAACTTTCCGAAAAGTACGACACCCCCGTTCTTCTCAGAATGTGTACCCGCGTCGCTCACAGCCGCTCGATCGTAGAGCCGGGAGAGAGGGAAGTTCCGGAGAAGAAAAAGTACGTAAAGAACCCCGAAAAATACGTTATGATGCCCGCATACGCAAAGCGCCGCCACCCTATCGTCGAAGATAGGACCAAAGCGCTCGCTGAGTTTTCGGAAAATTGCCCGTTCAACAGAGTGGAAATGGGCGGGACCGATATCGGTATCATCACGTCGGGCACGTCGTATAACTACGTAAAAGAAGTACTCGGAGATTCCGTCTCCGTTCTCAAGATCGGTATGACGAATCCGCTCCCCGACAAGATGATCCTCGATTTCGCGTCGAAGGTCAAAAAACTCTACGTCGTAGAGGAACTCGAGCCGGTAATTGAGGAGAGATGCCGCATCATCGGCCTTGACCCGATCGGCAAATCGCTGTTCCCGATGATAGGCGAGTTCTCTCAGAAGACGATCTCCGCGGCGTTCGGTATTGAAGACGCGCCGACGGTCAGGGCGGACACCGAAGCGCCCGCGCGTCCTCCGATGATGTGCCCGGGCTGCCCGCACAGAGGCATTTACTATGTTCTCGCAAAGAAGAAGATAACGGTTCTCGGCGACATCGGCTGCTACACGCTCGGCGCTCAGCCGCCTCTTTGCGCCGTCGATACGACACTCTGCATGGGCGCGTCCGTGTCGGGAACGCACGGCTTCCTCAAAGCGTCGGCCCCCGACGCGGCGAAGAGGACCGTCGCCGTCATCGGCGATTCCACGTTCATCCACTCCGGCGTCACCGGCCTTATCAACGTCGCGTACAACGGATCGCCCTCCACGGTCGTGATCCTCGACAACTCGATCACCGGTATGACGGGCCATCAGCAGAACCCGACGACGGGATACAACATCAAAGGCGATCCCGCGTCTAAAGTCGATCTCGAGGCGCTCTGCCGCGCGGTCGGCATAAACCGCGTCCGCGTCGTCGATCCCTACGATCTCGACGAGTGCGAGCGCGTCCTGACGGAAGAACTCGAGGCGGACGAACCGTCCGTCGTTATCTCCCGCCGTCCCTGCGTCCTTCTCAAATACGTCAAAGCGGCGTCGCCTCTCGCGGTCGACCGCGAAAAGTGCAGATCGTGCAAGAGATGCATGGGACTCGGCTGTCCCGCGATCTCCTTCACGGACGGCAAAGCGTCGATCGACGCGACCCTCTGCGTCGGATGCGGCGTCTGCGGCAGGCTTTGCCCGTTCGACGCCATCGGAGGGAAAGGAGAGACGAAATGAAAACCGTAAATATCATGATCGTCGGAGTCGGCGGACAGGGAAGTCTGCTCGCGTCGAAGCTCCTCGGGCGTCTCCTCGTCGACGAGGGCTACGACGTCAAGGTCTCCGAAGTCCACGGAATGAGCCAGCGCGGCGGCTCCGTCGTGACGTACGTCAGATACGGCGACCGCGTTTACTCCCCGCTCATCACCGAAGGCGAGGCGGACTATATCGTCTCGTTTGAAAAACTTGAGGCTGCCCGCTGGGCGACCTGCCTGAAACCGGGCGGGACTGTTATCGTCAATACTCAGCAGATCGACCCGATGCCGGTCATCATCGGCAAAGCGACGTATCCTTCCGATATCCTCGACGAACTCCGCGCCAAAGGCGTCGAAGTCGAAGAGGTCGACGCGCTCTCGACCGCTCTTGAGGCGGGAAGCGCGAAAGCCGTCAATATCGTTCTTATGGCGCGCCTTGCAAAGCGTCTCGATATCCCCCGTGAAAAGTGGATAGAAGCTATCGGCAAGTCCGTCGCCCCGAAATTCGTCGAGATGAACGAAAAAGCGTTCGCTCTCGGATACGATAAGTAATAAACCCCGCACGCCGCGGAGAATAGGAGAATAAAAAACTTGGGACAGCGCTACTTTAACAAAGAGATCGAAACGATGTCGCGCGACGAGCTTTCCGCTCTTCAGAGCGAGAAGCTGAAAAAACAGGTGCGCCACGTCTACGACAACGTGCCTTACTACAGGGATCTGATGGACAAAAAAGGAGTAAAGCCGGAGGATATCGGGGGTATTGAAGACCTTCATAAACTTCCGTTTATCTCCAAAAGCGACCTCAGGGAAACTTACCCCTACGGGATGCTCGCCGTTCATCTTTCGGACTGCGTGAGGATCCAATCCACCTCCGGTACGACCGGCAAGCGCGTTATCGCATACTATACTCAACATGATATCGACCTCTGGGAAGAGTGCTGTGCTCGCGCCATCGTCGCGGCGGGCGGCTCGAAAGACGACGTCGTTCAGGTCTGCTACGGCTACGGCCTGTTCACCGGCGGCCCCGGACTCAACGGCGGCAGCCACAAGGTCGGCTCCCTCACCCTCCCGATGTCGAGCGGAAACACCGACCGCCAGATCCAGTTCATGATGGACCTCAAAGCGACGATCCTCTGCTGCACGCCGTCTTACGCCGCGTACATCGGCGAATCTCTTAAAGAAAAGGGATATAAGCCCGAGGACAACTCCCTCAAAGCGGGTATCTTCGGCGCGGAGCCGTGGACCGAGGAGATGAGACGCGATATCGAGAAGTCTCTCGGTATCAAGGCGTACGACATTTACGGCCTCACCGAGACCTCCGGCCCCGGCGTGGCGTTCGAGTGCGCCGAGCAAAAGGGTATGCACATCAACGAGGACCATTTCCTCGCCGAGATCATCGATCCCGACACCGGCGAGGTCCTCCCCGACGGCGAAAAGGGCGAACTCGTCTTCACGTCTCTTGACAAGGAGGCGTTCCCGCTCCTCAGATACAGAACGCGCGATATCTGCGTCCTGAAGCGCGAGAGGTGCTCCTGCGGCAGAACGCACGTCCGTATGTCCAAGCCGATGGGCCGTTCCGACGATATGCTCATCATCCGCGGCGTCAACGTCTTCCCGTCGCAGATCGAGACCGTCCTCATCAACGAGGGCTACGCTCCGAACTACCGCATCGAGGTCGATCGCGTAAACAACAGCGACACCCTCGAGGTTTTCGTCGAGCTTTCTCCCGAGAACTTCACAGATACCGTCGGCGCGATCACCGCGATGGAGAAGAAACTTTCCGCGTCGATCACCGGTATCCTCGGCATCCACCCCGTCGTCCATCTCGTTCCACCCAAGTCGATCGCGAGAAGCGAAGGCAAGGCGGTAAGAGTGGTCGACAGACGCAAGCTGCACGATTGACGGGACGCGCACAGCGCAGAAAGGGAAAAACGATATGGCAATCAAACAGTTATCCGTATTTGTGGAAAACAAAAGAGGCGGCCTCGTCGCCATCACCGACCTGCTCGCGGGTCACGGCATCGATATGAGCGCGCTGTCGATCGCCGACACTCAGGATTTCGGCATCCTCCGTCTGATCGTGAACGATACGGAAAAAGCGAAGGACGCACTTACGGCCAACGGTATACTCGTCAAGGTCACCGAGGTCGTCGGGATCGAGATCCCCGACAAGCCGGGCGAACTCTCCCGTGCTCTCTCCGTTCTCGACGCGGAGGGCATCAACGTCGAATATCTCTACGCGTTTATTTCCGCGTCCGGTACGGGCGCGTACGTCGCTCTCAGAGTTGAGGACAACGTCGCAGCCGAATCGGCGCTGACGTCCGCCGGATTCCGCACTGTCACTGAAAAAGACGTCCGCGGGAATAAAGGATGAAACAAATATAATAATTCAAACAGAAAGGTTCTGCGTTGAAACGACGCGGGACCTTCCTTTTTATTTGTATTCGCGCCACTTGCTCATTTCCGCAAAAATAGTATATAATTTCAAATAAAAGTGTGACCCGACCCCGCCGTTTTACGCTTTATAGGGTGAAGGCCTAAAAAGGAGGTATAAGATTTGGACGATTCAAGGATCGTAGAACTCTTCCTGTCCCGGGATGAATCGGCCGTTTCTCACACCGCCGGCAAATACGGAACGAAGCTACGCGCCATCGCGAACCGCATCCTCGACGATCCGGCCGCCGCCGAGGAATGCGAAAACGATACGTATCTCGCCGCGTGGGATCTTATCCCTCCGAACGAACCGCGAACCTATTTGTTCTCATTCCTCAGCAAGATCACGCGCCATATCGCGCTCGATATGATCAGAAAGCGAAACAGCAGCAAACGCAGCGCGGTCTTCTGCGAGTTGACGGACGAAATGGCTGAATGTCTCCCGGCGGATACTCCCGGCGTGGAGGACGCCGTCGAGGCGGAGGCGCTCAGCGCGCTTATTTCCGCGTTTCTGAAAACGCGCTCCGAGGAACAGCAAATAGTGTTCGTAAGGCGGTATTGGCATTTTGACTCTATTGACGAGATCGCAAAACTCACGGGTTTCTCAAAAAGCAAAGTAAAAATGATGTTGTCGCGCACCAGACGCGATCTGCGCGAACGGTTAAGAAAGGAAGGTTACACTGTATGAAAAACGAAAAATGGATCGACGTGATCGGCGGGATTGACCCGAACCTCGTCGAGAGCGCGGAAAAAGCGTCCGGAAATGACGCAGTCTCTTCGCGCAAAACTCGCAAATTTACAGGATTCAAACGTATTGCGGTCATCGCCGTCGCGGTGATCCTCACGGTCGGCGGCTTGCTCATGCTCAACGCAAACGTCAGGGCCGCGGTTCTCGGACTGTTCGTCTATCAGGATGAAGCGGGCTATCAGAGAGTTCACTTTGAGGGCTCGGACGCTGACGTCGATATCCACGACGTGACGATCGGATATATACCCGAGGGATTCGCCGCGCGAGAGAGTACAGAAGAAGACTGGGACGATGAGGAGATGAATCCGGACGGACTCGAATACGATTCCCGTATCCGTCAGGTCCTTCTGGTAAATGAAGATGACGTCGGACTTTCAGCTTACAACCTTTTGAATAATTATAGCCCCGAGATTGTAATCAACATCAACCGCGCCGGAGAGATCGACTGGGGCTACGACCGTGACGCATATGAAATGACCTATGAGTCAACGATCAACGGTATGGAAGCTTTTATTATTCATCAGGTCGATGGAATAGAAAATACGACCATTCAATTCAGCGACGATAAAATCACCGTAAACGTCTGGGGTATCGGAATGACTATGGACGAAGTGATCAAAGTGGCTGAAAACATTTCCTGGTAATTCATTTATAACAAAACGGCCGCCGGATTCTTTTAGCAGTCCGGCGGTTGTTTTGGCTTGAAAATAATCGTTCAAAGGAACAGACAACCTGTTTTCGTTTTATTTGAAGCCCGGTTTTTGTCTGTTTTCAAGTTTATTTTGTCTGTCGTTAATTATTTTACGTTAATACGAAACAAGAACTTTCTTTTTATCGCTTTTATAAATGAGGGGTGTGAATTAACCAAAAAAAAATATAAAGGATTTCTAATATGAAAAAACTGATTTCAAGTATTTCGCTTTGCCGTCATTTTATATCTGATAACGTATTGAAAAAAGCGTTTGAAGAATACTGCTCACGTGAGAATGAAAAACTGCCGTCGGACGACGAACTGTCAAGGTTATATCCGCTCGGCGAAAAAGAGTGGGCTTCGTTCAATGATGCTCTGTTGCGTGCAAATATCACCGTCAAACTGCCTTTGAAGAGTAACTGAATTGGCCTTTTATATGGTTATATATGTATAAGGCTTCAAACAGTTTTTCAGTTTTCCAGT
>JAFRQK010000021.1 GCA_017428635.1 Clostridia bacterium | reverse complement strand
GATTTAAGCGAAGACAGAAGGCTCTTTCTCATCTCCTTTGTCACCGAATTGACTTTTATCCTCGGAGGAATACCGGACGAGGAGACGATATAGGAGATCAGCTTCTGCGGGAGCAGATCGCCGAGCGCGTTTATAAAATCCTTGTTTGAATACTTCGAAAAGTCGGAGAGGATCCTCGAATCGAGCTCCTCATACGAGAGCGCGGGTTTGAGGTCGAGCGACATCGAATACGACGCCGCGCCTTTGCCGGTCATGTGCGCCGAAGCGGAGAGAACGAGCGGCCCCGATACCCCTGTGTGAGTGATGAGAAGCTCTCCGAGCTCGGAAAAGACCTCTTTGCCGGTCTTTTTGTCCGTCACGGTCAGCGTGACGTTTTTGAGAGTCAGCCCCGCCATGTCCGAAAGGTCTTCCCTTGTCTCTATCGGAACGAGAGACGCTTTCCGCGGTGTGACCGATATCCCGAAATCTTCGGCAAATGTATAACCGTCTCCCGTCGACCCCGTAAGCGGATAAGAGAGCCCTCCCGTCGCGACGATGACCGCGGCGTGGCGGCGGCGCGAGGCGGCGGCGACTCCGACGGCTTCGCCGTTTTCGGCGATTATTCCTCTGACTCTCTCGCGCAGGATATGTACCCCGTGCGATCTCAGATCTTTGACAAACGCCTCAGCAACATCCGCGGCTCTGTCCGAGACGGGAAACACTCTTCTTCCGCGCTCGGTCTTCAGCGGAACGCCGAGTCCCTCGAAAAATTCCATAGCGTCGGAAGGGGTGAATCCGTTGATCGCGCCGTACAAAAACTTGTGGTTGTTCGCAACGTGCTTCAAGAACTCGTCGGGCGGGCAGTTGTTCGTGACGTTGCATCTTCCCTTGCCCGTGATCCGGAGCTTCTTTCCGAGCATGGGGTTCGGCTCGTAGATCACGACTTCGGCTCCCGCCTCCGCGGCAAAGTGAGCCGCCGTCATCCCGGCAGGTCCTCCGCCGATTATCGCAATACTGTTTTCGTCAAATGACGAAAATCTTTTGCCGTCCTTTTTCATTCCTTTGAAGGCGAGCGGTCGCCGGGGCCTTTGTTGTATACGTTATATTCCTCCCAGACGGTCTCAAGCTTCGAGAGCGTGCCCGAGATCTCGTCTTTTTTCTTCTTGCCGATCGCGACGATTATGGCGTTGATTATGCTGAGCGGAGCGACGAGCGAATCTCCGAATGAGACCATGTCGCTCTTCGCGGTCAAGGTCGCAAATACTCCGGAAGCTATCGGAGAAGCGACGCTGTCGGTGATGGATATTACTTTGGCTCCTGCGCTGAGCGCATAGTCCACGGCGGACACGATGCGCGTCGAATATCTCGGGAAGCTTACAGCGATCAGAACGTCCCTCTCGTCTATCCTCATGAGCTGTTCAAAGACCTCGCTTCCGCTCGTCGTACGGACGCGTCTTACGTCGTCGAACACGAGGGAAAGATAGTAGCTCAGGAAATCCGCGAGAGAAGACGAGGAACGCATGCCGATCGTATAGATCCTTCTTGCGGAAAGAAGCGCCGCGATCG
>JAFRQK010000020.1 GCA_017428635.1 Clostridia bacterium | reverse complement strand
GGGGTGTGTAACCGTGTGAGCCGCGCTCCCAGCTGATCTAATGGCCCGTATTCGGTTTCCGCGGAGAGGATCGTTCCCTTCCACGCGCATTATTGTACCACATCTTTCCGAAAAAATAAAGGGGTTGAGGCGAAAAAATTTCCCGCGCCGTTCCGATCGCCGGAATGGGTCGGCTGATCCCCTTATTTCCTTGACATTTCCATCCGTTTCTTGTAAAATAAACTCGAAGAAAAAGGACGCGCGGAGCTGCGGTCTCGCAAATTATCTGCCGCGCGGTTATCGGACAAATGAAAGATAAAGTCATCCTCTTCGACGGCTCTAACCTCGACGCTTTTTACACGTGGGACGACGAGCGCCCCGACGAAAAAACTCCCGCGGCGTGGGAGGTGAAGGACGGCGTCATGACCGTGACGAAAGGCCATCTCGTATCGAAATACGAATACGGCGACGCACATATCCACGTTGAGTTCCGCATCCCGGATCAGCCGGACAGGGAAGGCCAGTGGAAAGGCAACAGCGGCGTCTACGTTCACGGCTGTTTCGAGATCCAGGTGCTCGACTCCTGGGGCAACGAGATAAAAGACAACCAGTGCGGCGCGATCTACGGCATTTTCCCGCCCATGACGAACGCCTCTCTCAAACCGCTTGAATGGCAGACGTACGATATCGTCGTCCGCGCGGCTATCCTCGAGCGCGACGGCACCGTCAAAGTCCCCGCGATCATGACGGTCCTCCATAACGGCGTCGTGATCCACAACAACAGGATCCTGCCGAGGAACAACCCGGGCGGAGTTTACGATCACGTAGTGGAGCGCGGTCCGCTGCTTCTGCAGGATCACGCCTGCCCGGTATCGTACAGAAACATCTGGATTCAACCTCTCGACTGATAAAAAAGCAGAAAAAATGTCCATTGTCAATTGTCAATTAAACAAGGGCGCCTAAGCGCCCTTGTTTTTATGCTTTAACGTATCGCGAGAACATCAGCTCAAATCCGTCTTCAACTTCTTTTAATTCCGTCCACGGATCGATCTCGTCGCCGAGGATCTCGCCGCGCATCGACGTCTTGTAGAAGACCTTGCCGTCCTCCTCGCGCCATTCGCTCTCCCCGAGCGACACCATCCCGTCGCCGCAGAGTTTTATCTCGCCGGCGGCGACCGCCGCGTCGATCTCTTCCTGCGAGACGCCCTCGGGGATCGGCATGACCGAATACGCTCTGCCGCCCTCCTCGAAGACCATCATCATCCGGAACATCTCGTCGATCTCTTCGGGTTCGACGTCTTTCAGCTCTTCTCTCGTCCTCCACTCGAAGGCGTCGTCGCCCATCTGGAGGACCTTATTTATTTTCCAGGTCCCTATGATATCCATTCGCGCCTCCCCGTTACGCCCACGGGTTCGCGCTCTCGGGCTGTCTTATATCGGAGAGCAGATACTGTTCCCACAGATACCACTTGCCGTCTTTCGCGAGGCGGACGTCGACCTGCCGCGGGCTGTCCGCGCCGCCGGAATTGATATGCAGTTTCAGCATATTCTCGCCGATCTTCGAATACGGGTTTTCAAAAACGGTTATCGTATACGGCTCCGTGGGCTGATAGTCGTTCTTCGGGGTCGCGCCGTGGAAATACGATCTCGGGACGTAATCCTTGTCGCGGAATCTGTCCTTGATGAACTGTTTTTCCATATCGCTCAGCGGACGCGGTCCGCGGAGGAAGTCGAGCATCTGAAGACTCAGGTTCGCGTCGTGCGGATAGAAGCAGAACGCGAGGACCGTAAGCGCCGCGGTGTCGAACGGCGAAGAAAGCGCCGCCTGAGGGAGCGCCTTGAAACCGGCGAGATCCTCGGGAAGAGACGCGAAAACGACGTTCGCGCTCTTGTTGCCTACCGACTGAACGGCGTCGCTCGCCGCTTTTTTGATGCTGTCGAAAAGACCCATAAAATATACCCATCCTTTCCGGAAACGTCGTTCCTTGATGATATTTTACATAACCGAGCCGTGTTTTGTCAACCGTTTTGTTTAATATTGAGGGCGATTTCCTTAATATTACGGTTGACTTTACCGTGCTAAAGTGGTAAAATATATCCATCGAAAAACACGGAGGTCCTGAATGATGACGGAATCGGGAAAATTCACCCTTACCCGCGCGGAGCGCGCGGTCTTCGGCCTTCGCGCTCTGTACGAGAGCCGGGGATACGAACGCTTCAAAGTGAATAAATTCGAGGAATACGATTTTTACGCGGGATGCAAGTCGTTTCTGACCTCCGAGTCCGTCCTCACGTTCACGGACAGCACGGGCCGCCTGATGGCCCTGAAACCGGACGTCACCCTCTCGATCGTCAAGAACGCGGGGCGCGACGGACGCGAAGTGACGAAAGTCTACTACAACGAGAGCGTTTACAGGGATTACGGCGACGGCAACGGTTTCCGCGAGATAACGCAGACGGGGCTCGAGTGCATCGGCGCGGTCGACGCAGCGGCGGTCGGCGAGGCAGTATCCCTCGCGGGCAGATCCCTCGACGTGATCGCGTCGGGCAGAAAAACGCTCCTCGCCGTCTCGCATATGGGCGTCGTCTCGGGGATCCTCCGCTCGGCGGACGCCGATCCCGCCCTGTTCGGCGAACTGCTCGGATATATGGAAAAAAGGAACGCCCCGGAGATCAGACGCGCAGCCGCCGAGGCGGGACTCGCGGACGAAGCGGTCGAAAAACTGATCGCCCTGTCCGCCGTCTACGGCTCGCCCGACGAGGTGCGTGACGAACTTTACTCGATCTGCGGGGACGACGCGGCGCTCGACGAACTTTTCGGGATCCTCGGGTCGCTCGATCCCGAAGTAAAAGATAAGATAAAGATCGATTTCTCCGTCGGCGGAGATATGAATTATTACACGGGCATCGTTTTCCGCGGATACCTCGACGGCATCCCGAAGAGCGTTCTGTCCGGCGGCGCGTACGACGGACTGCTCCGCGGAATGGGCAAAAAGGACGGCGGCATCGGATTCGCCGTGTCGACCGACCTGCTTGAAGCGTACCCGCCGGAAAACGGCGACGGGGACGTAAAATACAGCCTCGTCGGGGATCTTTGATCGGAGGAACGGATGAAGAACATAGTTAACGTCGCCCTGCCGAAAGGGCGGCTGGGCGATAAAGTCTACGATCTTTTCGAGAAGATCGGCTACGACTGCCCGTCGATAAAGGACCCGGGACGCAAGCTCCTGTTCGAGAACGCGGACGCCGGCGTCAGATATTTCTGGGTCAAGCCGTCCGACGTGCCGATCTACGTCGAGCGCGGAGTCGCCGACGTCGGCGTCGCCGGAAAAGATATCCTGCTCGAGTTCTCGCCGGACGTTTACGAGCTGTGCGACCTGCGCCTCGGCAGGTGTCGGATGGCGGTCGCGGCGAAAAAGGACTTTCGCGACGATCTCTCACGCCCCCTTCGCGTGGCGACGAAATTCCCCACGATCGCGAAGAACTATTACCGCTCGCTCGGGCGCGACATCGACGTGATAAAACTGAACGGCTCGATCGAGATCGCGCCGCTTCTCGGCCTGTCAGACGTTATCGTCGACATCGTCGAGACGGGCAAGACGCTCGTTGAGAACGGTCTCGTCCCGTTCGAGACGGTGACCGACATCTCGGCGCGGCTGATCGCCAACAAGGTCAGTTTCAAATTCAAGAACGAAGAGATAAAAGAGATCGCCTCCCGCGCGGAGGCGGAGGTCGCGAAAGAGGAGGCGCCGAAATGATAGGGATTTACCGCGGCGCAGCCGACGCGCTGAGGCGAGCCGAGGCCGACGTCGAAAGAGACGAAAAGATCAGAGAGAGCGTTTCCGCGATAATCGCGGACGTCCGATCCCGCGGCGACGCGGCGCTTTACGACTACGCTCTGAAATTCGATAAAGCGGACCTCTCCGCGATAGAGGTCTCAGTCGAACAGATCGACCGCGCCGAGGCGGAGTGCGATCCCGCCCTCGTCGTCCTCATGAAACGCGCGGCGGAGAATATCAGGGCGTTCCACTCCCGTCAGGTGCGCGAGCCGTTCGTGATAAAGGACAAGCCCGGCGTCGTGATGGGTCAGAAGATCACGCCGATCGAAAAGGTCGGGCTGTACGTTCCCGGGGGTACGGCGGCGTATCCGTCGTCGGTCCTTATGAACTGCATCCCCGCGAAGATCGCGGGATGCTCTGAGATCGTGATGGTCTCGCCGCCCTCAAGGGACGGGGATATCTCCCCCGTCATCCTCGCCGCGGCGAAGATCGCGGGCGTCGACCGCGTATTCCGTATCGGCGGGGCGCAGGCGGTCGCCGCGCTCGCTTACGGTACGGAGACCGTCCCGAAGGTCGACAAGATCGTCGGCCCGGGCAACGCGTTCGTCGCCGAGGCGAAAAGGCAGGTGTTCGGTAAGGTCGCGATCGACATGATCGCGGGGCCGTCCGAGATCCTCGTGATCTCCGACGGGAATTCGTCCCCCGCCGTCCTCGCCGCCGACCTGCTCTCGCAGGCGGAGCACGACAGAATGGCGACGGCGATTCTTTTGACGGACAGCGAAGAACTCGCCGCAAAGGTAAGCGACGAGCTTGAAAAACAGATCCCAACTCTCCCGAGGCGCGACATCGCGCGGGAGTCGATAGATAATAACGGAAAGATCGTGATCCTCGGCAGCATCGACGAATGCGTCGAACTCGCCAACGAGATGGCGCCGGAGCACCTTGAACTGTGCGTAGACGAGCCGTTCGGCTATCTCGACGCGATCAAAAACGCCGGCTCCATCTTCCTCGGGCGCAACTGTCCCGAGGCGCTCGGCGACTATATGGCGGGGCCGAACCACACGCTCCCGACGAGCGGTACGGCGCGGTTCTCGAGCCCGCTTTCAGTCGACGATTTCGTCAAGAAGAGCCAGTTCACCTTTTTCAGCGCCGAGGCGCTCGACGAGGTGTGCGGCGACGTCGCGTCCTTCGCGCGGGCGGAGGGACTTGAAGCGCACGCGAAGAGCGCGCTGGCGCGCCGCGAAAAAGGAGATTTTTGAAAATGAGTAAGTTTCTCGCCGGTTTTTATCAGGGGCTCTCGGCATACGTGCCGGGCGAGCAGCCGCGGGACCGGAAATATATAAAACTGAACACGAACGAGTCGCCCTATCCCCCGTCGCCGAAAGTAACTGCGGCGATAGCGGAAAGGACGGCCGACATGAACCTCTATCCCGATCCCGAGTACAAGTCGTTCCGCGAAAAAGCGGCGGCGTATCACGGCGTCGGGATCGAAAACATATCGGTCGGCGGCGGCTCGGACGAACTGCTCGACTGGATCTTCCGCGCGTTCTTTCAGGACCGCGGCGTGATCTTCCCCGACGTGACTTACGGCTTTTACAAGGTCTGGGCGGCGCTCTACGGAATAAAGTACCGCGAGATCCCGCTGAAGGACGATTTCACTATCGACGCCGCCGACTACACGAGAGCCGAAAAGGGCGGGCCGTGCGTAGTCCTCGCCGATCCGAACGCGCCGACAGGCATCGCAGCGGGGCGCGAAGCGATAGAGTCGATCGTCGCGGCGGATCCCGACCGCGTCGTCGTGATCGACGAGGCGTACGCGGATTTCTCGACCTACACGTCCGCGCCGCTTATCAAAAAGTACGACAATCTGATCGTCGTGAGGACATTCTCGAAATCGAGATCGTTCGCCGGAGGGCGCGCGGGCTACTGCCTGAGCTCGCCGGAGATAATAAAGGATATCGAATTCATGCGGTTCTCGACGAACCCGTTCAATCTCTCCCGCATGGCGTGCGCCGCGGCGGAGGCGTCGTTTGACGACGACGATTATTTCCGCGCCCGCGTGGCCGACGTTGTGAGAGTGAGAGACGGTTTTTCGGATGAACTGAGAAAACTCGGATTTGAAGTCACCGAGTCCTCGTCGAACTTCGTATTCGCGCGGTTCCCGGGTAAAAACGGCAAAGAGCTCGCCGCCTCGCTGCGCGAGCGCGGGATACTCATCCGCCGGTTCGACTCTGAGAGGATAAAGGATCACCTTCGCATAACGGTAGGAACGGCCGAGCAGATGAGCACGCTTGTCGACGCGCTCGCCGATATTTTGAAAGGATAACGGAAATGAGAGAAGCGAAAATCGAAAGAAAAACGACTGAGACCGATATCAGACTTTCACTCGATCTTGACGGGAAAGGCAAAATATCCGTCGACACGGGATGCGGTTTTCTCGACCACATGCTGACGCTCTTCGCGACGCACGGCTGCTTTGACCTCGATCTTTTCTGCCGCGGCGACGTGAACGTGGACTACCACCACACCGCCGAGGATATCGGCATCGCTCTTGGCGAGGCGTTCCGCGACGCGTCGGGTGACCGCGCGGGCATCGCGCGCTACGCGTCGGTCACGCTCCCGATGGACGAGGCGCTCGTCCTTTGCGCCGTCGACGTTTCCGGGCGCGGCGTGCTGCGTTACAACGTTAAGTTCCCGACCGAGAAGGTCGGCGACTTCGACACCGAACTCGTCAAAGAATTCTGGCTCGCGTTCGTGAGAACGGCGAGCGTTACGCTGCACGTTCTCCTGATCGACGGAGAGAACTCGCATCACGTGGCAGAAGCGATCTACAAGGGCGTCGCCAGGTCTTTGTCCGCGGCTCTTCTTCCCGATCCGCGCTTTGAGGGACGGATCCCGTCGAGCAAGGGCGTTCTCTGATGGTCACGATAATCGATTACGGCGTCGGTAATTTGTTCTCTCTCGAAAGCTCGTTTGCTTTCATCGGCGAGGACGCGACGGTGACGTCCGATCCCGACGCGGTGCGCTCGGCTGAGCGTCTTATCCTCCCGGGCGTCGGCGCGTTCGGAGACGCGGCCCGGAAGCTGCGCTCGTCCGGTATGCTCAAAGCGGTGCTCGACGCGGCAAAGTCTAAAATTCCGCTTCTCGGGATATGCCTCGGGATGCAGCTTCTGTTTGAGAAAAGCTACGAGTACGGCGAGCACGAAGGACTCGGCCTGATAAGAGGCTCGGTCCGTCCGATGAAGGGATATATCCCCAATACGGAGAAGATCCCGCAGATCGGATGGAACTCGCTCTCCCTCACGGAGCGCGGGCGGAAGTGTCCGATCTTCGAGGACGTCAAAAACGGCGACTTCGTCTATTTCGTCCACTCGTTTTACGGCGCGGGGTGCGAGAGCGCGCTGACCGCGTCGGTCGACTGCCGCGGCGTCCCGGTGACGGCGGCTGTGTGGGGCGAGGGGCCCGTGTTCGGCACGCAGTTCCACCCGGAAAAGAGCGGGGACGTGGGTCTGCGCATACTGAAATCATTCTCAAAAGTTCCGAAAGGCGGGACCGCTTTATGATGATATTCCCCGCCGTCGACCTCATCGGCGGCAAGGCAGTTCGCCTGAAACAGGGCGATTACGGCAAAATGACCGTCTTCGGCGACGATCCGGTCGCCGCGGCGAAAAAGTTCGAGCAGCAAGGCGCGGAGTTCCTTCACGTCGTCGATCTCGACGGCGCGAAAGACGGCGGCCGCCCGAACGAAGAAGTGATAAAAAGAATAATAAGGGAGACCTCCCTCAAAGTCGAAGTCGGGGGCGGCGTGCGCGACGAGGAGAGCGTGAAGACGTACCTCGGCGCGGGCGCTTACCGCGTGATCCTCGGCACAGTTGCGGCTGAAAACGAAAAGTTCACGCGCGAGACGTGCGAAAAATACGGCGAGCGGATCGTCGTCGGCGCGGACGCGCGCGACGGCGTGATCGCCGTGAGGGGGTGGCTCGGGACTTCGGGCGAGGATCTGTTTGATTTCGTTAAGCGGATGGCCTCGCTCGGAATCGGCACGGTGATCGTGACCGACATCTCCCGCGACGGAGAAAAAAAGGGCGCGAACCTCGATCTTTACCGCAAAATGGCGGCGGAGCTGTCCGTCGGTATCGTCGCCTCGGGCGGGATAGCGTCCGTCGGCGATATAAAGGCGCTCGCCGGAGCGGGCGTGCGCGGGGCGATCCTCGGGCGCGCGCTTTACGCCGGCGAGATCACGCTCGCCGACGCGCTGAGAGCGGCGGAGGTGGCAAAGTGATAACGAAAAGGATCATTCCGTGCCTCGACGTCCGCGACGGCAGAGTGGTAAAGGGCGTCAACTTCAAGGATCTTGCCGACGTCGATTCGCCCGTAGCGCTCGCGTCCTATTACAGCGACGCGGGAGCGGACGAGCTCGTCTTTTACGACATAACGGCGTCCGCCGAGGGCAGGCGCATCTTCACCGACATTCTCGCCGAGGCGGCGCGGCGCGTGTTCATCCCGCTGACCGTCGGCGGCGGCGTGTCGACCCTTTCCGATTTCGAGCGCGTCCTGCGCTGCGGGGCGGACAAGGTGAGCGTCAACTCCGGCGCGATAAAGGACCCGTCCCTGATCGGCGAGGCGGCGAAGAGATACGGCGATCAGTGCGTCGTGATCTCCGCCGACGTGAAGAGAGTGAACGGACAGTTCCGCGTCTTCGCCCGCGGCGGCAGAGACGATACGGGCCTCGAGGCGGTCGAGTGGATAAAACGCTGCGTCGGGAACGGCGCGGGCGAAGTGGTCCTGAACAGTATGGATACGGACGGCGTGCGCGGAGGTTTCGATCTTGAGATGCTGCGCGCGGTATGCGAAGCGGTCAGCGTTCCGGTGATCGCGTCGGGCGGCGCGGGGTCCGTCGAGGATTTCGTGACGCTCTTCCGGGAGGTTCCGGGAGTCGACGCGGGTCTGGCGGCGTCGGTATTCCATTTCGGACAGATTAAAATCGGAGATCTCAAAGCGGCGCTCGCCGCGGAGGGGATCCCGGTGAGGATATGGGAGAGAAACGATGGCTGATATTACGGTTAACGATCTGAAATTCGACGAGAAAGGGCTGATACCCGCCGTCGTCGTTGACAACGTGTCGCGCAAAGTGCTGACCGTGGCGTATATGAACAGGGAGAGCGTCGAGATCACCCTGAAGGAGGGGCGGACGTGCTTCTTCTCCCGCTCGCGTCAAGAGCTTTGGCGCAAAGGAGAGACGTCGGGCAACGTTCAGCACGTGGCGAGGATCACCGCCGACTGCGACCGCGACGCGCTCGTCGTCGTCGTCGGCAAAGACGGTCCGGCGTGCCATCTGGGGACCGATTCGTGCTTCAACGACGATCTGTTCGTCTCCGACGAGGTCGCCGATTTCACTCCCGACGCGCTGATGGATCTGATCCGCGACAGGAAGGTGAACGGCAAAGAGGGCTCATATACGACGTATCTGTTCGAGAAAGGGCTCGACAAGATACTGAAAAAGGTGGGCGAGGAGTGCACCGAGGTCATTATCGCCGCCAAGGCGGAGGATAAAAAGGAGACGGTTTACGAGATCGCCGATCTGATGTATCACGTGATGGTCCTGATGTGCGAGGCGGGCATTACTCCCGCGGACGTGATAAACGAGCTCGCCTCCCGCCACGTGATCGACAAGAAAGTCAAGCAGGAAAAGATGACCTGAGGAGGACGCGCAAAATGGCAGGGAAGAACAAGGTGACCTTCGAGGTCCGCATGGAAGAAGGCCTTTACAAAAAACTCGTCGCCGCCGCCGCGCGCGAGAACAGAACGCTGAACAATCACATAGCACACCTCGCCCGCACGAACGTCGACTATACCGAACGCGTCCACGGCACGCTTGATACGAAAGACGTGCAGTTACCGGAATAAAGACTCGGGGGCTTCTTTGAAAAGAAGCCCCCGGACCCCCCCAAGAAACTTTATAAAAAGCCGGCGGAAATTCTTCCGCCGGCGGTTTTTTATTCAATGGGGCTGTCGCATTCAGATGCAGAATCTCCGTTCTTGCCCCGTGAGGCGTACTGGTGTACGTCGAGGGGCAAGAACGGAGATAGAAAAAGCACATAAAAATGAAAAAATCCGTAGGATTTTCACCTTGAAGAAGATGAAAACTACGGATTTTTCGTTTCTTGATCAATAATTAACCGTGCTTTTTCGTTCTGCGCTGAATGAGCAGTCCCGAGTGTCAGTCGTCTTTCTTTCCGAACAGCCCGCCGATCGCGTCGCCGGCCTTCTTCGCCACGTCGCCGACTCCGCCCGCCGCTTTCTTTGCGACGTCGCCGATACCGCCCGATCCGAGCGCCGACTTGACCGCCGCGACGACCTTGTCGATCAGGTCCTTCGCCGCGCCCGCGCCGAGGACCGACTTGACCGTCCCGACCGGATCTTTCTTGAACGCGTCGATTTTGGAGTTGTCGCCTGTGATCTTCGCTACCGCCTTTTCGATTTCAGCCTTGATATCCATTTGCTCTCCTCCTTATTTATCCGATCTTATCGACCGTTTCTATCTCGTATCCCGCCGCGCGGATCCCGTCGATCACGTCGCCCATGATCGCGGCGTCCGTCGACGAGATGGGGTGGAACATGAAGACGCACCCCGGATGAAGCCCTCTCAGCACGGAATCGAGCGATTCCGCCGGATCGGGCTGAAGTTCCTCGTTGTAATCGTAATACGTCCAGGAATAAAGCACGTTTTTGAGGCCCATAGCCCGGATCAGCGCCATATCCCACTCGGTCACCGTCCCGTAGGGCGGACGGTAATACGTCATGTACGGCGCGCCGGGAACGAGCTGCCGCAGAAGCGCGTTGTTCTCTTCGACCTCTGCGATGAATTCGTCGACCGAAACGCGAGCCATGTTGACGTGGTTGCGTCCGTGGTTGCCTACGATATGCCCCTCGTCGATCATCCTTTTCACGAGATCCGGAGCCGACTCGATGAAATGACCGTTCAGAACGAAGAGCCCCTTCACGTTCTTCTCTTTCAGCACGTCGAGGATCTTCCCGGTGTTTCCGTTGTCGAATCCGCAGTCGAACGTGAAATAGCATACTTTTCTCGTTTCGTCGCCGCGGTAGATAACGCCGTATTTTTCAAGCAGCGCAAGCGTCTCGGGCGCTCTGTCCCAGACTTTCGTCACCTCGCCGGTCTCCGGATCGCGCTCCGTTTTGCCGCAGTACCACGACCCGGTCTCCGGATCGCCCGAATCGGGCATGTACTCGCGCGACGCGGAATCGAGGAAAGAAAAATCGGAAAGAGCAGTCCCGTCGGCGCGGGTGTAGACAAGATCCCCCGCCGCGTAACTTCCCGTCACGGACGCCCACCCGCCGACGGTCGGCGGGGACGGCGCCGCCGTCTCGCTTTCGGTCCCGCCGCTCGCGGGTCCCGTCTCCGTCACGCTTTCCGGTATGGACGACGTCTGCCTTCCCGCTCCGCCCTGACCGGGTTCGTTCGTCCCGGAGCAGGCGGCGAGCGAGAATACGAACGCGAGCGCGAGAAGCGCCGACAGTATTCTGATCGTCTTTTTCATTATTATTGATCCAGTCTTCTTATTTCATACCCCTGCGCGCGGATGAAGTCGATCAGATCGCCGAGGATCGCGGCGTTCGTCGCCGAGACCGCGTGGAGCAGATAGACGCATCCGGGACGAAGCCCGCTCTTGGCGTTAACAAGCGCGGCGTACGGATCAGGCTGATTGTCCGGATCGTAGTCGTACTGCGTCCACGACCACATGACGGTCGTGAGACCCATCGCCTGCGCCATGGCGAGCGCCCATTCGGACGTCGCGCCCATCGGCGGGCGGTAATAGATCATATCGGGAGCGTTCGGGATACGCGCTTTAAGCTTCTCCTCGTTGGAGAGTATCTCGTCGATGAACTCCTCCGCGGAGAGCAGCGCCATATTCTTGTGATTGTTCGTATGCGTTCCGACGAGATGGCCCTCGTCGAGCATCCGCTGAATTATATCGGACGCAGTGTCTATGTACGCTCCGGTCACGAAAAAGATGCCTTTGGCGTTCTTCTCTTTGAGCACGTCAAGTATCTTCGGGGTGAACCCGTTTTCATATCCGCAGTCGAACGTGAGGTAAACGACCTTTTGATCGGAGTTTTTGAGGTAGATGCCTCCGTATTTTTCAAGCGTCGCGAGCGTTTCGGGATCCCTCTCGAAAACGGTCGAGATCTCTCCTGTCGTTTCGTCGTATACCGTTTTGCCCATATACCACGTTCCCTGACCGTCGCCCGCTGCGTCCGGGAAAAAGTCTCTCGGGATCGCGTTGATCGCAGAAAGATCCGCCGGCCTCGAGACCGTTCCCGCGGGAGGCGGCAGGATACCGCCCTGCTCCGATTCGGTTTCGGTCTCGGTCGCGGGGGCCGTTTCCGTCCCGGCGGGTTCCGTTCCGTCAGGACCCGTCGGCTCCGTCGCCGGCTGAGTTCCCGTCGGCGCCGTCACTCTGCCCGCGCCTCCGGGGCCCGCTTCTCTCATACAGGACACGAGTACCGCCGAGAACATGGTCAGGGCGAGGATCGCCGAAAGTATCTTAATGCCGTGTTTTTTCATTTTTGCCTCCGGACGTTTTTACTGTAATAAGTATATCACTTCAAAGGTCGAAAAATCAAGTTTTTTCGCTCCGCCCCGTTCTATATCGTGACGCCCCCGTCCGGGCAGATCACGCTTCCCGTGATATAGTCCGCGTCGTCCGACGCGAGGAAAAGGATCGCGCCCGCGACGTCGCGGGGCGTCCCGAGACGGCCGAGCGGTATCTCGCCCGCAAAGTCCTTTTTATCCCGGTCGCTCATATGGGAGATCATCCGCGTCTCGATCGCGCCGGGGGCAACGCAGTTGACGGTGATCCCCGACGGCGCGAGTTCCTTTGCGAGCGCTTTCGTCATCCCGATGACCGCCGCCTTCGACGCGGAGTAGTGGACCTCGCACGACGCGCCCGTTATCCCCCACATTGAGGAAACGTTGACGATCTTTCCGGCTTTTTGTCTGACCATATACGGAACGGCGGCGCGGGACGTCAGAAACGTTCCCCTTACGTTGACGGCGAACATCCTGTCCCACTCCTCCGCCGTGATCTTGTCGAAAAGGCGGATCGCCGCGATCCCTGCGCAGTTGACGAGGACGTCGACCCCGCCTGCTTTCTCTTCCATAAATCGGAACGCCTCTCCCACGGACTTCTCGTCAGAGACGTCGATCCCGACGGGGATCGCCCCCGTGCGGCGGCCGAGTTCCTCAGCCGCCTCGACCCCCGACGCGTAGCCGGCGAAGACGGTATATCCCGCTGCCGCGAACCGTTCGGCGGCGGCGGATCCGATCCCGCCCGACGCGCCTGTGATGAATACGTTTTTCATGTCTGCTCCTTACTTTATCTCTATCGCTTCGCCCAGGGCAAGCGACCAGATAAGCGTCTCGTCCGGCTCGCGCCCGAAAATGAGCGATGCCGCTTCTTTATAGTATGAGAGCTGCGTTTTGTGTCTGCCCCTCAGTTTTTCCGCAAAAACTTCGGGATGAGCGCGATCGTACGCCCTCATCGCGTCCGTCTTGTAGTCGACGAGAACGAGCGCGCCGTCCTTCTCGCGGAACACGCAGTCGAACACTCCCTGAACGGTGACGCGCGCGTCCGCTTCCGCGTATTTTTCGGCGAGATCCGCATCTGCGGTGAATTTCGCCGCGGGAAGGCGGACGTTGAAACGGAATTCGCGCCAAAGCGCCTCCGCGTTCCTCATCCGCGCGAACAGACCGCCGCGTATGAACCGCTCGATGAAGTCCTCCTCGACGAGATCCGCCATATTCGCCGTCATGAATCCCTCGGCGACGAGCCGGTCGATCTCTTCTTTTACCGCGCCTTCGGCAAGCCGGTCAAAGTCGCAGAACTGCATGAACACGTGGTTCGCCGTCCCCTTTTCGGCGGGCGAATAGTCGGTCGTTCCCGTCATGAACGTGGGATACGGCATATCTTCGCCGTCCGGTATGACGAGTTCTTCGTCTTCCGGCAGAACGGCGTCCCCGTCGTCGAGCACTTCGGGATAGAGTTTCGACACGGCGAGTTTCGACGGAAGGTTAAAGAGGAACGAGAAGGGATACTCGAACGCGAAGTTCTCCTTCGCCGCCTCCGCCGTCTTTTCCGCCTCCGCCGTCACGGCGGCGCGCTCTTCATCCGTGGCGGGCTCCGCCGGAGCGCGGTTTACCGTTCCTTCTTCCGTCACGTGCGCGATCTCGCAGACGGCGGGGTCAACGCGAAGCGCCGCGCCGAGGATATGGTCGATCGGTCTTTTGATCTCCCCGACGGTGACCGCGTCCCGTCTCCACTCGTTCGCCGTCGCTTTTTTCCTCAGTTTCGCGGGATCGCCCGCAGCCGTGATGAAGAGTTTGTACTTGGCGCGCGTCATGGCGACGTACAGAAGGCGCATTTCCTCCTCGCGGTCCTCCGCTCTCTTCTTCTCGGCGATCATTTGACGGATAATGCTGTCGTACCTCGTATATCCTCCCTCTCCGGGGAGGACCGATCCGATCCCGAGATCGCGGTCGAACTGGAACGGATTGTCGAGCGGTTTCTCTATGTAATCTTTTGCCGTTTTCCCGATAAAGCAGACCGGGAATTCGAGCCCTTTCGATTTGTGGACCGTCATGATCCGGACGGCGCCTGTCTTTTCCGGGACGTAGACGAACGTCCCCGCGTCGATCATCGAATCGATATACGAGAGGAACCCGAAAAGTCCTCCGAACTCGCCGTCCTCGTATTTTCTCGCGAGGTCGAGGAGCGTCCTTAACCTGTCCGCGCCGTTGATCTTCCCCGTCACCTCCGGGGCGTTCATGATGCCGGTCTCCGCGAATACGTATTCGACGAAAACGTTCGCGGGCGCGGATTTTTCCGCCGACCTGTACCGGGCGAGACGTGATGCGAATCCGGCGCATTTTTCTCTGAGTTCCTCCTCAGCCGCGTCGTCTTCCGCCGCGCTGAGGACCGCCGTCCAAAGCGGACCGTAACGGTATCTTTCTCTTATCTTTACAAGGTCGTCGAGCGAAAAACCGCCGATCGACGAATACATCATCCCCGCGAGGGGGCCGTCTCTGTACGGGTTGTCGACCGATCTTAAGATATCGAGCGCGAGGATGACCTCGCTCTCCGCCGACAGATCGACGCCGAGCGACATGGTCGAAGGTATGCCGACCTCCTCAAGCGCGTCTGCGTAAGCCGGACCCAGATCGTTCTTCGGGATCAGGATCGCAAAATCGCCCGGTTTGAGCGGCCCCGACCCGTACGGATCGGTCCCGATCATCGAGCGGATCGCCGCCGCGGTGTACTCCTCCTCGGTCGTCCCGGAAGTCTGTTCGTTTATGAGGCAGACCGTAACGGGATCCTTCACGTCCGGTTCCGCGCCGTATATGAGTTCGTCCTCTTTGCAGAACGGTACCCTGCTGTACGGAAAAGTTATGCGCGATACGGCGTTGGACAGGTCGACGACCGCCTTCGAGCAGCGGAAATTCGTGCTCATGAAGATCCCCGCGTCGCGCGGTTCCGTCACGTCGTCCCCGCCGTCGCGCGGCTCGGCGTTCTCCCACCTTTCGCGGTAATCGGAGAACACCTCGGGTTCTCCTCCGCGGAAGCGGTAGATCGCCTGCTTGACGTCTCCGACGAGGAACCTCTCTGAGTCCCCGCCGATCGCGCGGAAGATCGTGTCCTGGACGCTGTTCGCGTCCTGATATTCGTCGACGAAAATGAACGGGAACCGTTCGCCGATCTTGCGGGCGACGGCGGTAGGCTCTCCGTCCTCTCCGACGAACAGTCCGAGCGCGAGCGATTCGAGATCCTGATAGTCGACCCCGCCCCTCTCTCTCTTCTTTTCCTCAAAAACGGTCCCGTATGAGCCGACCGCTCTGCCGAATCCGCGGACGAAACGCGCGGTTCTCTTCATCGACGCGGAGATATCCCCCGCTCCGCAGGCGAGAAACTTGCCGCCGAACAGCTTGTTCCTGATCTCGTCCTTGACCGTTGAAAAACGCACTGACGGCTCGAACCCATCCGTGTTTTTCGCAACTCTCAGCCTCAAGGATCTGTACAACGACGCGGCGCGGAGCACTCCCTCGTAATCGCGCTCGGCGAGCGCGCGGTCGAGAACGTCGAGATGCTCGATCATTCTGTCCGCGACCTCGAGATTGCCCGCCTGCGACGCCTCCCGCGCCATCTCGGGGCAGAGTTCCTCTATGACCCTGCGGCAATGTTCCGATCTTTCCTCAAGCATACGGCGAAGAACGCCGCCCCAGGGAGAAGCGAGAAAATCGCGGTCCGCCCACTCCTCGAGCATATCGGCGTATTCGGCGATCTTTTCCGCGCCGTATCCGTGACATCTCAGCTCGTCGTAGACAGAACGTATGCAGTTCTCCGTATCCGCGACTTTTCCGATCACGTCGCAGACCTCCGCGATACTCATCTCGTTTTCAGAGACCGTTCCTGCGGGCAGCGAAAACAGCCGGTCGAGCGTCTCGCCGGACGCCGCCGCCTTGATCGTTTTGAGATCGCCCTCGTTTATAACCGATACCCCGGGAGGAAGACCGAGCGCGGAATAGTTCTCTCTGACGACCCCCAGAAGAAAACTGTGGATCGTGCCGATCACCGCCCGCGGCAGCTCGCCGAGATGACGCGCTGCGGTGGGGTCGGCGGCTATCCGCTCGGTCAGTTTTTTGCCTATTTTAACTTTCAGTTCTTCCGCCGCGTTCTTCGTGTACGTGACGACGAGCATCTCGTCGAACGACCTGCCCGACACGGTCAGAAGTCTCATGATCTTTTCGATCAGGACGGCAGTCTTTCCCGATCCCGCCGCCGCCGAGACGAGAGTGTTCCCCCTCTTCCTCTGCGCGAGGAGCTGAGCGGGCGTCCAGTTTACCGTATTGTCCCTCATCGCTCACCACTCCTTCGTTTTGACCGCGCTTCGGCAGATCTCGGAACCGGGACACCATTTGCAGGGGCTGCTTTTTCCGTCTTCCGCGGAAGGCCGCGCGCCGCAGTCGCCGCTCTTCATCTGCGAGGCGATCCTCGCCACGGTCCGCTCGAGATCGGAACAGATCTCGCCGAACTCCTCAAGCGTTGCGAGAGAATCCGCGGCTTTTCCCTTGACGTCAGGTAAAAACGCTCCGGTAAGCCCGCGGTCCATCGCGTCGAGAACGTCGTCGTCGGAGAGGAAGATACCGCTCCTGGAGGCGCCGTCGAGAACGGTTTCCATTCCTTCTTCCTCGCCCACGTATCCGTTCGCCTTCACGCTTCCCGGAACGCTGAAATACATCGCTCCCGCGGGGAGAACGTCTCCGTCGACGATCTTTTCGCCCTCGTCCCCGTCTCCGGCGCGCCAAACCGAGAACAGATAGACAAGAAGCTGAACGTCGAGCCCTTTCATTATCTTTTCGAGATCGAACGCACGGGACCCCGTCTTATAGTCGACGATGCGGACGTACGTTTTTCCGCCTGATCTGTACGTGTCGATCCGGTCGATCTTCCCTATGAATGAAACGGTCGATCCGTCGTCAAGTTTGATCTTCATCGAACCGGGACAGTTCTTATAGCCGAAAGGCGTCTCCAGGGAGAATATGCGAAAACGGCTCTGAGCCATCTCGCGCTTGACAGCCTCGACGAACAGGATCGCGGTACGGCGCAGCTCGATAAGGATATACCTCACCTTTTCGCTCGCTTCCTCGGCGTGGAACACTTCGTCCACGTAGGAAGAAATGATTTCGTCGCATACGCTCTCCGTTGTCTCCCTGTCGAGCGTATACGTTTCCTCCGTCGCTCCGGCAAAAAACTTTTCAAGAACGTAGTGGACGAAGTTCCCCTTGTCTACGCCCGCGATCTCCGCCTTTTTGTTCTCCCCGATCCTCAAAACGTATTTGACGTAATACGAAAACGGACAGTTGACGTATCCGTTGAGCGTCGACTGGGAAAGGACGAGGTCGCCCCCGAAAAGACGGGCTGCGGTCGGTCCCGTCAGAGCGGCGTTTTCCGGCGCGACGGGGGCCGTTCCGACTGAGGAGCCGTTTGCCTTGAGCGCGGCGATCGCCTCCGCTTCGGGAAGATCTCCCCTGCCGAGCGCGGAGCGGATCGCCGCGTCGACGCCCGCCGGGGAGAAAAGTCTCTCTTCGAGCGGGAGAGAAGAAAACGGAACGGGTTTTTCAAGCCCGAGGAGGGAGAGAAGCCGCTCCGTGCCGAGCGACGGCGTACATTCGTCGCCGAAAGACGTCGACGGCGTAAACAAAGTCAGCGATTCGGATGGGAGCGACGCGCTCCGGTGGAACCTCAGCAGCTCCATGGCCGCGCGCTCGGCGCCGTCCGACCATATCTCGATCCCCGCTCCCTCGAGCGCCGCTTTTTCGGCGTCGCTGAAAAAGCCGCTGTCGGAGACGGGTCCGGGGAACTCGCCCTCAACGCATCCGAGAAGGATCACGTGGCGGACCGCCCCCGTTCTGACCGTGGCGGCCGATCCGACAGCCACCTCGTCGACGCCCGTCGGGATCGCGCCCGCGCCTGCGTCGGTCATCGCGAATCGAAGGATCGACGAAAAACCCTCTGCGTCGCATCTGACGCCGGGAAGGAATCTCACGATCTCGTCAAAGCACGCGCAGAATTTGCGGAACGTGCCTATCTCGCGCGCCGCGCCGTCCTTGTCGCCCGCGGCGAGAAGAGCGCGGGAGCGCGCCGTCAGCGCGGAATAAAGACCGCTCTGCTCCGCAAAGCGCATCAAAGCCTTGCAGATCTCGGAGACGTCGGCGTCGCCGCCGTCAAAGACGGAGACGAACGCTTCTATCGGCGGGATCAGCTTTTCCCGCGCGTCGTTCGCCGCGGCGAGGAGCGCCTTGTCCCCGTCTCTGATCGTTCTGCTGTACCCCGACGGATTCATGCTCCACGGCGAGGAGAACATACGCCTGCCGCGGACGTTCCACACGCCGGTATAAAGTTCAAAAGAACACGCCTCCTCGTCGGTTAGGGGGGTGAGCCCCGTCTTGACGAGGCGGATCAAGTCTTCCCTCCGCCACGATCCCGGAATTTTGAGAAGCGAGAGGAACAGGCGCGCCAGCGGGCTCGATCCGAGCGTCGCGGGATCGGTCCTGAAACAGGGGATCGAGTGACGCGCGAAGCAGTTCTCGACGACCCCGGAGAGTTTCGAAAGATCGCCCGCTATTACGGCGATATCGGAATACCTTCCGCCGCGCCGGACGATGGACTCGATCACGGACGCCGCCGCCTCCGCCTCCTCGTATCTGTCCTTTACCGAGAAGACCCTGACCGAATCGGGAACGGATGGCAGCCCGCACTCCGCGGACGCCGTATCTTCGTAATCGAAAAGCTTCGTGACCACCTCGAACAGTTCCTTCGTCGAGGCGCGTCTGTTTGCGCCGAGCCTTTCGATCGCGATCTCGGTATATCTGTACGCAAAGGACGCGACAAGATCGAAAAATCTCTTCGCGGGCAGCTCGTACGACAGCGGCGACCGCTCGTCGCCGAGAGCCGCGGTGACCGTCACGTCACAGACGCGTATCAGCTGCGCGATAACGCCGAACTCCTCTTTCGTGACGGAGAAAAACGAGTCGATAAAGATTTCGGTATTTTTGAAAAAGCCCTCTTCCGCTCCGCGGCGTACGGTCTCGGTTAGAGAGTCCTCGCGGTATGCGTCGCCGAACTCTTCGCGGACGAGCGTCTCATATGCGGACGACACGAGAAACAGATCGGAGAGTTTTGAAAAAGCGGGATCGCCTTCCTCTCCGGCCTCGCGCGCCGCCCCGAGCGCCTTTTCGATCACGTCGGGAGTGACGGCGTTCGCCTTCATCTCCTCTCTCGCCGCGGAGATCCTCGGGACGAGCTGTCCTTTGGCGCCGCGCGCGTCGGACGAGATAGAGCGGAGGGAATCCCACACGGACGCCATGGCGCGCCACGTGATGAGCGCTTTGGCTCCCGCCGTGACGGAAGTCCCGGACAGACCGCCCGTCTGCCTTGCAACGGCGTTGGAAAGACGGGTGAAGCTCATCGCCTCGACCCTCAGCGCCGCCTCGGGCGGGAACCGCTCCGCGAGAAGCGTTTCGTATATCACCGTCTGCTGCTCGGGAACGAGGAGAATTATCCTTTTATCCGTGTTTTCATACGTTTCGCGCATAAGTTCAAGAACGCGCTCCGTCTTGCCGGAGCCCGCCGCGCCGATCATGAATTTTACCATCTTCGTCTCCTCCTTTCCCTCTGATTATATCATCGCTTATATACCGTTTTCGGTACATTTCCAAAAATGTCCGGGGCGACGCGCACCCCGGACATTGTTTTGATGTTTGATCCGTCAGGCGTCGACTTCGATAAGATCGTAGTTGGTCGTGACGGGATATTTTTCAGCAGCCTCTTCCTTGAAGCTGTCGTATGCTTCGTTTTTGAGTTCCGAGGCGATCTTGCTCTTCCACTGCGGTTCGCCCGCGCTGATGAAGTACACGATGTGCCAGCCGTATTCGGTCTCGATCAGATCGTAGTCGCCTTCTTTGCGAGCCTCGTCGAACAGCCATGCGTTGTAGGGTTCCACGAACTGTCCTTTGGTGACGTTCTCGTAAAAACCGCCGCTGTCCTTTGAGGACGTGTCGGTCGAATATTCCCCGGCAAGCGCGGCGATGCCGTCCTCGGTCGCGCCTTCGGCGACCCACTTGTCGTAAACCTCTTTCGCGATCGCCGCGGGATCGTCGTAGCCGTATTCCGCTCCGTCGGGCTGCTCCGCGTTCTCTTCGGATTTAATACCGAACAGAACGTGGCGGGTCACTCTGTATCCGTCGTTGTCGTCTCTGTGCTTCGCGGCAACGAGGAAGTAGACCGCCTGCGTTTCGCCTTCGTCTCCCTCGATCACATTCGTCTCGCCGACTTCGGCTTCAAACGCCCATTTCATGGCTTCGGTCTCGGCGTAAGACGCGTCCGACTTCAGAACGGAGTCGGCGGCGGACGCCGCCTCGTCCTCGTCTTTTCCGAGAACGGTGAGCGCGTAATTCTTTACGTATTCCTTGAACTCTTCCTCGGTCTTGACCGCGGAAAGTTCCTCCGCGGAAGTCTTGATCGACGCCTTCGCGGCTGCGATCTCTTCCTCGGTCGGCTCTGCGGCCTCTGCGGCCTCTTCGCCTTCCTCGGCCGTTTCGGTCTCGGGGAGCAGGTCGCTGCTGCTGAACGTGTAGAGGAGGTAGGATACCTTGTCGTAGTTGTCGGTATCTTCGTTGTACTTAGCCTCGAGGACCTCGTCGCTGACGTCTACTCCGTCCGAAATGATCCGGGCGTATTTCACCGCAAGCTGTTTGATCTCGAGCGCTTTTTTGATCTTGCCCTCGTTCACGCCGATGCCGAACGCCGCTCTGATGTAGTCGCCCGAACTCGAGTATCCCGACGACTTCGCCGCGTCTTTGATCGATTTCAGATCGGCGTTGATCTCGGAGCGCTCTTCGTTGCCGATAGTGACGCCCTCGGCGCGCGCCGCCTCGCAGAGAATGAGATATTCGTTGACCGTCGACTTCGTCTGCTCGAGGATATAGTCGTACCACGTCTCCCCGTCGTCTCCGTAAGCCTGCTCCTTGAGCGACTTGGACGTGTCGATATAACTGGAAACGTTTTCTCCGAGAAAGCTGTAATACGTGTTATACACCGTCATATACGATTCGCGGAAAAAGTAGGAAAACATTCCCTGATTCACGGAATAGTTCTCGGTGCTCATGACGACTTCGTTTCCACGGAACCAGCCCTGATCCTGAGACATATTGAAAACCGTCAGTCCGGCGAGAACGAGAAGAGCCGCCGCGACCGCGATACCGATCAGTACGCCCTTGAGTTTTCCTTTCTTTTCTTCCTTATTAGCGGTAAACTTAGCCGCGTTCGCCGCTTTTTTTGATCTCTGTCCTTTGCCCATTGCAGATGATCCGCCTTTCTTGACCTGTAAGATATTTATAGGGAAACATGTCCCTTGTGCACAGTACGCGCATGATATAACAGTATACCATACTTTCGGCGGATTTTGGGCGTTTTTCGGAAAAAAGATGAAATTTTTCTCCCGCCGCCGCCGTCCCCGGCGGCTATTGACAACGCCCCCCGTTTTATATATACTTTTAGTATATTGAAGAGATCGGAGTGTGCGCCCTCATGAAAACGGTAAAAACGCTCGCGCTTTTGACCCTCCTCGCCGTGCTCGCGGCGGTCTTTTCGGGGTGCGCCTCGAAAGACTCCTCCGTCATGATGAGACTCGGCGGGATCGACGTCAGATACGACGTTTTGCGGTTCGCCGTCCTTACGGAGCGCGCGGCTTTCGAGGCGAAATACGGCGCCGACGTTTTCTCTGATCCCGAAAACGTATCCGACGAACTGAGGGAAGAACTCCGCTCAGGCACGCTCGATTATCTGAGGGGCATCTACGCGACCCTCTCGCTTGCCGCCGATCACGGGATCGGGCAGGACGATCCCGCCGTCGTCGATTCCGCGAACAGAATAAAAGCGTCCGACGTCGCGTCCGCGGGCGGCGAGAACGAATTTCTCGCCTCGATCCGCGAGGCGGGTATGAACGAATACGTCTATACCTTCGTCACAAAAGCGGGCGTGCTGAGCGACGAAGTCTATTACGCGATGATCAACTCGGGGCAGATCGTCTCGGACGAGGCGAGGATCCGCGCGTTTCTGGAAAGCGACGAGTGCGTCAGAGTCCGTCAGGTCCTCGTGACGACGGAGAACCGCACGGACGAACAGGCGCGCGCGATCGCCGAAGAGGTCCGATCGCTCGCCCTGGGCGGCGCCGACTTCGACGGGCTGATCTCCCGCTACGGCGAAGATATGAATATGTTCGGCTCGACGCAGGGATATTATCTCATGCGCGGCGTTATGTACCGCGAATTCGAAGACGCGTCTTTCGCGCTCGGAGTCGGCGAGATCAGCGGCGTCGTGAAGACGCCCGCCGGATACTCCGTTATCCTGAGACTCGAAAAAGACGCGGAATATATGAAAAATCACTTCGATAAACTCTCTGAGGATTACTTCACCGCGCAGTTCTCCCTCGCTTGCGAGGAGCGCGCGGAATCCCTCGAGATCACCGATTCCTCCGTTTTTGAAAAAACGGATCTCCTCACGGTCAACTGAAAGGCGAAATAAATGAAAAGACCGCACAGACGCCATACCGGCGCGACAAGGACAAAACTGAAAATACTGTTCCGGATCCTTTTCGTCGTTATCGCGGCCGCCGTGATAACGGCTCTCGCCATTCTTCTCGGAACGCACCTCAAAAACAAGGCGGCTTCCGCCGAGAGCGTCCTTGACGGGACGGAAGTGCAGTGGCCGAACGGAGGCGGAAGGGAAGAAAGAACTCTGCCGTCCGGAGTGGAGGCGGAATTCCGCGATCCCGATCTGAAGGTCTGCGCCGCGGATCTTGACGTGGCGAACGTTTCCGAGGAAGACCTTATGGCGCGTCTCATCTCTCTGCCGTCGTTCTACAACGCGGTATCGGTAAGGGTATGCCGCTCGGGTTCTCTGCTCTACGTTTCTCCCGCCGTTGCGGAACTGACGAGGCAGGCCGTCCCGAAAACCTCCTCGGGAAATGACGATATCGAAGTCTCGCTCAGCGAGATCAAAGATTTAATAACGGTGGCGTCAAAGCGCGGATACCGCGTCAGCCTGATCTATGAATCGACCCCCGACGTTCTCGGCGGGGACGACCCGTCTTTTGCGCTCAGCGTGGATACCGCCGTGATCGGCGAGCTCGCGTCGCTTTCGCCCGACGAGATACTCATCGACTGTCTGATCTCCGAGCAGGGAACGCTCGATTTTGACACGCTTGCCTCCATGATCGGATACCTCGCCTCTCTGCGCTCCGTTTCGGGAGGCACGTCGCTCGGCGTCATTCTGCCCTCGCGCGTGTTCCTTGATACGACGACGGCTGCGCAGATCGTCAACCTTTACGATTACGTCGACGTCCTCGCCGTCGGAATCCCGACCGATTCCTCTGCGGGCGAGGAAGGCGTGTATTCCTCGGTCGGATCCGAATGTTACGGGATAAGGGGGAATTTTGCCTCTTACAATCTGAGAGCCGTGGTCAGAGCGGACGCCGCCTCAGCCGCGCGCGGAGCGTATCGGGCGCTCGTCGATATGGGCGTCGCGAACGTCCAGTTCACCGCCTTCGTTTCGGATATGAGTTCGAAACAGGAGGAGGCGCCGTCGAAGACCGAGACCGAAGAGCCGCCGATAGAGGACAGAACGAACGAAAACGCGATGACGAAGGATAAATACGACGACATGCCGGAAGAGACGGAAACGGAGACGGAAGAGATCACGGAAGAAGAGACCGCCGCCGAACCGTGGGGAGCCGGCAACTGATCGTTTGACTGTCGGGAGACGCGATATGGATCTCAAAGAAAAAATGAGCCCGCCGTGGGATCGCGGGCTCGTGCTTGACGGGGCGGGAAAGACGGTAGACGTTTTCCCGTCCGACGCGGGAAAGTCCCGGGGCGATCCCGGGGACTCTCTTTTTTCAATGCTCACCGACTCCGACGCCGCGAGGCTGTCGGAGTTTTGTGCCACAGCTCCCGCTCCTTCGCGCGATCCCGCCGCGTTCGCGGCGAACGTCGCCGTCTTCGATCTGACCGGACGCTGTTCCGGTAAGGCGGTCGCGGTCAAAGACCGCGTTTTTTCGGGTAATCACACCGTCGTTTATCTGACGGAGGGAAAGAGCGGGTCCGCCCGCCTCCCCGATCTCATAATCGAACAGTTTCCGGAAAAGATCAGGCCGATAGTCTGCGTCCTGAACGGGGATCCCTCCGACCCGCCGCGCGGCTTTCCGCTTCCCGACCTTGCCGCCGAGATGAAAAAACGGGTGGGGATCGACGGGACGGGAGCGCTCGAGCGGCTGGTCCGTTCCGTCGTCCGCCGCCTTTCGGCATACCCGGAGATCGCCTGCGGATCGGTAGTTCAGGCGGGACCCGTCGAGCCTCGCGCTCTCTCCGCATCCGTTTGCGCCGGCGCGTTCTCGGCGATCTTCTCTCTTTTCGTCTCCGTCTTGAACCTGACTTCGAACAGTCACGAAACGACCGTACGGATCGTCCCGCGCGGAGACGCCGCGGAGGTGATCCTCACCGCGAAGGACCCGGGTCCGCTCTCGGCCGTTTTCGCCGATTCCCGCGATCTGCCGTCTCTCGCCGTCCGGCTGCCGCGCTGTCTTGAAAAACTGTCCCTCGCGGCGTATCTTTCAGCCGCCTCGGGGATCGCCGTCGACGTGGCGGGCGGCGGTACGGCGGGATTCTCCATGACCGTTTTCCCCGACCGTACCCCGGAGGAATTCAAGGATCTTTATCCCTCGTTCGACCCCGACCTCATCATCGGGGAACTGGCGGAATTGAATTTAGAGTAATCAGTTACCCCATAATCAAAAGAAGCGCGAGCAGAAGGATCACGTCTCCCGCGTCCTCGCATTCGCCCCCTTCCGAACCGGAGAGGATAAGTATCAGGGCGAGAATGAGGATCTCTTCCGTCCCGAGACGTTCTCCGAGCGACTCGATCAGCCGCTCGATCTTCCCTCCGTCACCGTCGCGGTGCGGACCGCGCCCCTTTTCGGGCGGAAAATGAGGAGGATGCGGCCGCTCTCCCTCCGGCTCCGGAGGGAAACGCCCCGGTCCCCGTCCGTCTTCTTCCGGCCTTTCGTCCGGAGGCGGTCTTCTGAATCTGTTTCCGTCGTATTTAGGCGGCAGGCCGTATTTCGCGATCTCGCGTTCCTCGTCGGAGAGGCCGTCGCCGCCTTTCTTTACGTATCTGCTGTACATATCTCACCCTCCTTTTCGCCGCTATTTGTTCCCTGTCGCGGCGTCGAGGAGCGAGGTGAGTTTCGAGATCGACGTCACCTTGTCGATCATATCGCGCCGTTCGCTGCTCACGTACGGTTTGAGAGCGGAGAGAAGTTTGTTTCTGTTCTCCGTACCCGCCGACGCACGTCCCGCGGTTTTCAGAAGCGGGCCGAGTGAATCGAGTATCGACCCCGTATCGGCGGGGCCGCCGCCCGCGTCCCGCGCGGGATCCGCGTCTTTCTCGTCCCCGCCCGGGGCTCCCCCTTTGAGTTTTTTCACAAGCTCCGCTACCTGCGGGTCGCCCATGAGTTTCTCGATCATACCGCCGAGGTCGCCGTTCGTTTCGTCCATCGTCTCTCTCCTTTCAGTTGTTCTTGTAGATCTCGATCAGCTCCGAGATCCTTTCGATATCCCCGTCGCTGAGATTCCGCATGACCTCTTTGAGTTTCCGCGCGGAATCGGGCTTTATCCCGCCGTCGCGCGTGAGCCCTTTCGACGCGGCGAGAAGCGCCGCGAGCGCGCCGAGTTTTTCGTCCGGCATCCCGGCGAGCATATCGACCGTTTTTCTGTCAAATTTCATTCCGTCACCCCCTCGCATATTCATTATATGCGCGGGGTATTTGCATAGTGAAAGGGACCGGTTTTATGAAGATCCTCGTTTTCTCCGATTCGCACAACGACCCGAAATATATCGCCGCCGCCCTGAGAGAACACAAAGGGACGGTCGACCTCGCGATCCACCTCGGCGACGGGCTCTCCGATATGGCGCGCGTCGGCGATCTGCTCGACGGCGTCGCGACCGCGACCGTGATCGGAAACGGGGAGCAGTTTTTTGAGCGGCGGCTGTATGCCGACGTGCCTGACGAGACGGTGATCTGCCCGGACGGCGTGCGCATCCTGTGCTGTCACGGCCACAAGTACCGCGTGAAGTTCGGGACTTCGGCTCTCGCCGCGCGCGCGGAGGAGGTCGGCGCCGACCTCGTTCTGTTCGGCCACACGCACGAGCCGTTCGACGGGTGGGAGGAAAGTCCGTCGGGAAAACAAGTCCGCTTTTTCAACCCCGGCTCGGTCGGCTGCGGGTGGCCCGCGTCCTACGGGATAGTGGAGACGAAAGACGGGAAATTCATCACCTCGCACCGCTTTTTCGACTGAAAAACCGGCAAAACGCGACCGTTCGAATAATGATCTCCGCGCCCTTCGGGGCGCGGCTTTTTTTGCGCCTCTTTTCTGTATTTTCCATAATTGTCATTTTTTACCAATTTCCCGCTCGATTTTTTGTTGATTATTTCGTCGGGGTGATACTTGAAATGAATTGGCAGATATGGTAAAATATGGATGCATACGTGAGAACGTGAGAAAGGAAGGACAGTGAAAAATGATGAGAGCCGTCAAAATACTAATAGCGGACGAAAATGCGGAAGTCAGGAAAACTTGCAGGGATTATATCGTATCAAGAGGGATCGGCGCGGTGAGCGAGGCGGCGACGGGCGACGAGGCGCTCTCCGCCGTCAGAACGGGGCAGTTCGACGTCGTCGTTTGCGACGCGTGGCTCGACCGTATCGACGGCGTCGGCCTGATAAGACGGTGCCGCGAGGCGGGAGGCTCGCCGCCTTCGTTTATTCTGATCTCGCAGGCCGCGTCCCAGAAGTTATTTATGGAAGCCAACCGCGCGGGCGCGGAAGTGTGCATGACGAAGCCGGTGGACTGCTCCGCCCTCGCCGATTCGATCGAGACGATACTGAAAAACAGAGGGATCGCGAAAGACCGCGCTCCCGCCGCGAGCGGGGTGAACGGCGCGGCGCCCGACGGCGTCGACATCGAAACTCAGGTGACGAAGATCATCCATCAGATCGGCGTTCCCGCCCATATCAAGGGATATCAGTACCTCCGGACCGCGATCATGATGACCGTCTCCGACAGCAATATAATCAATTCGGTGACGAAGGTCCTCTACCCCTCCGTCGCCAAACAGTACAGCACGACTACCTCGCGCGTGGAACGCGCGATCCGCCACGCGATCGAAGTGGCGTGGGACCGCGGCGACGTGGATACCCTGAATTCCTACTTCGGCTACACCATCCAGAACAGCCGCGGAAAGCCGACGAATTCCGAGTTCATCGCGATGATAGCTGATAATTTGAGATTGAAGTATAAAATAAGATAAATAACCGGGGGCTTCTTTGAAAAGAAGCCCCCGGACCCCCAAGAAACTTTATATAAGAGCCGGCGGAAATACTTCCGCCGGCGGGTTTTTATAAGGCGCGTATCTTGTCGAACGAAATAATTGCAACAAGCGGAGAAACGTGATATAATATAGTCGTAGAGGCGAGTCCGACAGGAACGATCCGAAAGGTGAAATGGAGGGTGAGCTTATGACAAACGATCTTTGGAACGGTTTTCTCGATTTCAACGGCGACGGCAAGGTAGACGCGGGCGAAGAACTCCTCGGATATATGATCATGAGCGGCGAGTTTGACGCCGAAGATCAGAAAGGGGACGCGATAGACAAAAACTTCCCCGACGACGACGAGTATCCCCGGTAAAAACCGAATAACGCGCGCCGCTTTCCGAACACTCGGAAAGCGGCGCTTTTTTTATAATAAAAAACCGCCGGCGGAAGAATTTCCGCCGGCAGTAATAAAGTTTCTTGAAGGGGCACGGGGGAACTTCTTTGAAAAGAAGTTCCCCCGTAATTCATCAATACATTCCGCCCATGCCGCCGCCCATACCGGGAGCGCCGGCTGCCGGTGCCGGAGGCTCCGGCTTGTCTGCCACGACCGCCTCGGTGGTGAGGATGGTCGCCGCGACGGACGCCGCGTTCTGGAGCGCGGATCTTGTCACCTTGGTCGGGTCGACGATGCCCGCTTCGAGCATATCGACGTAATCTTCCTTATAGGCGTCGAATCCGTACGCCTTCTTGCCGCTCGACATGATCTTGTCGACGATGACGGAGCCCTCGAAGCCCGCGTTCTCGGCGATCTGACGGACGGGCGCTTCAAGCGCGCGAACGACGATCTCGGCGCCGGTCTTCTCGTCGCCGGTGAGCGACTCGGCGACCGCCTTGACGTCCTCGATGACGTTCAGGTAAGCCACGCCGCCGCCCGCGACGATGCCCTCTTCGACGGCCGCTCTCGTGGCGTTGAGAGCATCCTCGATGCGGAGTTTCTTTTCCTTCATCTCGGTCTCGGTAGCCGCGCCGACTTTGATGACGGCGACGCCGCCGGACAGTTTGGCGAGTCTCTCCTGGAGCTTCTCGCGGTCGAAATCGGAAGTGGTGGTCTCGATAGCGGTCTTGATCTGGCTGATCCTGCCCTTGATCGCCTCGGAATCGCCCGCGCCGTCGACGATGATCGTGTTGTCCTTGTCGACCTTGACCTGACGCGCTCTGCCGAGCTGAGCGACGTTCGCTTCCTTGAGTTCGAGGCCGAGTTCATCGCAGATGACCTCGCCGCCGGTCAGGATGGCGATATCGCGGAGCATTTCTTTTCTTCTGTCGCCGAAGCCCGGAGCTTTGACGGCGACGCAGACGAACGTGCCGCGGAGTTTGTTCAGAACGAGAGTGGTGAGCGCCTCGCCCTCGACGTCCTCGGCGATGATGAGGAGTTTCTTGCCCGCCTGGACGATCTGCTCGAGCAGCGGGAGGATCTCCTGAACGTTGCTGATCTTCTTATCGGTGATGAGGATGTACGGATCGTCGAGGACCGCTTCCATCTTATCGGTATCGGTAGCCATGTAGGGCGACAGATAACCTCTGTCGAACTGCATACCTTCGACGACTTCGCTGTACGTCTCGGCGGACTTGGACTCCTCGACGGTGATGACGCCGTCGGAGGTGACCTTTTCCATGGCGTCGGCGATCAGCTGACCGATGACTTCATCGGACGCGGAGATCGTGCCGACTCTCGCGATATCCTCCGAGCCGCTGACCGGCTTGGAGATGGCGGCGAGGGAAGCGACCGCGCGGTCGACAGCCTTGCCTATACCCTTGCGGAGGACCATCGGGTTCGCGCCCGAGGTCACGTTTTTGAGTCCTTCGTGAACGAACGTCTGCGCCAGAAGCGTAGCGGTGGTGGTGCCGTCGCCCGCGGCGTCGTTCGTCTTGGTCGCAACTTCCTTGAGAAGCTGAGCGCCCATGTTCTCGGCTGCGTCCTCAAGCTCGATCTCCTTGGCGATGGTCACGCCGTCGTTGGTGATCAGCGGGGAGCCGTACTTCTTGTCGAGAACGACGTTTCTGCCCTTAGGGCCGAGGGTGATTTTGACGGTATCGGCGAGTTTGTCGACGCCTTTGATAAGAGCGGTCCTTGCCTCCGCTCCGTAGATCAGATCTTTTGCCATGATATATCAGTCTCCTTTCATCCGCCCGCCGTCACTCGACGATGGCGAGTATATCGCTCTGTCTTACGATGCTGTATTCCTCGCCGTCGCATTTCACGTCGGTTCCGGAATATTTGCTCGTGATAACGCGATCGCCGACCTTGACGGTCATGACGACCTCTTTACCGTCGACCGTACCGCCGGGGCCTACCGCGACGACTTCCGCTACCTGCGGTTTCTCCTGCGCTTTGCCCGGGAGAACGATGCCGCCCGACGTTTTTTCTTCCGCTTCGATCGCCTTGACGACGACTCTGTCAGCAAGTGGTTTGATAGTCATTATAATGACCTCCTCCGTTATGCGCTTTCGCGCTTTATTTTGATAATTTAGCACTCAGCGTAACTGAGTGCCAACCTTTGCTTTATTATTTTAGCCCCGACTTTTCCAAAAATCAAGGGGTTTTTTCAAGGTTTACATTTAATTAACATTTAACGTCATTTTTGACCGATTTTTCCTTTTTACCCGTTTTTCCTCGCATTCATTCATCCCGAGTGCTAAACGAGCCGTCCCCGAACCGCTCGAGGAACGTGTGCTCCGTCCCGTTTTCCTTATATCCCGTAAGGGTGTCGAGCATCACGTTTTTCGTGCTGTTGAAAAGGTTGATCTCGATATCGGGGCAGTCCGCGCCGAGCCGCCGGATCAACTCTTTCGTCCACGCCCGCCGCGAGGAATACCGGTCGTCGTCCTCAGTCATGGCGCACGCGCAGCCGAGGAACTCAAGGCCGCAGTATTTCGCCCAGCGGACGATATCGTCCTCTTTTATCCGGATGAGCGGACGGATCAGTTCCATCCCCTCGAAGTTGGTGCTGGAGAGACGCGGGAGCATCCCGGAGATCTGCGAGCCCCATATCATCCCCATCAGCACCGTCACGGCGGCGTCCGTCATATGGTGGCCGAGCGCGATCTTGTTGCACCCGAGCTCGCGGGCATAGTTGTACAGATGGCCGCGTCTCATCCGGGCGCAGAGGTAGCAGGGAGACTTCTCCTGCCGGTTCGCCACGCGAAAAACGTTCGTCTCGAAGACGCGCAGGGGAAGCCCGAGGATCTTTGCGTTTTCCTCGAGTTTCGCCCGGTTCTCGGGAGAGTACCCCGGATCCATCGTGATATACTCGACGTCGAACGGGAAATCGCTGTGGCGGTGAAGCTCGTCCATGAGAACGCCCAGAAGCGCGGAATCCTTCCCGCCCGACATACAGACCGCGACGCGGTCGCCCTCTTTCAGGAGTTCGTATTCTTTCAGCGCCGTGATGAACGGCCCCCACAGCTCGCGTCTGAATTTCCCGCGCACCGCTTTCGCGGCGATATTTTCCGTCATAGTATCATTCCTTTTTCTTTGCGTCACCTCATCAGGCAACTTCGTTGCCAGCTTGTCTCCCCTGCGGGGTCGGTCAGGACGCGGCTCTGACAATCCCCCGGATTGTCATTCACTACCGCGTCCCGCGCTCCGCTACCCTCAAGGGGAAGGCTTATAGATTCTTCGACTCCGTTCACTAAACTCAGAATGACACGGTAATGAAGAGTTCAAAACTGTAAAATTCTGCGGTTCCGGCAAAGCCGGATGAATTGGGATGGGTCCCATTTCAAGCAGAATTTTATCCTGTTTGCGGAGCAAGCAGACGAGAAGACGGATGAGGTGAGAACAGGATCTCATTATTTTATTATCATTCTCTGCAATAGTGCGGCGGACGCTTTCGCGCCCGCCGCGTTTGTGTGTTTGTTCCTATTAGCCCGTTATACCCGAGCGCTCGATACCCTGAACGATATACTTCTGACCGAAGAGGTAGAGTATGATGAGCGGGAAGATGATGAGCAGCCCGCAGGTATTCGTGATCGCAGAGGAGTACAGGTTGCTGCCTGCCGTTTTGCTGACGACCTCCTGCAGAGAGGCGGGCGTCTTGATGATCGAGGGCAGCAGCATCGCTCCGGACTTCGTGTAGAACAGGTTCGAGTAGAACGTGTCCGTCCACTGCCAGCAGAACGAGAACATGAAGATCGTGATCATCATCGTGATCGAGTTCGGCAGGATGATGAAGACGAACGTCTTGAACACGCCCGATCCGTCGAGATACGCGGATTCCTCGAGTTCGTCCGGGATGCCCTTGAAGAACTGTCTCATCAGGAAGATGAACAGACCGTTCTTGTAAGCGAGCCCGGTCGCGGAGAGGATCCAGAGCGGCCAGTTCGTATTGAGCATGTTGATGCCCGAGTTCGCCGTGAGCCCTATCTTGTTGAGAAGGGTCCCGATCCACAGAACGTCGAAGCTCTTGAACTTCATGAACATCGCGAGGCGAAGCGTGGCGTGCGGAACGACCATCGTGAAGATGACGGCGAAGAACAGGATCTTGCTTCCCTTGAATCTGAACTTTGCGAAGCCGTATCCGATCATCGTGCAGACGAACGTCTGGAGCACTGCGCAGATGAACGACAGGATGAACGTGTTGCCCATCGCCTGGAAATATCCGTTCTCCGTTATGATCGCCGCGTACGTCGACAAAGTCGGGTTCTTCGGGATCAGGAGCACGGTCACGTCGGTAAAGTCGGACGCGCTCATGAACGAAGCGGATATCTTCGAGAAGAACGGGAAGAGAATGACGAACGAGACGCCGAGGAGGAGCAGGAATCTGAACACGTACCACAGCACCTTTTTGAGGGTGTAGAAGTTCAGGAATTTCGCTCTCAGGCGTTCGAGAAGAGGAGTTCGCTTGAAATCAACGCGGATCCTGTTTTTCGTCTCTCTTTTGACTCTCGGGGTTTCAGCCGTTTTATTCATTCAACTCGCCTCCCCTCAATCTCTTCTCTGGTAGAACACGACGGAGCTGATGATGCCCGCCGCCGCGGCGATTATCGCAATGACGATCAGGAAGTACGTCCACGACATCGCCGACGACATGACGTTGCCGTTGTTCGGACTGTCGTAGACCTTGGAGATGTACGTCATGACCTGGTTGCTCGCCGACGTGAACGCGTCGATGATCGTGTAGACGACGTTGACGAGAATGATCGGTGAGATCATCGGGAAAGTGACCTTCCAGAACGTCTCCCATCCGCTCGCGCCGTCGATCTGGCACGACTCGTAAATGGACGGCGAGATCGACTGCAGACCCGCGAGGAAGATAAGCATCTGGACGCCGCATCTGTTGACGATGTCGTAAATGCCGTTGACGATCCCGACGATCGTCTCGACGAACTCGCCTCCGACGACCATGTTTTTGAACAGGCCTTCGAGCGAGGCCGCCGACAGAATTCCTGTCCCCGCGGCTCCCGCACCCGTATCGATGCTTCCGTTCGTCATATGGTTGAGCAAGTCGTTGTTGCTCGCGTCGATCGAACTGATAAGGCCGGTGGTCAGAATGACCGGGATGAAGAATATCGCTCTGAACGCAGCGCGTCCGAGGATCTTCTGATTCAGGATGAGCGCGATGAACAGGGAGAACAGCACGATCGCGGGAATGTCGACCACGAGCTGTCCGAGACCCGCCAGAAGCGTATCCTTGAATCCGGCGTCGACGAGGAACGCGTCAGAGTAGTTCTGGAATCCGACGAACTCAAGCTTGTAGCCGCCGCTCGTCTGAATGATGATGTGGTTGAAACTGAATTTTATGGAGTTAAATATAATAGGAAGATAAATGAAGAGGAAACCGATGATGAACGGGAGGACGAAAAACCATCCGACCCTCGCCTTTCTCTTGTCCAGAGAGGCTATCTTTTTCTTCTTCGGCGCGGAGCCGATCTTATCTTTTACCATGTTCATTCCCCGCACCTCCTTAACCTATTCTTACGAAGCCCATGGCTCCGATCGTGTATTCCGTGCCGTCGTACTCGGCCGTGACTTCGAACGAGTTGAAGTTGAGCAAGAACTTGACTCCGCCCTCGTACTCGACCCCGACGACCGTGCCGCGGGTCACCTCGTACTTGGTCGTATCAACTTCGGTGGGCGTTTTGCTGCCCGACGGGACGACCGTCGTCGTGGTGCCGAGGCGGGCGTTTCTTCTCTCGATCTTTGCTTTCTTTTCAGCGTCGATCCTCGCCTGCTCTTCGGCTTCCTTCTGAAGTCTTTCGAGTTCCTTCGCGTCCGCTTCGAGTTCGTCCTCGTCCGGTATCCTCTTCGCCTTCACGTATTCGTGGCCGACGATGAGTTTGTCCTGAAGATCCTTCGTCGCGTCGTTCAGCGTCTTGTAATACTCTACGACGTCGTCCTTCCAGATCTCGTAAGATACCGAGTAGTACCGTCTCCAGTACTCGCTGTCCTTGAGCTTGTCTGTGTTCTGATACGAGAGCGTGAAGTTTATCGTCGCGCCGTTCTCGATCGCGCGCAGGAGCGCTTCCTCGGGGTCGCCCTCCATGTTGAGCGGCTCACCCGTGATCGTCTTCGCGCCGTGGAGCACGATGCCCATGAACGGGACGGAGCCCGACGCGTAGATGTATTCGGACGACGTGAGCGCAACGTCGGTGATGACGTCGGCGTAATCGTAGACGTACGCGTTTCCGCCGGAGACCATCACGGAACCGTAATCCTCTTTCGCTCTCGCGAGAAGATCGGTCGTGATCTCCTTGCTGTCTTCGCGGTGATACGGGTTGCTCTTGTTGAAGTCGGAGTTAAGATCCGATCCGAGCGTCGACAGCGAGATCGCCGGGTTCCCGTATCCGGAATAGTTGCTTGACAGTTTGCTGTAGAAGTAGTCGAACGACGCGGGCGAGATCGCCGTCATGTCCATATCGATGTCCATGTCCGAGTTGGGCACGAGCGTCTGGAGCGCCGGGTCGTAGACCTTCTTCCTGTTGTAACGGTCGTCGATCGTCTTGACGGCGTTGTTTTTGAGGTTCACGCCGTCAAAGGCGTCTTTGACGTAGAGGTAGGCGAAGTCGAAATCGGGATAGATCCCGACGCCGTTTTCGCCGGCGTATGCGACAAGATCCGAGAATCCGCCGTTGCCTCCGAGTTCGCCGACCCATTTCAGTTTGTACGGCATCGTCGACTTGAGACCGCCGTTCGCGAAACCGCGGAGTTTGAAGTTGATGTTTTCGATGCCCTCCGCCTTCAGTTCGTTCGCCATCGTCTCGACGTTATCGAACGTCGTGAGCGGAGCGTCGACCTTGACGGGGATCGAGGCGATCCTCTTCGTCGTCTTGATCGAGCCGAACGACTCAATGAAGAGCGGCAGATCGTCCGACGCCTCGAGCCTGGTCAGAACTCCCTCTTCGTAGAGGTGGTCGCGGTAAGCCTCGGCCATTCCCACGTAAGTCGGTTCATAACCCTTGCCGCCGTTTTCTCCGGTCAGCATCACGAACTTGATCGTGTACCTTCCGGTATAGCGTCTTTCCGAAGTGACCGTCCACTTCGCGTCGCTTCCCGATACGGAGACCGAATCCGCGAGATTGTAACTGTCGCTCGGACGCGGGTTGAACGTTGCGTAAACGTGGTTGTAATTGTAGAGCGATCCGCCGTGCTCGCTCGTCAGCGTCGCCATCGAGTCGCCCTCGGTGATGATCGCGAGGAATCCGGAATCCTTGTAGACCGGGACCCCTTCGTCAAGCGCGACGGTCGGATTCGAGTACTGCGTCACAAGACCGTACACCGGCATCCTCATCGTCTGCTCGTTGCCCGCGTCGATCTCGTGGTAAGCGTAATCCGGTCCGTACATCTGGCCCGACACCTTCCAGATGTCGTCTTTGATGTCCTCGTACCTTATGATCGTACCTGAACCGTCCGGAATGAACGTATATCCGGTGAAGCTGCTGCTTCCCGCTCCCATGTAAGGCAAAATCGAGATCTCTTTCAGCGGATACGCTTCCTCGTCGAACGAGATACCGTTCGCGGGCAGGCTCACCTGTACTCCGTCCTCGGAGACGGTGTACTCGAGCGCGAGCGTGAATCTCGGCGGGGCGGCGTCCGTGTTGACGTAGCCGGTCTGTTCGTTGTCGAACTCAAGTTCCTCGTACGTGTACTTGGGACAGAACGTCTTGATGTACCCCTCGAGTTCTTTGAGTCGCGCCGGTTTGATCGACTTGTCGCAGACCATGACCGCCATCTGCTTTACGATCGGGAACGTGGCGACCATATCTCTGACCGCCTTCTCGGTCGTAGCCTTCGCGAGGTTTTTCTCGGTGAAGAAGCCCATCATCTTCGTCTGAGCGAAGAGCGCGCCGGGAACACCCTCGTCGACCGCTTCCTGAAGCGGTCCGGATATGAACTTTTCAAAGCGCTCGACGCTGATCATACGCGGAACGAGACGCTGGACGGCGTCGTCGCCGAGCGTGTACTCGACGCGGATACCGTTCTTGATGTTCTTCAGGTGGATCTGCTCTTTTTCGGCAGCCTCCACGTAGGAGTACATTTCCGTTTCCTTCTCGTTGTCGAGGTAGGTGAGGCGGATCTGCGAGAGCAGCTGCTTTTTCACCGTGGTCGATATCTTCGAGCCCTTAGCGGAAATGTCGTACGGGTTGGTGAAGAGGATCTCGCCCGTCGACATCTGCTCGATCGCGACCTCGCCGGTGACTTCCTCGTACCAGAGACGGTAGCCGTCCTGTTCGCGGACGACGGTCATAGTCTCGAGTTTTGCCTCCCGGCTTGCGAATCCGTCGTTCATGTAGTCGACTTTGCCGTCGGTGATCTCGCCTTCTTCGCCTTCTTCGCCTTCTTCATCGGCGCCGTCGGCGGTGTCGGTCACAGTCACTTCTTCCGTCTCGTCCTCTCCCTCGGCGAACGCCGCGAGCGGGAAAGCGGAAATGATGAAGATCAGCGCAAGGAGAGTTGACAGTATCTTAATAATTTTCATCGTTTCAACCCCCCCTTACGATCGGAACGCAAGCTCGACGACGATGTTGCGGATGAACGACCACATACGTCCGATGAGCGCTACGAACAGCAGACCTACGAACATCAGGAACATCATTCCGATGATCGTTGCTATAATCGTGATTATGTTTTTGAATATCGTGTAGTCGTGGGTGATCATCATTCCGAAGAAGAGGAGCAGTCCCATCCACAGCATCGCGACCGTGTAAAGGAGTTGTACGATCCCCGTCTCCGTTGAAACGATGAAGTTCGAGAGGATCGTTTCGAGAATGATGAATACCGGCAGCGGCGTCAGCGAATAGCAGCACGCCACGTAGATGTCTTTAAGCGAGCCCTCGCCCTCGAACAGAGTGGTGAAGCACCAGTTCGCAATGGCGAACAGCGCGAGCGGCATGATGACCGCCGCGACCGTTCCGAGAATGGAGAGCGCGTCCGCGTCTTTGGGAGCGGCGACGTAGCCGTAACCGACCGACCGGTAGAAGAACGCGAGGACCGTGATGAGCAGGATTATCGTCGCGCTCCTTACGGAACCGCGTCGCTCGTGCTTCAGATCCCAGAAACCGTCGAACGGATGGAAGATGACGTGGAACGCGTAGATGAGTTCCTCGCGCAGGCTCTTCCTGCCGACCTTGAGCGCCGCCCTGGCGTTGACTTTCCTCGCGTAAGCGAAGAATTTGACGACGAGGATGAAGACCGCGACGATGATGATCGGGATGATCCAGAAGTACTTGTTCGCCCAGTCCTTGCGGATCTCGGCGAAGGACAGCGACCAGTTCTCCGTCTCCTTGATCGACTCGAAATACTCCATCGACTCTTCGTACTTGCCGTCGCGGTAAAGCGCTTTACCTATCTGGACGTACGCGAGTTCGTAGTTGTTGTTGCGCTTCAGGATCTCCGTCCAGTCGTTGATCGCCTCGTTGTACTTTCTGTCGTTGTCGTTCTTGAGAGCGTTCAGAAGCAGATCGCCGTACTCGGTCCTTCTGTAAACGACGAAGCTGTCGTTCTGCTTGTCGAGCAGGAGGATCTTGGAATCCTGATAGACGATACCGGTCGCTTTCGCGACGTTGCCGACCTGATCTCCGAGGTCTCCGAACGCGAACAGCAGGTTACCGTTGTCGTCGTATGTGAACACCTTGGAGCGCTTCTGGTCGATGATCGACCACGTTCCCTCGGGACCGACGGCGGCGTCGACGATGACCGACGCGCCCTTGATCTCGGCGGTCGTACTTGTGGCGACGCTGACCTCGCCCGACGGCGGGTAGTAGCCGTTGCGCTTCATGATGTCCTCGCCTGAGGAGTTGAGTTTCTTGACCGGAGCGTAGTCGCTTTCCTTTGATTTGGACGTGATGGACGACTGCTGCATCCCGGGGTCGATCGAGGACGTGGTGACGTAGAGGAAACCGTCCTTGTCGATCGCTATGTTGTTGAGCTCTTTGGACGTTCTCTCCGCGCTCTGCTCTCTCTGCTCCTCAGTCTGGAACCGTCTCATGATCGCCTGCCAGAGGTTCACGGTGTCCTTCTGCGCTCCGATGAAGCCGGAGAACACGGAGTTCTCGTCCATGACGATGACGCCCTGGTAGGTCGTCGAGGAGATGACGAAGAGCCGTCCGAAATCGTCGACCGCGACGGCGACGGGCTTGTATATCGAGCCCTCTTCGAAGATCGTCGACTGCGGTTTTTCGATTATCTTGATATAGTTTGCGTCCGTATCGAACATTACGATACGGTTGTTGTCCGTGTCGCAGACGTAGATGCGTTCGTCGTTGACGAAGACGCCGGTGGGACCCGAGAACGTATCGGGAACGCCGTATTCGTTCACGAATTTGTTCAGGATCTTCTCGACCCTGTAATATCTGTCGAGTATCAGGAGCGCTCCGTGGTTTCCGTCCACGACGTAGACCTTGTGGTCCGGTCCCACGAAAACGTCTCTGAAGTCGTAGTCCGCCTCGATGTCGAACGTGATGTTCCTGTGAGATCCGACGTAATCCTCGATCCCCATGTAATCGACGTCGACCACTCTGTCCGGAACGTAGGCGTCAGGCGAGGACAGGATCGTTCCGTCGCTCGTGTACGTGTACGTCGTATACGGGGCCGCGCTTGCCGCGAGAGGCAGGAGCGTCGCCGCGACGAGAAGACCGAGGAGGATCTTAGTCAGTTTTTTCATCGCGTACCTCCTTAGTCTTTCATACCGCTCGAACCCATCGTCTCGATGACGTTCGACTGCATGATAACGAACACGATGATCGGCACGATCATCATTATGACGGTTGAAGCGGCTGCGACGCCCGAACGCGCAATACCGCCCGCGGCGATCTGACCGAGCCCCGCGTTGAGCGTTTTGAGCTGTTCGGAGTAAATAGCCGCGCTCGTTCCCTGATTCCACAGATCCTTGAAGCAGTAGATGATCAGGGTCAGCCATGCGGGCTTGACCATCGGCATCGCGATCGACCAGAAGATCCTGAACTCGCGCGCGCCGTCAAGACGGGCGGACTCGAGGACCTCTTTCGACACGTTGGAATCCATGAACTGCTTCATCAGGTACAGACCGAGCGACTGCTGGAACGCCGGTATGATGACCGCCCAGTAGGTGTCGACCCATCCGAGGTAACGGAGGATGACGAACGTTATCGTTCCCATAACGCCCATGTTGAACATAAGGGATTTCTGTACCATCTGGAACATGATCTTCTTGCCGGGCATCTCCATCTTCGACATGACGTACGCCGCGAGGGACGCGCAGACCAGATGGCCGAACGTACCGGCGACGGAGATGAACACCGTGTTGAAGATGTACCGCGAGAACGGCACCCAGGAGGTGCTCATGAGGAAGAACAGATCCTGATAGTTGCTGAGCGTCGGATGCGATACGAAGAACCGCGGGGGAAATACGAAGAACTCGTCAAGCGGTTTGAACGACTGGAGTACCGCGTAGAAGAGCGGAAGCACCATGACGAAACCGAGAATGAAGAGCGCTACGGTGATACCGGCGTCGCCCCCGCGCGACCGGTTCAGTACGACGGTGTGCCGTCTTGTTCTCATCTTTTTCATGCAGACTGGCCCACCTTTGAAATGATTTTTGTAACGAGGAGGTTCGCGCCGATCATGATGAGGAACATCACGAACGTGAGCGCCGAGGAATACCCGACCTCCCACCTGATCGTACCGTATTCACTGATATGATGCGACAGCGTATAGCCCACGTAGTCCGTCGGCGGACTTCCGCACAGCGCCGTCACGATGGCGCCGAAGCCGAACGCTTCGGTGATCGCCATGACCGCGCCGAACATGAGCTGCGGCTTCATGTTGGGCAGAGTGACGTACCACGCCTCCTGCCATCTGTTCTTGATACCGTCGATCGCAGCAGCCTCGTACTGGCTTCTGTCGATGCCCTGAAGACCGGCGATAAACGACAAAAACGAGATGCCGAGCGACTGCCAGAGCGCGACGGTGATAACGAGGGGCAAGATGTAGCTCTTGTTCGTGAAGAACTGGATAGGCGAGCTTATCACCCCCAGTTTGAGAAGCCAACCGTTGACCCACCCGTACGAGTCGCCGGAGAACAGCGTCTGCCAGATGAGATATGCGTTGCCGCCGAGGGACGGCGCGTAGAAGACGACCGTAACGAGGGCGCGGATGCGCGGGTCGAGGTCGTTGATGAACCACGCGACGATGAACGAGAGCAGGTACGACGCGGGTCCGGTAACGAGCGCGAAGAACAGCGTCCATTTGAGCGCCGTTATGAACAGCTCGTCGTCAAGGAACATCGTGACGTAGTTCTGCATCCCGACCCAGTGCGGAAACTGCAGCATATTGAAGTCCGTAAAACCGATGACCAGAGACAGAACGACGGGAGTAAACGTGAACAGGAAGAACAGGATCATGTAAGGCGCCACCATGAGGTAGCCGACCTTGTTCTGTTTCATGAGGTGCCACGTCCACGCCCTTTTGGTCATGTTTTTACGGGAGACGACTTTTGTTTCTTTCGCCATATACTATCTCCTCTCCTGATGTGACCGCGCGGGCTCAATCATAAGTGTCGAAGGCGTCCGCCGCCTCGTTGAGTTTGACGACCGCCTCGCCGAACAGTCCGGAGTCCGCCGCTTCGAAGGCGTCAGCCGAGCTGCGTATCAGTCCGGCGTCGCGTTTCGCGTAAGCGGTCTCGAACGAGTTGAAGAGCGGTTCGTACTTCGATCTCTCGGATTCGGGTACCTCGTCGAGGAGCTCTTTCGCCTCGTCGAGCCGCTTCGTCCCGAGCGTCTGACCGGGATCGACCGTTTCAAGACCGAACTCGGTCCTCTTTCTGGTGATCTCCTTGTTTATCGTCGGAACGTATCCGAGGATCGTCTCGATCGGATCCGCTTTCTGGTTGTAAACGTTGTTTACCGAGAAGGAAACGTAACGCTTGATGAAGTATTTGCCGGGGTAAGACTGGTATCCGCTGAGCGACTGAGACTGGATCTTGAGCTGTTCGTATTCGTGCTGCGTCCAGTTCATCTCCTCGAGCGCCGCAAGATTCGCGGTCGCGTACTTGGCGGCCTCGCCCATCAAGGCGATCAATTCGTTCGCGTAGGACGACTGGAAGTCTTTATCCGTGTACCACTTCATGAATTCCCACGCTTTTTCCGTGTCGCGGCAGTCCTTCGGAATCGTCACAGGGTCGCCGCTCGTGTTGGCGGTGCGGTTTACCGTACCGTCCGCCTGTCTCGTTCCGGGGATCGGTGCGAAATCCCAGAGGCCCGAAAGTTCCGTCGCATAGACCACGATGGAGTTGTACGTCGCGGCGTAACCGCCAAGCAGGACAGGCATCTCACCGGTCCTGAACCTGTTCGCGCCGTCGTATGCGATCGGCAGACCGTACCGGGTGTACAAACTCGCCATCATGTCGAACGCCTCGAGGCAGGCGTTGGAGTCGAAGTTGATCCTCATCCCGTTGTCCGCCCAGATCGTCGAGCCTCTCTGGAACGTCAGCGTGGCGAGCAGACTGTCGCCCGGAGCGATACCCATGTCCATGTTGTTGAATTTGAGGACCGGGATCATGGCGAGCAGATCGTCCCACGTCTCCGGCAAGGTGAGATCAAGCGCCGCGAGGACGTCGGAACGGTAGAAGAGCATATCCCATTCCTGCCCGACGGGCAGTCCGTAGATCGTGCCGTAGAGGTTGAGGTTTATGAACGCGCTGGGCGAGAATCTCTTCTCGACCTCCTTGAAGTCGGAGAATCCCTCTCCCGTTTCTTCGTTATAGATCGGGATGAGCGCTCCGCGGAGCGCGTAGTCCATGATATCGCCCGACGCGCCGGTGTTCGTTTGTCCCGCCATACCTTCGAGCGCGACGTCGGGGCCGATGCCCGCGAGGATCGCAGGAAGGAGCGCGTCTCCGGCGACGAGTTTCAGGTTGACCGCCGTTCCCGTCGTCGGAGCGAATTTATTGTTGATTTCCGTTCTGATTATCTGCGCCTGGTCGCGGCCCTTCGCGGTCCACGCCTCGAGAGTGGAAGACGTGTCAGCCGAGAGGTCCTCGACGCCCATCGCGCCGTAATCGGTGAAGAAAGAGCCGAAAAACTGGCCGAATTCATAACCCACCGCCTGGAAGAAGTTCGCCTCGGTCTGAGGGAGTTTCTCCCCGGCGGGCTGGATGATGATATAGTCGAGCTGGAGCGGCTGGTCCTTCGCGCTGATTACCCACGTACCGACCGTACCGAGCTGGGTTTTGAGGTCGGAGAGGTTCTTGGCGATCTCGTCCTCGTCGGTTCCCATCTTTTCCATGACGATCGCAGCCTGCTCGAGAAGCGCCGTCATTTCCGAACGGCTCTTACTGAATTTGCTCAGTTCTTCGATGCACTGGTTGAGTACCTTCGACTGAGCGTACAGATCTTTGATCGTCTCAGGCATGACGCGCTTGAAACCGTAATCACGGTACTCGTCCGGGTTCGCTCCGGTGAGGCGAAGGATCTGCAGGTAGTCCGCGTTGACGCTCGACTGAACGTTCGCAACGCGCCTGATGATATCCGCCATTTCTCCGAGCGTCGTCTCGATACGGACGGTGTGCTCGCCGCGGTCAAGGTAAAACTGAAGGGTAACTTCCTCGACCTCGTCGGAACCCTCTTTCTTTTTCTCCGCCTTAACCTCGGTCACATTCCAGTTGTTGCCGGAATAGCACCGGATATTGGCAGCTTCTTGGAACGGGAGTTCGCCATCGATAAGAATCTTTCTCGAGACGAAAACGCCCGAGGAGAAAGACTGCTTGTATCTCAGAACGACGGTATAAAGACCCGCGGTCTCGATGTTGAACGTGTATTCCGTCCACTGCCCGTTCGCATAGCCGCGCGACGCGTCGCCGATCGCGTTGAGAAGATATTTCGTCGCGTGCTGGGGCTCGGTGATCGCGGATGTTCTGTTGTTGTTCGGGAAGAGCGTCGAATCGGAAACGGCGCTCGGTTCCTCAGCCTGTATCTTGATGACGTCGGAGCCCGCCGCGTAACCACGGCGCTCATACTCCGCCGCAACCTCGTCGTACGTCGGAACCGTCTCGGCAGGGCAGAGAGTGATATCGGCGAAATACGCCTCTTCTCTCTCCGCCTGCAGGGTCAGTTCGTTCAGCCCCGCTTCAAAATAGATCTCGAAGGGTTCGGAATGCAGACCGTCCCTGTCGATGCACACGTACTGCTGCCAGACGTGATCCGGCTTCAGCGCGGGCCGAAGCTCGTTGCCCGAACCGTCGACCTTGAAGCGCATCGTGCCGTCTTCCTGCTCGACGTATTCGTATTTCCAGATCTTTTTCAACTGGATCAGACGCGCCTCGGAGAACACGATCTTGTCGTTTATGTAAAGGAGTCTCTCGACGGCGTTTATCTTGTCCGACACGGTACAGTAGTCGATTTTGAGGACATACCGTCCTGTTTCGGGAACGTCGATCCCGAGCGTCACCTTTCCGGAATCCGACGTGCGCAGCGCGCGCCGTCCCAGGTGAGTTTCCTCGGCGACCTCCGCGGTCGTCTTGTCGGCTATGACGGCGTCCGCCGCGTTTACGGTGACGGTCTTCGTCGCCGCCGGCGCGTCTTTGTGAAGGTCGTCGTACTTGTCGTAAGAGATAGCCGTTATTACGTCCAATATCGACTGACTTACTCTTTCCCGCTCCTCTTCCGCGACGGATTTATCCGCCGCAAAGCCGGGCAGGGACAAAATACCCGCCGCCGTCACCGCCGCAAGGAAAGCCGAAATTATCCTGCGGCAACTCTTTTTTGTCATGGCACTCTCCGTTCTGCCGGCATCCGCCGGCTGATGTTGATTCCGGTCTCCGGCGCACGCCGGAAACCGTTGAAAAAAGTACGAAATGTCCGCGCCGGGCAGTCGGTAGGCCGCGTCCCGCGGATGATGAGGGTAAGCCGACTCTCCGGCGATCTCCGCATTATTTCGGTCCCGTCCGAACGCCCTTAAACGGCGCGAATCCCCGGTCCGCTGTCCGCGATCTCGCGGCGCGCCCCGGGAATGTATCTACATATTAACATATAACGCGCGCGAAGTCAAGCGAGAAAACGGCGCGATCCCGCGCGGCGTATGGGAAAACGGCGCCTTCGCGTACACAATTTGTTCCAATTTCGGCCCCTCTTTCGCGCCGCTCTTTTTCACGCTTTCGGACAGACGGTCGGGCGCGCCCGTTCGGGCGGCGGGAAAAAGCGCCTTTTCCCGACCGTTTTCCGATCGCCGTCTTTCCCTTATTTTACAGGGAATTCGGGCGTTTTTGACACGCCGGGAGACAAAGTTTTGCCGCCCGAAAAAGCGAAGCCCCGCGACGGTTTTTCCGCCGCGGAGCGTTTAGTGTCATACGCACAAAAAACGGCCCGCCGTTTTGTGCATGATGTATATTTTTCGGCCCGAATTTTCTACCCATATACATTTTGCACAAATCGGGCAAAACGAACGTTTTTCATCCGTTTTTTATTATTTTTACCGCTTTTTTGTACTCGGCTCTGTCGGCGATCACGTTTATCGCCGAGAGGAGCGCGCCGGACGTCATCCCGGGCGGCAGACCGAAATACGCGGCGAGGCGGTCGCGCGCTTCCGCCGCGCCGTCTTTGCCGCTGAACCCGTCCTCGTAAAAGTCGCCTTTTACGACCTCCTCGCGCGGCTGCGCCTTGCCGCCCTCTTTCAGAAGATGCGGGTTCCGGCTGACGAGCGTCTCGAAGATCTCCCGCAGAGCGGCGGAGCCGACGCCCTCGACGCCGAGGATCCCCTCTTTCGACGGCGACCTCTTCCTTTTTTCCTTGCCGAAAACGCGCGGCGCGTAGACCGGGTATATCTTCTCTTTGTCGACCACTCCGTTGAGAAACGAGCGGATCACTCCGCCCGCTTTGTCGCTGTCGCAGAGCACGACGACACCGCGCTCCGAAACCCGCTTTATCAGCGCGCGCTTTTCCGAATTCCGGAAGACGGCGAACCCGTCGGTCGTGATGACCGCCGCGTCGACGACGGAGCAGACCGCCGCCTTATCGTACCTTCCCTCGACGATGACGGGGACGGCGAGCGCTATCTTCTCCACTGCCCGCCTCCCTCTTTCAGGGCGGCCGCGGAAGCCGCGCAGACGAGCATCTCGAGCGGCGCGTAACCGCTCGCCGAACTCGTTTTCAGCCGTTTGTCCGTCTCGGCGCAAAGGGAGAGAGCGCGGATCAGCCTTTCCTGCGGGACGCCTCTCGCCGCGCCGACGTACAGTTTCGTACGATATTCGTTCAGTTTGAGTCTTTTTGCGATCTCGGGGTACGCGGCTCCCTCTTTCGCCATCTGGGACACCGCGCACAGATCGGTGATAACGCCGGAGATACCGGCGAGGAGCTTCATCGGAGGTTCGGCGCGTTTTATCGCTCTGCCGAGGCACTCGAGCGCCGTCTTTCTGTCCCCTCTCAAAAACGCGTTCGTGAGATCGAACGCGCCCTCTTCGGGCGAGAGAACGGCGGATTCCCTGACCGTGCCGACCGAGAGGACCGTCTCGCCGCGGCACTTCGCGAGGATACACGCTTTTTCGATCTCGGACGAGAGGCGGTACATCTCGCGCCCGCAGAGGCGGATCATCTCGCGCAGAGCGGCGGGGTCCGCACCGATACCGTGCTCTTTCACGTGCCGTCCGAGCCACGAGATCAGCCTCGATTCGCCGAGAAGCGGAACGTAGGCGAGTTTCAGCGGCGGGCAGAACCGCGCGGACTGCGCCGTCGGCTTGCCCGACTTCACGCCGTCCGTCCAGTTCGAGGGAACGAACAAAACGAAAACGGTCTCGGGGTAATCCGAAAGATGAGATACGGCTTCGATCAGCCGGTCGAGTTCTCCCTCCTTTTTTTCGGGAAGAGCCGGCAGCCTGAGCGACACGAAACGGCGAGAGCCCATCAGCGGGAACGCCGCTATCGCCTCGGAGAGCGTCTCCGGGGAGTACGAATCCTCGTCCAGAGCGGTCTCGTTCATCTCCGGTATCGGCGAGTCGGCGAGCGCGGCGCGGCGCATCTGTTCGACGTAGTGACGTTTGAGATAATCCTCTTCGCCGAAGAAGAAATACCCGCCCGACGGATCCTTGACCGCCGCTCTGATCTGCGTCTCGCTCAAAAACTCCGCCTGCGGCTTCGGCTTTTTCGCCGCTTTGTTTTCTTCGCTCATCTTCCCGCCTCCCTTCTTTCAAAATCTTAAGGGGCGTCGCAGAACGCCCCCGGAAATCCTTTAGTTGTTTGGATCGTTATCATCGTCGACGTCGTCGTCGAGATCGTCGTCGTCCAGACTGACCGTCGAGTACTCGCCGATCCTGATCTTGCGGTTGATCTTCATCTCCTCGACGAACTTGTGGAGCATCTCCTTGACGTCTCTCGGCTTTTTGACGTTTTTAAGTTCGATCTTCGGGGAGGTCTTGTCCGACGAGACGACGGTGACCGTGCCGACGCCGAATATCCTCTGCCAGAGCGTCCTTTTCATGCTTATGTCGCGTATGCGGTAAAGGACGACCTCTTCGTCCTTTATATTGAAAAACCCGGTCTCGAGGAACAGTCTGTCCTCGGAAAGGGCGTACCTCGTGAAACTGAGGGGCATGCCGAGGTGCCTTTTGCGGTCCTTCCATTTATAATCGATCCCTTTGAACGCCATATCACGCCTCCGTTTTTTCGTTTTCTTTTTACTTTTATATTCTATCATATTGTACGCTTTTTTTCAAGTGGGGCGGCGGAAGTCATACCGCGCGTATTTCCCGAATATCATTATTCCGAAAACGACCCGCTTCCGCGGCGCGGAAGCGAATGAAAGAGGCATTTATGGATAAGGAAATCACAAGAGGAGCGCCGTCTGGCGCGGTGTCGGAGGCGGACGCCGCGGTCCGCGTTCCCCACGACGTGACGGACGAGGTGGTCCTCCCCGATTACCTGCCGCCCGTCGGCAGGATCATCTCTTTTTCCGCGGCGGCTCTCGACGGAAACCGCTTTTACGATCCGCCCTCGCTCGAGGCGTCGGGTCTGCTCGCCTGTTCCGTCACGTACGCCGGCGACGGAGGCGAGATCGTATCTTACCCCGTAAACGTCGATTACTCGGTGAAGATCCCCGTCGGGGACGGGAGCGACGGGTCGGCGCAGTCGTATTTCGTCAGAACGGACGCAGGCTCGCCCGTCTGCCGCGCCACCGCGCCGCGAAAGCTCTCCCTCTCGGCGAAACTCACGACGACGGTCTTTTCGGTGAAGTCCTCGGGGTTGACCCCGCGCGTCGAACCGGACGGGGCGGGCGCGTCGGTCGAGTACCGCCTTTGCTCCGTTCCGTCTTCGTCGGTGAAGTTCTTCCGCAAGACGGGAGAAACGAGCGGCGATCTGCCGATCTCCCCCGCCGCGGAAGGCGGCGAGCAGCCGAAGATCGTCAACTGCTCGGGCGTCTCGTACGTCACGGGCGTCTCCGCCGCGCCCGATTCGGTCGCGGTCAGGGGTGAGACGGCGATCGCGTGTCTTCTGCTGACGCCGGACGGGGAATATAAGACCGTAACGGCGAAAGCGCCGTTTGAGGAAACCCTCGCCGCCTCCCCGCCCGAGGCGGAAGACGGAGAGCCGGGAGCCGCGGCGTTCGTCCGCTGCGCGTCGGTGACCGTGAGCGAGGCGGGAGGCGCGTTCGTCTTTACGGCGGAGCACGACGTGGACGCGGAACTCTGGCACACCGTGTCGGCTACCGCCGCGACGGACGCGTATTCCGCGGAGTACGTCTCCGAGACCGTTATGAAAGAGACGCGCCCGGTGAGGTTCTGCGGTTCGGTCGCATCGACCGTCACGGCGTCAGGCTCCGCGCGGATGCCGGGAGCCGGCGAGAGATTCGTCATATCGACCTCGTCCCGCACGGGCGGCGGCAGCTCGGAAGTCACCGCGGACGGGCGGCTGATCCTGTCCGGTCAGTGTACGGTCACAGCGGCGGTCGCGGGCGACGGGAAGGCGGAGCCGGTCGACGTCACTTTCCCGTTCCGGTTCGAGTATCCGCTCAGATGCGCCTGCGCCGACCCGACCGTCCGGTGGGACGCCGCCGTGATCTCCGCCGACGCGAGACCGGACGGCGAGCGGCTGAACGTGACGGCGGAGGTAGCCGTCTCGGCGGCGGTCACGGAGACCGGCAGGATAGGGACTGTCGATACGGTAAGAACGAAAGAGAACGAGCCCGTACGCGCGAGGCGGTCGTCCGTCCGCGTCTTCTTCCCGGACGGGACCGCGACGGCGTGGGACGTGATGAGACGGTTTTGTTCCGACCCCGACGACGTCACGGTACTGCGGGGCGGGTCCGATCCGGACGCTCCTCTGCCGAAAGGCGCCGCGGTGATCGTCAACGGAAGGTGAACGGCGCCCCCGCAGGGCGCCGGGACCGCTTTTTTGCCGCCCGGAGCGAAAAACGAAAAAAATTTTTTTCGGGATCGGCGAAAAAAAGGGTTACATATTATGATTCCCGCGCGAGACAGCGCGGGAATTTTTTCTCAAAAAAAAGATATTGACAAAAAAATCGGGATAATCTATAATATGCGAAAGCCAAAATCAGGGGAGGTGATTTGATGGATTACAAAGTGTCTCTTTTCTGGCTCGCTCTCGTGATATTCTTCGCTGTGATCGAGGGCGTGACGCCGCAGCTCGTCTCCATTTGGTTTGCGGGAGGCGCGCTCGTCTCTCTGATCGTCTCGCTCTTCGGGGCTCCCGTTTGGGTCGAGGTGATAGTATTCGTGGCGGTGAGCGCGATCCTTCTGGTGCTGACCAGACCTCTGGTCAAGCGACGGTTTGCAAAGCAAACGGTCAAGACGAACGCCGACGCGCTCGTCGGCGGCGAAGCCGTCGTAACTCAGACGATCAACAACGTCGAGGGTTCCGGCCTCGCGAAAATACTCGGACAGGTCTGGAGCGCGCGCTCCGCGACCGGCGAGACGATCCCCGAGGGGACGGCCGTCACCGTCGAGAGGATCGAGGGCGTAAAACTCATCGTATCGGCAAAGGCGTCCGAAGACCCGGAGTCTTCCGGACAGCGAGAGGATAAGGAGGTATAACGATGGATCCTATTTTCTACTACATTATCGGCGGACTGGGACTGCTGATCTTTATCATAATCATCAGCAATATCAAGATCGTCCCGCAGGCGAAATCGTACGTCATCGAGCGTCTCGGCGCTTACCACACGACGTGGGAGACGGGACTTCACATGAAGGTCCCGTTCATTTACAGAATTTCGAAGATCGTGTCGAGAAAAGAGCAGGTCGCGGACGTCCCGCCGCAGCCCGTTATCACGAAGGATAACGTCACGATCCAGATCGACACCGTCGTGTTCTTCCAGATCACGGACCCGAAGCTCTACACCTACGGCGTCGACCGTCCGATGCAGGCGATCGAAAACCTGACGGCGACGACGCTGCGTAACATCATCGGCGACCTCGAACTTGACAACACGCTCACGTCGCGCGACGTCATCAACTCGAAGATCCGTCTGATCCTCGACGAGGCGACCGACCCGTGGGGCATCAAGGTCAACCGCGTCGAGCTGAAGAACATCATCCCGCCGCGCGAGATCCAGGACGCGATGGAGAAGCAGATGAAAGCGGAGCGCGAGCGCCGCGAGTCGATCCTGCGCGCGGAAGGCGAAAAGAGAAGCCAGATCCTCGTCGCAGAGGGCCGCAAGGAATCGCAGATCCTGCAGGCGGAAGCCGACAAGCAGGCGGCGATCCTCAACGCGGAAGCGGTGAAGGAGGCGAAGATCCGCGAGGCGGAAGGCGAAGCGGAAGCGATCATGAAGGTCCAGGGCGCTCTCGCCGATTCGATCAAACTGCTGAACGAGGCGGACCCGGGCGAGGGCGTCCTCAAGATCAAGGCGCTCGAGGCGTTCGCGAAAGCGGCGGACGGCGAGGCGACGAAGATCATCATTCCCTCGGAAATTCAGGGGATCGCCGGTCTTGCAGCAGGCGTCGGCGAAATACTCAAGAAGGACTGACGGCTGTTGCCTTCAGCGCAGAACGAAAAAGCAAGGCTTAATTATAGATTAAGAAACGAAAAATCCGTAGATTTCATCTTCTTCAAGGTGAAAATCCTGCGGATTTTTTCATTTAATTTGCTTTTTCTATCGCCGTTTTGCCCCTCGACGTACGCCAGTACGCCTCACGGGGCAAGAACGGCGATTCTGCATCTGAATCCGACAGCCTCGGATTGTGCTTATTTAATATACCCGATTTCAGTGTATATCATCCCGTTCTTGCCGCGGTCCGAGCGCATCAGCGAGACGCCCGCGACCTCGCACGCCGCGAGCGGCGGCGCGACCGTAGGGATCCGGTCCCTGTCGGGACGGCGGATAAGCGTCACGTGAGGCGTGAACTTCTTTTTGTCGTACGGAACGCCTGCCGCGGCGAGAGCGCGGCGGAGCCGGGAAACGTACGCGGTCAGCGCGTCGGTCGGCTTCACTCCCGCCCACCACGCGCCGCCGAACGAGCCGATCCCGTCGGTCGAGAGAAGGAACGGCGCGGGCCGCGCCGCCTTCATCGCGTCGAGGACGGCGTCCGGGTCGGAGTATTCGCCGATAAAGGCGAGCGTGACGTGCAGGTTTTCCCTCTCGGCGTAGTTCCCGCCGACTCCGGCGCGCCGGAAAGCGTCCTGCGTGCGGACGAGCGTGGAACAAAAATCCTCGTCGGGGAGCAAAGCGATGAAAAGGCGCATACCGTTCACTTCCTTCGTTTTCTTACCAATATTGTAAAAAGGACCGCCGTCTTTGTCAAGACGGCGATCTTTTTCTATGGAGACGAGGGGGCTCGTTCGCCCTCGCGCGGGCCGCTCATTCGCTGAACGCGAATTCGCGACGCTCGGTTGGTCGACGGACGCGGGAAAACAGTCCCCCGGACTGTTTTCTTACACGCGTCCGCTTCGAGCCCCAATAATCGTCTCCAAAAAAGGTCCCCGGAGGGACCTTTTTTTGGAGACGAGGGGGCTCGAACCCATGACCTCTCGGATGTGAACCGAACGCTCTGACCAGCTGAGCTACGCCTCCGTATTCCTTTTGCGCGTGATATATTCTATCACACGCTACCCTAAAAATCAATACCCCGCGCCTGAAAAAATCGCCCCGCCGCCACCCGCCTTCCGCCCCGCGGCGCTGCCTGTCCGATTTTTTTGATTTTTCTCTTGACAAACAAAAAAAGGGATGATATCATATAATGCACGGCACGCGGGTGTAGTTCAGTGGTAGAACACCAGCCTTCCAAGCTGGTCATGTGGGTTCGATTCCCATCACCCGCTCCAGTACCTTTAGCTCAGCAGGATAGAGCAACTGCCTTCTAAGCAGTAGGTCGAGGGTTCGAATCCCCCAAGGTACGTCCATGGTGGATGTAGCTCAGTTGGCTAGAGCGCCAGGTTGTGGCCCTGGAGGTCGTGGGTTCGAGCCCCATCATTCACCCTCATTATTCAACCACGGTGGAAAGTTCCGCCTTTTATTTTTTAGAGTAACCTAACGGCGTTGAACGAGAGTTTTCACGGCACGATCCTTTCAAAGAGAGCGGCGGACGGTGCGATCGCCGCAGAGGAGGCCGCGGGATGTCGCTCGGGAGCCGCGGGGATGAACGGGCGCAGCCCATAGTTCCCGCCGACCGCCCGCGTTAAGGGCACTTAAGCCGCGCCCTTCCCCCTGGGGGAGAGCGAATTCAGGTGGTACCGCGCGTTTTCGCGTCCTGATCTTTTGATCCGGACGCTTTTTTATTTGAACTGCGAAGGGAGATTATCATGAAAAAAGAACTTCCGAAGACGTACGACCCCGCCTCGTTTGAGGACAGGATTTACTCGGAGTGGTCGGAAAAGGGCCTGTTCGCGCCGTCGGACGACATGACGAAAGGACACTACTCGATCGTCATTCCGCCGCCGAACATCACGGGTCAGCTTCACATGGGCCACGCCCTCGACAACACGCTTCAGGACATCCTCATCCGCCACAAGAGGATGAAGGGCGTCTCGACGCTCTGGCTCCCCGGCACCGACCACGCGTCGATCGCCACGGAGGCGAAGATCGTCGAAGCGATGAAAAAAGAGGGGCTTACGAAGGACGACGTCGGCAGAGACGGATTCCTCGAGCGCGCGTGGGACTGGCGTGAAAAATACGGCGGGCGCATCATTCAGCAGCTCAAAAAGATGGGCTCCTCCTGCGACTGGCAGCGCGAGCGCTTCACCCTCGACGAGGGATGCTCCGAGGCCGTTCTCGAGGTCTTCACCCGCCTTTACGAAAAGGGTCTTATCTACCGCGGCGAGCGCATCATCAACTGGTGCCCTCACTGCCTGACGTCGATCTCCGACGCCGAGGTCGAATACGAGGAACAGCCGGGCCATTTCTGGCATCTGCGCTATCCGTTCGAGGACGGCTCGGGTTACGTGGAACTCGCGACGACCCGTCCCGAGACGCTTCTGGGCGACACCGCAGTCGCGGTGAACCCGAACGACGAGAGATATAAAGATCTCGTCGGCAAGACGCTGATCCTGCCGCTCGTCGGCAGAAAGATCCCCGTCGTCGCGGACGACTACGTCGACATCGAATTCGGTACCGGCGTCGTCAAGATCACCCCGGCGCACGACCCGAACGACTTCGAGGTCGGACGCCGCCACGATCTGCCCCTCGTCAACGTCATGACGCCCGACGCAAAGATCACCGACGATTACCCGGCTTACGCCGGAATGGACCGCTACGAGGCAAGGAAAGCGATAGTCCGCGATCTCGAGGCCGGCGGGTTCCTCGTCTCGGTTGAGGATCACGTCCACAACGTCGGAACCTGCTACCGCTGCGGCACGACGGTCGAGCCGCGCGCGTCGCTGCAGTGGTTCGTCAAGATGGCGCCTCTCGCCGCCCCGGCGATCGAGGCGGTCCGCTCGGGCGATATCAAATTCGTCCCGGAGCGCTTCTCGAAAAACTACTTCCACTGGATGGAGAACATCCGCGACTGGTGTATCTCCCGCCAGCTCTGGTGGGGCCACAGGATCCCCGCCTACTACTGCGACAAGTGCGGGAAGACGGTCGTCAGCAAGACCGCGCCCGACTGCTGCCCCGACTGCGGAGAGCCGATGCGTCAGGATCCCGACACGCTCGACACCTGGTTCTCCTCCGCTCTCTGGCCGTTCTCGACGATGGGTTGGCCGAAGGACACCGAAGACCTGAAGAGATTCTTCCCGACGAACACGCTCGTAACCGGCTACGATATCATCACGTTCTGGGTATCCAGAATGATATTCTCTTCGCTTGAGTACACGGGCAGGATCCCGTTCGACACCGTGCTGATCCACGGCCTCGTGCGCGACGCGCAGGGCAGAAAAATGTCGAAATCGCTCGGCAACGGCATCGACCCGCTCGAGATCATCGACAAATACGGCGCGGACGCTCTCCGCTTCGCTCTCGCGACGGGCAACAGCCCCGGGAACGACATGCGCTTCTCCGACGAGAAGATCGAGGCGGCGCGCAACTTCGCGAACAAGCTGTGGAACGCGGCGCGTTTCGTGATGATGAACCTCGATATCGACCGGATCGAACTTCCCGACGAGAGCAAACTCGCGCCGGAGGACAAGTGGATCCTCACGAAACTGTCCGCCGCCGCGGCCGCCGCGGAGAACAACCTCGAGAACTATGAGATCGGCATCGCCCTCTCGGCGATCTACGACTTCATCTGGGACGAGTACTGCGACTGGTATATCGAGCTGTCGAAGAAATCGGTCTCGGGAGAGGACAAGGAAAGATCGAAAGACGCGCAGAACGTGCTGGCGTACGTGCTTCGCGAGACGTTGAAGCTGCTCCATCCGTTCATGCCGTTCATCACCGAGGAGATCTACTCGGGCCTGCCGGGCGAAGTGGGTTATATCATGGTCAAGGATTACCCCGTCGCAGAGAATATCCCGTCGTTCCCCGCCGAGGCGGAGGATATGGAGCGCGTGATCGCCGCGATCGGCGCGATCAGACAGCGCCGCGCGGAGATGGGCGTCAAGCCGTCGCGAAGAACTTCGCTCTTCATCGCGACGAAGTATCCGCACGCGTTCGAGGGAACGGAAGAATTTTTCAAAAGACTCGCCGGAGCGTCCTCGCTCGAGATCGTCGACGATCACTCCGAGTCGGGGTCTGTCCGCATCGTCACCGACAGCGCGACCGTTTTCATCCCGATGACGGATCTCGTCGACCCCGAAGAGGAAAAAGCGCGCCTGCGCTCCGAACTCGAGAAAGTGAACGCCGAGATCGCCCGCGTCGAGAGCAAGCTCGCCAATAAGGGCTTCACCGAGAAGGCGCCCGCCGCCGTCGTCGACGCGGAGCGCGTCAAGCTCGCGAAGTTCACCGAGAAAAAGGACGGCATCGCCGCCGCGCTCGCGGCGCTGGGCGAATAATAACCGTACAGCTTAATAATCACGACCCCCGTGTCGTTTGGCGCGGGGGTCAATTCATGCTTGCGAAGCAGGCAATTCATGATTTCGTCTTGACGAAATCAATTCATGCGTCTGAAAGACGCAATTCATTTTGTATATAATCCTCTTTGCCGAATCATTTGCGGCCCCGGCCGCATGAACCCAAAGCTTAGCTTTCATGAATTCTCGCGCCCCGGCGCTCTTACAAATAAAGTGTCTTCCTGAAATTATTTGCAATGATTTGCAAATAATTTCGGCTCGTGAATCGGAGAATGACACGAGCGCTGAATCAAATATTCACGAGAGCCTCCGTCTCCAAAGATCGGTTTTCTTCATTATGTCCCGTAGGGAGGGCTCTCAGCCCTCCGCACAATAAAGCCCTTACGTAATCATTAAAAAGCTGCGCCGAAAACGACGCAGCTTTTTAATAGGTTTTGTGGTCAGATGATTATAACCCAAACCTAAAAACGGGTTATATGTTAAATCATCTGAAATCAGTTCGATACATATCTTTATTTTCAATGGAGTCTATATCTTTTTGGCAAAGCAATGTAGTATCTAATTTTCCGTTATCTGTTCGTGGCAATGGGTTTTCGTAATATTCAATATAACCGGGAAGAGCGGTTTTTCCCAAAGTTGATCCAACAATCGAAACAATGCTCGACTCAATTTTCGCTTTATCACAATCCTCCTTAGATAAACTGATATGGTATTTCGGTAAATGCTGTTCGTGCTCGTCCGGAATCGGTGTAACTGCGACCTCTCTGATCTCCGGTATCTGTAATAACAATTGTTCTATTTGTTCCGGGTAAATATTATCTACACCTGAAACGAAGTTTCTTTTAATACGACCTATGTACTCAAATTCACCGGTAGGGAGTTTTTTTGCGATGTCCTTTGTGTTGTACCATTTGGTTCCGTTTTCGTCAAAACAAAAAACCGATTCTGTTTCTTTTTCGTTTTTGAAATACTCTAACATCATTCCCGGACCGTTGACAAGCAGTAATCCGTTTTCCCCGTCTTGAACTTCTTCAAATGTTTTTGGATCAACAATTTTTGAATGAACGAACGGGATCTCATATCCTATAGTTCCGGGAGTATTGCGGCCTCCGACGCAGACATGCGTCGGGGCCCACATTTCAGTAGACCCAAGACCGTTTCCGATTTCTGCTTTGCACCCCGCGAATTTTATTGCTTCATTTGCCTGCTTGAGTCGTTGCGGTTTAAACAATTCTCCTCCAGATAACGGCTGAATCAATTCGTTCAAACATCCCTTTTTTAATTTCGGATTATCAATGAGAGCTTCCCAGTGTACCGGCCCCCCCATTGCGCCGTTTGCATGAACTCTTATCATTTCATCCAAAAAATCTTGAGGCATTGCTTTGAGCGTTAATGCATATGTGGCGTTCTTACACAGTACGTAATGCAGTACTAATCTTCCGAAACACATATGTCCGAAAGGGATATTCCCCAGATGAACCATACCCGGTTCTAAAAGCAAGACATGGTCTAATGCTTTTACCACACAATTCAGTCCATTTCCGTCAAGCATAACCCCTTTATGGACGCCGCTGCTTCCGCCTGTGAACATTATGTTAGTACATGTTCCGTTAATATGCTTGGAATACTCAACATCTGATTCTCTGCCGCTTTTTATTATTTTATCCAGTCGGTTTTCTTTAGAAGAAAGATGGTTGCCTTCCTTTTTTTGCTTTATATTATATATCCCTTTTAGAAAAGGATTATTAACCGACAATAACGGCGAGTAAAGAATCGGCTTTATGTTATATTCCTCACATGCTTTTTTGAACTTTGAATACATAAAATCCAAAGAAAAAATCATTTTGGGCTTGGTTATTTCGATATCTCGAGCCATTTTGTATTCATTGTTCAAAGGGCTCAACCCCACCATAACAGCGCCTAACTTGTTTATAGCGTAGATTAAATAAACGGATTCAGGGGTGTTGGCAACACATGCGCCGATATGGTCTCCCTTTCTAACCCCGTAATGATAAAGAGCTCTGGCGTACTCGTCAATCTTTTCGTGTAACTCTTCAAAAGAAATATTCTTTTTCCCGAAGGTTAATGCCGTTTCGCGCATATGAGATTTATTTCTCTCAAGCAAAAAATCATATTCGTTTCCTTCAGGTAAAGTATCGCATTTTTCTATCTTGCCGTCATAATAGTCTTTAAAGGCAACAACTCTCTTTTTGTTTCCTTCCATTTTTCGCTTTCCTCACAATAAAAAAGTGCGCAGCCGAAACTGCGCACGAAAAATGCACAACTCCGATTGCTGCGACACAATTGCTTTGACACCGAACAAGTGCAAAACAAGGAGAGCGCATTTTTACCGAGAAAAAAGCGCTTGTTCGATGAAAAAACAATATGCAATTGTGTCGCGGTTTCAGTTTAGCATATCGCGCGATAAAAATCAATAGCAAGGCGCGGATGCCTGAGAGGCATCCCTACAGAAATAGATACAGATACCGGATTTCATTCACGGAGGCATCAAAGGGATCCCTTCCTACGGCGGGATTGATGAAGAAACCGTCTATCCCGTAGGGAGCGATCCCTAGTGTTGTACGGAACGCGGAACACGATGATCACTCCCTACCTTAGACCTTTCGCTGAGAGGCACACAAAATGAAATATCCTGGCGGACATGAAATTCGCCTGACGGCGAATGATATACCGCGCTCCGCGCGGTATGATATACGGCTTACGCCGTATTTTTGCGCCTTAGGCGCATACGGAACAGTTTGAAGAACAGATCGGCGGGGAAGACGGTGAGGGCGAAGGCGGCGGTAAGCAAGAGATCGCCGCGCGAAAGCGGGACCGTTCTGAACGCCTCGCCGCCGAACGCGATCAGAAGCAGCTGGACCGCCGCGACGAGCGCCATGATGAAGACGAACGGCGCGTTGCCGAGAAGCCCCGCTAAAATATTCGCCCGCTCGCACCGCGCGATCATCGCGTTCGCGATCCCGAAAAAGACGAAGAGCGCGAAAAATGCGGTCAGAAATTCCCCGCCGCCTTCCCCGTCCCCGAACCGCTCTCTGACGAAGTGCGACGTCAGAAACCAGACGAAAAACCCGAGCGAGTAAAGGCCGCGCGAGACGATCGTTTTAACGGTGTCGCGCGAGAGGATCGGCTCCTCGCGCCGGCGTGGCGCGCGCTTCATGAACGACGCCCGGGGCGCCTCGCCCGCGAACGCGAGGGAGCCGAGCGTGTCCATTATTATATTGATCCACAGCATCTGCGGGATCGTGATCGGCGTCTTTATGCCGATCAGCGGCCCGATCACGGAGACGCCGACCGCGCACAGGTTCATTATAAGCTGGAACGTTATGAATTTGCGGATGCTCTCGAAGATCGTCCTCCCGTAGAGCACCGCGCGGGTGATCGATGAAAAATCGTCGTCCGAGATCACGACGTCGCCCGCCTCCTTGGCGACCTCCGAGCCGCTTCCCATCGCAAATCCGACGTCCGCCGCACGGAGCGCGGGGGCGTCGTTCACTCCGTCGCCCGTCATCCCGACGACGTGACCGGCGAGGCGCGCCGCTCTGACGAGACGGCTCTTGTCGGCGGGCGTGACGCGGTAGATGACAGAGACGCGCGAGAGCGCCTCGGCGAGCTGCGCGTCGCTCATCGCGCCGATCTGCTCCGAGGACAGGACCGCCCCGTCGTCCTTTCGCCTGCCCGGCAGGATCCCCGCCGCCCCGGCGACCGCGCAGGCGGTGTTTTTGCCGTCCCCCGTTATCATTATCACGCGGATCCCCGCGCCGCGGCATTCGTCCGCCGACGCGCGGACCGTTTTCCGCACCTCGTCCCTTATGAAAAACGCGCACGTAAAGCAGAGCCCGTCGGGGATCTCCCCGCGGGCGAGTTTTTCATACGCTTCCGCGGGTCCCGACGCCTGAGCGAGGACGCGGACCGCGTCTCCCTCCTCCTCCGAGATACGCGCCCCGATAGCCGATGCGGCCTTCCCCCGCAGGGGAACGGACGCGCCGTCCGCCGCGGTGAAATCCGAGCATCTCGGAACGATGAGTTCCGGCGCGCCGCGGACGATCGTCCTGTTCTCTCCCGCTTTCTCGTCAAAGACGAGCGCCGCCGCGTATTTGCGGGCGGAATCGAACGGGATCCGCGAGATCCCCCTCATCCCGGAAGGACGCGAAGAACCCGCCACGGCGTCCGCCGCGCGTCCCGTCGCGTTTTTGCCCTCCTTCGGAGAGCAGAACGACGCCGCGGCGCAGATCAGCCGGAAGACGCCCGCCCTTCTTTTTATCTCGCCGGGCGAAAACTCCCCGTCGCCCGTCAGCACGCGCTGCGCCGTCATTCTTCCCGTCGTCAGCGTCCCTGTTTTATCCGTAAAGAGAAGGCTCATGTTCCCCGCCGTCTCGATCCCGACGAGTTTCTTCACGATCACCCCGTTTTTCATCATCTTTTTCATGTTCGCGGACAGAACGACCGTGATCATCATGGGAAGTCCCTCCGGGACGGCGACGACGACGACGGAGACCGCGACCGTGAGCGCGCGCAGAAGCGTCGAGGTCAAAAAGCGCGGATCGGAAACGCGGCCGCGCATGACGGCGGGATCGAAACCGGAGCCGATGACGAATTCGTTGAAAAGGTACGCCAGAGCGACGACCGCCGCCGCGACGTACCCTATTTTGCTGATAGAGACTGCGAGCTTTTTGAGCCTCTCCCTGAGCGGGCTCGGCTCCTCCCGCGCCTGAAGTTCGGAGGCGATCTTCCCGTAAGCCGTCGAGTCTCCGACGGCGGAGGCGACGGCGCGGCACTCGCCGTAAACGACGCTCGAACCCGCGAGCACGCACGACGGATCGGCTGCGTCCCCGCCGCCCGCGGAAAGGCGGATCTCGGGCGACGCGTCCGCTCTTTTGCGGACGGGCCTCGCCTCCCCCGTCAGCGTCGACTGATCGACTTTTATCTCCCCGGAGACGATCACCCCGTCGCACGGGGCGATCTGCCCCGCCGACAGAACGACGAGGTCGCCCCTGACGATCTCTCCCGACTGTACGCGGCGCTCCTTCCCGCCCCGGATCACCGTGAATTCCGCCGTTTTCGTCCCCCGCTCGAGCTTTTCGAACGCGGCGGACGACGAGTGTTCCGACGCCGTTGATACGAGCGTCGCGGTCAGCACGGTAAAGGCGATCCCGCCGATCTCGACCCAGTTTATATTCCGGAAGGTCAGCGCCGCGTTCGCCGCCATGGCGAAAAGAAGTATCTTGATTATCGGGTCGGACAGATTCCGCAGAAAATCGGATGCAAACGACGATTTTTTCTTCCTCGTCAGTTCGTTTTTGCCCCACAGACGGCGGGAGTCCTCCGCCTCGGTCTCGGTCAGTCCTCCCGCGCGAGGCGGCGCGGGGCGGCCCGGCGCGCCCCTTCCGTCCTTTTTTCCGAACGTTATTCCGTCGTTCATCTTCGTCTCCTTCGGGGTCTTACTTCTTTACACTATATTCCCGCGCCGCCTCAAAAAGACGCCTTGCCTTCATTCGCCGAGTATCTTTTCGATCTCTAAATTCGCGATCGCAGCTTTCAGTTCCCAGCCGACGAGCGCGTCCGCCTCTCCCTCGGCGGCGGCCGAGAGCATTTCGTTCAGCTCCTCTCCTCCCGCGCCCGCCAAGGCGAAAGACGGCTCGTAGATCGCACCCGAGAGAACGGACAGAAGCGCGCCGCGGGAAGCGGAATCGTATTGCGTACGCCCCGAGAGATATGCGTCGATCGCCTCGGGATACGTGTATTTCAGCGACGTCTCTTCAAGCGCGGAAAGGACCGGAGCCGTCGCTCCTCCGCCCCTCAGGATCACCCCGGCGGTCCCGCGCACGCTGTCCGCGGCGCTCTTTTCCCCGGGATAAGGGACGACGCTTATTTCGTCCCCCGCCTCGCGCAGCGACGGGATATCGCCCGTTTTGCAGAACAGATACAGGATCCCGGGGTCGGAGAACGCGCTTCTGACGGCGGCCCCGCGTTCCCCTTCCGGTATCGCCGCGTCGGGGCGGAAACACACCGCCCCGTCCCCGAACGCCGCCGCGGCGCGCCCGAGGATTTTTTTCGCTTCGCCCGCGATCGCGGCTATTCCGGGGACGCCGTCTTCCTCCTTCGTGACCCCGTTCCCCGACGAGAGGAGGATCGCAGCCCCGAGCGATCGGTCGATCGACCCGTATCTGTATATCCCGACCCCGTCCGGAACGAGCGCAGCCGACGCGGTCAAGGCGTCCCACCCGAACCGACCGGACAGCGTCCCGGCGTCGGGGACTCTCACGTTGAAACGGCGCGCCGTCTCAAGATTTACGGCGATGCACGAGACGTCCCCCAGAGAGGCGGGAACGATCGCGCCGGTTATGAAAAACGTCCCGTTTTTCGTTTTAAGCGTCGGGTTGAGGCTCGCCTCTCCGAGCGCGCCGCCGAACTCCTCCGCGGCGCGCAAAACGCCCTTTGCCAGAAGCGGCGCGCAGAGACGCGAGAACGAGCCCTCCGCCGCGCCGAATCCGTGATCTCCCGACAGACAGTCCGCGGCGGCCGCGATCTCTGCCGCCCCGTCGTCAGCCGCGTCGGCATATACTACCGTAACGCCGGTCCTTTCTTTCGCCGCCATGTCGCGCAGTCGGATCGCTCTCTCGAGCGAATCGCGCCGTTCGCCTCCCGAACGGACTACCGTAAATTTTCCGCCCTGCGGGACGGCGTGCGGCGCGTCGGTCTCGGTGCAAACCTCACCCGTCGGCTCCCGGGAGGCCGCGTCCCCCTCGGGTCTGCGCGCGCATGCGGCGAGCGATAAGATCAGCGCCGCGGCCGCAAGCGCTCTTTTCGCTTCTTTTTTCATATCGTCTTCCCCCGAAGAATACTTTTTACCGAGTAAAAGATACGTCCCGGTCTCCCGGATTATTCTCCCTTTTTCGCCCGATTTTTCGAACCTCTGTTCGCTTTTTCGTTAAAAAATCGCTTTTTCCCGTTTCGTCCTGTTTTTTGATATTTTTCAGCGAAAAATATTCTAATTTCTCCATTTAGGCACTTGGAAAACAACGGCGCTTTTTTTCTTGTTCCCGGTTTTCAACAGTTTTATCTGTTGAAACTGTGGAAAACTCGCCCCTGAAAACGGCGATTGTCCCTTTTAGCACCGTTTTTTTCAAAGACCTGTTGAAAACCGATGTTGAAAACAGACGGCCGCTTTTCCGCCTTCTCCGTTTTGCGTCGGATTTCGTCGTTTTTGTGCATTTCCCACTATCCGAATGAATTTTGCTAACGAAATGTGTCCTTTTTATGAATATATTTCCGAATTTGTGAACAGGCGTTCCGCGCCCCGCGCCGCGTCGTTTCCGGGCGACATTTTGTCCCTTCGCGCGACCCGTGAGCCCAAAACAAATCCTTTTACGCCGACGCCGTCCGCCCGTTTTTGCGCGGAGGGCAAAGTATACTTATATTCAATGCAGATATACCCGAAAGGAAAACGACATGAACGAATTATTCGCCCCGCCCCTCGAGCGCGAAGCGCGCCCTTCCGATCCGGTCCCCGCGACCTCCGTCCCGCCGTCCCCGCCTCCCGTCTCATCTCTCCCGTGTTCCCGCCCCGAGGGGCGAAATATGTTCGAGGACGCCGAGGCGCTCAGATCTCTTGTCGAATCGTGCGGGCTGACGCAGGAAAAGATCGCAAAACGGCTGTCGGTCAGTCAGTCGTACGTCGCAAACAAGCTGCGCCTTCTCCGCTTTTCCGAAGAGGAGAGAAAACTCATCCTCGCCTCCTCCCTCACCGAACGCCACGCGCGCGCCGCTCTCCGCCTTACGGACCGCGAAAGAAGATCTGCCGCTCTGCGCGAGATGATAAAAAGAAAAATGAACGTCGCCTCCGCCGAGGAATACGTCGAGACGCTCCTCTGCTCGGGCGACCCGCTTCCTCTCCCTGCCGAGCGGACGTCCGACGGAGACAGACCCGGGACGGGGAAGTTCGAGGCGGAATTCAAAAGACGTCTTCTTCTGCGCGACATGCGCATTTTCTATAACTCGATCGACCACGCGGTCGAATCGGTCAGGTCGTGCGGATTCGACGTTTCGTCGACGCGAACGCGCGCCGACGGCGGAGTCGTCATCACGATAACGGTCAAAACGGGCTCTGAATAAATGTTTCACGTGAAACATTTTCGCTTTTTTGCCTCCGGACGATGGATCCGGGGGCTTTTTCGTTCCTTTTTTATATATATTAAAAAGCGGTAAACTTTTGAAAACCCGTTGAACGAACGTGCGAATGGTGGTAAAATAGTTAAAAAGGGACGTTTCGCGCTCCGGCGCGGGACGGCGGGAAAGGACGTGACAGCAAATGAACGGCTCTCCGTACGTTATCGCGTTCGCCAATCAGAAGGGCGGCGTGGGCAAAACGACCTCGGCCGTAAGTCTCGCATCTTCGGTCGCCGAACTCGGAAAACGGGTGCTCATGATCGACTGCGATCCGCAGGGAAACACGACGAGCGGCCTCGGGATCAACAAAAAAACGCTCCGTCACACGACTTATAACGCTCTGACTGACGGCGAAGGGCCCGAAACGTGCGTTATCGGCACGAAATTCGACCGTCTGTCAGTCGTTCCGGCGACGATAGAACTCGCGGGAGCAGAATTCGAGCTGATCTCCGAGGACAGACGCGAAAGAAGGCTTGCCGATTTCATCTCGAAACTCTCGGGTTACGATTACGTGATGATCGACTGCCCGCCGTCGCTCGGCATGCTCACAGTGAACGCTCTGACCGCCGCGGATTCCGTTGTGATCCCCATGCAGTGCGAGTATTACGCGCTCGAGGGGCTGACGCAGCTGATGATCTCAATAAAGAAGGTAAAGCAGCTTTATAACCCGCGCCTCACCGTCGCCGGAATACTCATTACGATGTATAACGGACGGCTCAACCTCTCGGCGCAGGTGCTGGCGGAGATAAAAAAATACTACGCCGACAAGCTGTTTTCCGTCGTAATACCGCGAAACGTGACGCTTTCCGAGGCGCCCGGATTCGGAACGCCGATAAATCACCACGATCGCTATTCCAAAGGGGCGCGCGCGTACATGGAGGCCGCGGAGGAACTGATGAAGAGGTGTCCCGTCTGACGGGCGGCGCCGCACTTCACCGTGTTGCGATTTCTCGCATTCGGTTTTACCGAATGCGGCAAAACCGCACGCGGTAAATCGATAACAAGAAATAAATAATGAAGAAAATAATAAATTAAGAGATAAAAAAAGAAAGGAACCGCTCTATGGCTAAGAACAGAGGGCTCGGAAGAGGGCTTGACGCGATCTTCAGCGACAATTCGATAGAGCAGAACGCCGACGCGGCGACAAAACTCAGGATCTCGGACGTCGAGCCGAGAAAGGATCAGCCGAGGAAAACGTTCGACAAAGAAGCGCTGACGGGTCTTGCGGAGTCGATCGCCGCGAACGGCGTGCTTCAGCCGATCCTCGTGAGAGAAACGAAAGAGGGAACTTATTCGATCATCGCGGGAGAGAGACGCTGGAGAGCGTCGAAAATGGCGGGGCTCTCCGAGATCCCGGCGATAATAATGGAGATCGACGAATTCACCGCGTCGAAGATCGCCCTGATCGAAAACCTCCAGCGCGAAGACCTCAACCCGTGCGAGGAAGCGCGCGGTTACAGCGAACTGATGAAGAAATACGACCTGACGCAGGAGCAGATCGCCGCGGGCATCGGAAAATCTCGCAGCGCGGTCGCAAACTCCCTGCGCCTGCTCGATCTCCCGGACGAAGTCCTCGGGATGGTCGCGGACAAAAAACTCTCCGCCGGTCACGGAAGAGCGCTGCTCGGTCTGCGCGACAAAAAGAGGATCCTGCCTCTCGCGGAGCGGATCTCGCTGCGCAATATGAGCGTACGCGACGCGGAAGCGGCGGTGAAAAAAGAAAACAACTCCGATAAGATCTCCCCGGCGACGAAAATACACACTCCCGGCGTCGACTACGTCGGCGATCTCGAGAGGCGCGTGACGGAGATCCTCGGAAGGCGGTGCCGGATCACCGAAAGACCGGGCAGAAGAACGGTATCGTTCGATTATACGGACGCGGAAGACCTTGAGGCGCTCCTCACCGCGATCTGCGGCAGGCCGCCCGTGGAGGATTAATGGCAGAAATGGATATAATTGGATATTTCAGATCGGCGTCTCTTCTGACGGTCGTCGTTCGCGGGATCGGCTACGGTCTCGTTCTCGCGGCTTTCATCGCTTTCTTTATAAGTCTTACGAACAAAAAGATCGTGAAGCGGCTCCTGGACAAAGGGGCCCTCTCGCGCGACACTGCGGCGTGTGCCGGGGATATAGGCGGGAAGTCGGGCTTCGGCCGCCTCGCCCTGCGCGACGGGTCGACGCTCCGCAAGACGGTCGCGGCTACGGAGCTCTCCGAAGGGGGCGGCGGCGAAAAGCGCTACTATATCCCCGAGGAAAAAGCGGACGGCGCCGAGATCAGATACGTAAAGCGCGGCTCGCCCGTCGGCTGGATCGTCGGCATGGCTCTTCTCGCCGCCGCCACGGAAGGCGCGGTCCTCGCGATACCGTGGATCTTATCATTCTTCAGCTGAAAGGCGGGGTAACGTTATGACCGGAAAATACGCCAAACCGAAAAAATCGTTCGGCTCGATAATGCTCAGGATCGTCATTGTCGCCGCGATCCTTCTGGCGGTCGCCGCGGCGGTCCTGTACTTCGTCGGGATCAGATACGTTTCCTCGACGGCGGGGAACGGTCTGTCCGTCAGGTTCTTCGGGATCGTCGATAAAAACGGCGCGCCTTCGCGCGGGGTGATCCGTTACTCGAACGGAATGACGGCGAAATACGACGCGTCGACGGGCAGGCTCGAATACTCGAACGGCGACGTGTACGAGGGCGCCCTCAAAGATATGCTGAAAAACGGCGAGGGGACGCTGACGCATAAGAACGGCGACGTCTACACGGGCTGGTTCCAGAACGACGTGTTCGAGGGAGCGGGCAAGTACGTCTATTCGGGCGGCGACGTTTACGAAGGCGCGTACAGAGACGGGAAAGAGAACGGGACCGGTACGCTTACGTGCGCCGACGGATCGTCGTATACAGGCTCGTTCAAGGACGGCAAGCTCGACGGGACGGGAACGTTCACGTACTCCGACGGCACCGTTTATACGGGATCGTTCGTCGCCGATATGCGCGAGGGTCAGGGCGAGATCGTCTTCTCGAACGGCGACCGCTACGTCGGGGAGTTCAAAGGCGACGTCAGGGAAGGCGTCGGGACCTATTACTGGGCGAACGGAGAGAAGTACGAAGGCGAGTTCCGCGGGAATCTCATGAACGGAAAAGGCGTCTACACCTTCCCGGGCGGAAGAGTCTACGACGGATATTTTGAAAACGGCGTGATCGTCCGGACGGACGGGGCCGCGGCGGAAACGCAGCTTCCCGAGACCGGCGACGCGACAGGAAACTGACGGCAGCGCGAAAAACGCCCGCTTTTTACGCGCATCCTCTTCTGCCCCGTCCGGGGGGCAGACAGCGCTTTATTTTACCGCGAACTTCGGAAGGAACTGTTTGAAAAATGCTGAAAACCAAAATTGTATGTACGCTCGGGCCGGCGACGGACTCCGAGGAAATGATAACCGAAATGATAAAGGCGGGCATGAACGTCGCCCGTCTGAACTTCTCCCACGGCACGCACGAGGAGCACAAGGCGAAGATCGACGCCGTCAAGGCGGCGCGGGACAAACTCGGCGCGCCCGTGGCGATCATGCTCGACACGAAGGGGCCGGAGATACGCCTCGGCTCGTTCCGCGGCGGCTCGGCGGAGCTTGAGACCGGGTCGGAGTTCACTCTCACGACACGCGACGTCGAAGGCGACGAAAGGGGCGCGAAGATCACGTTCGCGGGTCTTCCCGCACAGGTGACGGAAGGGACGAGGATCCTGCTCGACGACGGAAACATAGAACTCACCGTGAGATCGCGAACGGACGAAGAGATCGTCACGACGGTGACGGCGGGCGGCGTGATCAAGACGGGGAAAGGCGTCAACGTTCCGAACGTTCATCTCGACATGCCCCACCTGTCCGACCGCGACCGCGACGATCTTCTGTTCGGGATCGAAAACGACGTCGATTTCGTCTCAGCGTCGTTCATCCGCTCGGCGGAAGACGTGACGAATATGCGAAAATTCCTCGATTACAACGGCGGCCACGCGATCAGGATCATATCGAAGATCGAGAACAGCGAGGGCGTCCGCAATTTCAGCGAGATCCTCGCGAAGTCGGACGGCATCATGGTCGCCCGCGGCGATATGGGGGTCGAGATACCTTTCGAGCGCCTTCCGGGTCTGCAGAAACGGTTTATAAAAGAGTGTTACCGCTCCGGCAAGATGGTCATAACGGCGACGCAGATGCTGGAGTCGATGATAAGCCACCCGCACCCGACGAGAGCGGAGATCACCGACGTGGCGAACGCCGTCTTCGACGGAACGTCCGCCGTCATGCTCTCGGGCGAGACCGCGGTCGGCGAATACCCCCTCCGCGCGATCGAAGTAATGGCGAAGGTCGCCGAGCAGGCGGAGCGCGACGCGTTCTCGATGAAGGGCGCGGCGGGCAGCTACGTAATGGATTCCGAGGACATAACGAACGCCGTGTGCGACGCGGCGTGCACGACGGCGCGCGACCTCAAGGCGGACGCCATCGTCGCCCTGACGATGACGGGACGCAGCGCGAGAAGAATGTCGAAATTCCGCCCCTCCACGCCGATCGTTGCGGCGACGCCGAACGTCAAAACGTTCCATCAGCTCGCGCTCTCGTGGGGCGTTTACCCGGTTCTCGCGAGAAACCAGGACGACTTCGACAAGCTGTTCCTGCACGCGATCGACTGCGCGAAGCAGATCGACATCGTATCGGACGGCGACCGCGTCGTAATCGTCGGAGGCATACCGCTCGACACGCCCGGAAACACGAACATAATCAAGGTCGAAACGGTAAAGAGCGACTATTGATAAACGCAAAAAGCTAAAACGTTCAATAAAAGCAGGAAAGGAAAATGCGGGGCCCGCACGGCTCCGCACGGAAAATCCATGAAAAAAAGAACGCTTTCGATCCTCCTCGCGCTTTGTCTTCTCATTCCCGCGTTCTCGGCGCTTTCCGCGCCGACCGCCTACGCAGATCCGGCAAGCGTTGAAACGGGAGAACTTCCCATCATCCCCTCGTCGTTCGATCTGCGCGACGTGGGAGGAAAATGCTATACTACCCCCGTGAGATCGCAGGCGCCTTTCGGGACGTGTTGGTCCTTCGCGACCGTCGCCGCGCTCGAGAGCAGCATACTCGGCGCGGGTCTCAACGGCGCGGACGGCGCGCCCGCGACGCCCGAGACGCTCGATCTGTCCGAAAAGCAGATCGCGTGGTTCTCGGCGACGCCGCTTGACGATCCCGGCAACCCGCAGAACGGCGAGGGTCAGTTCATCGCCGACTTCATCACGGAGGATGCCCTCGTCGAATTCATGAACCGCGGCGGCAATCAGGTGTTCTCCGCGAACGCGCTCGCGCAGGGCATCGGCCCGGTGCACGAGAGCGCAAACCCGGTATTCGAATATCACGGAAAGAACGCCGTTATCGATTATGAGTGGTTTTTGGGCGAACTCAGAAAATATTCGTACAGTACGACCGACGACTGGTCTATCCCGTCGGAATACCGTTTTGAAAAGTCGTACACAGTCAGGGAAGCGCGGTTCCTCCCGGATCCCTCCGCCCAGGACGAGAACGGCTACTACGTTTACAATCCCGCCGCCACCGAGGCGATCAAAGAGGAGCTTATGAACCGCCGCGCCGTTCAGGTCAACTTCTGCGCGGACACCTCCATGCCCGGGCAGGAAGGCGGCACGATGTTCATCAGCGAAAACTGGGCTCACTACACGTATTTGCCCGCCGGTACGAATCACGCAGTGACGATAATCGGCTGGGACGACAACTACTCGCGCGACAACTTCATCGGCGGGACCGTCGAGATGACGCTGACCGACGGCTCGACCGTCGAGGTCGACAAGGCGCCGCCCGCCGACGGCGCGTGGCTCGTCAAGAACAGCTGGGGCGCCGGCGGCGCCGGTTTCCCGAACGAGGGGTCCGGCAACTGGGGCGTCCTCGACGAAGAGGGCCGTCATACGGGTCTGTTCTGGCTCTCCTACTACGACCAGACGGTCTCGGGCCCCGTCAGCTACGTCGTCGAAGAGAACGACGACGGGGTCAACCTGATCGACCAGCACGACTATATGCCTATCGCCGACGCCCAGACCTTCTTCTCGGATGACGAGATGAAGACGGCAAATATCTTCACGGCGGATCACTGCGAGGAGCTTGAGGAAGTCTCCTGCTTCACGTCCGAACCCGGCATGACCGTCAAATACGAGATCTACCTGCTCGACGGCTACGCCAGGGGTCCGGAGGACGGAATGAAAGTCGCCGAACTGGAAAAGACGTACAGGTACGGCGGATATCACCTTGAACCCGTCGCGGATTTCGATATTCTGTTCGACGTCGCCGGAGACGGCTCGGGCCGTATCCTTCTGACGAAATATCAGCCCTATTCGATCGTGGTAACCGAAAAAAGCGCCGAGGGCAGGTACGGGGTCAACTTCCAGTACGGCTATCACGAGGAAAGCGGCGTCCAGTCGTTCAAAGGGATCGTCAACGAGGGCGAGAGTTTTTACCTGCGCGAGGGCGAATGGTTCGATTACGCTTGCGAGGACGACTTCAGGGAAGAGATGGCGGAGGCGCTCGACATTCTCGGGAACGGGACCAGTATGGAGAGTCTCACGTTCGACAATTTCCCGATAAAGGGCTACTGCCGTCAGCTTGAGGCCGACTTTATCCCGGCCTTAAACGGCAATACCTTTCTATACTATAAGACGGATGCGAGAGGAAGCTCGGTCATACGCATCGGCTTCCACGCGACCGAGGACAGCGTCCCGACGTTCGCCGAGGACGACGTAAAATGGGGGCTCGAGGAAGGCGGCGAAAGAGTCGTCACGCTCACTCCCGGAGCGAACGGCCTGAGAGTCGTGCTCACCGCGAACAACGTCGATGAAGAAAAAGCGATCGTGTACGTCACCGTAAAGGGCGTCGGAACGATCCCGTTCTACGCCCACGTATACAAATCGGTCATAACCGGCATCTTCTTCAAGACCGACTGGTCGACGGGTGATCAGCAGGTCGTGTTCGAATACACCGGCGAGCCGATCGAGGCCGCCGAGAGCGTTGACTGCGCCGTCCAGAACCTCGTCGAAGGGGAGGACTTCCGCTTCGTTTACGAGAACAACGTGAAATGCGGCGCCGCGACGGTAAGAGCCGAGAAGATCGGCGAACGCGTCGCGGACAGCGTCGAAATTATCGCGGCGTTCGTGATCGTGCCCCAAAAGCCGGTGATCGAAAGCGTCGTGGGCGGCGAGGGCAACCTGAAAATCACCCTCCGCGATCAGTCGGCGAGCGGTCTGTCAGGATACCGGATAGAATACCGCGCCGAGGGCGAGGAAGAGTGGCACGAGGTCCATTTTGAAGGTCCCGTGACCGAGGCCGTCGTCTTCGGACTCGACGCCGGAACGTACGAAGTCAGGGCGTCGGGTTACACCGAAGTTCCGGACGGCGTGCCGTGGTTCGGCGATAAGATCAATTACGGGCAGACGAGCGACTCCGTCACGGCGACGGCGAAGGCGGCAAAAGCGTTCTCGGACGTTCCCGAAAACGCTTATTTCGCGAAACCCGTGGCGTGGGCGGTCTCCGGCGGCATCACCGCGGGGACGGGCGCGGGGACGTTCTCGCCTTACGCCGTATGCACGAGAGCGCAGGCGGTCACCCTCATCTGGCGCGCCGCCGGTTCTCCCGAGCCGACGATCTCCGACAATCCGTTCGGCGACGTTACTGAAACCGATTACTTCTATAAAGCCGTCCTCTGGGCGGTCGAGATGGGTATTACGACCGGGACCTCCGCCGACGCTTTCTCGCCCGACAGCGAGTGCACGAGGGCTCAGATCGTCACGTTCCTGTGGCGCGCGGCGGGCTGCCCCGGCGACGAGGAACCCGTTGACTTTATCGACGACGGTTGGTTCGCCGATCCCGACGAATACGGGGAAGAGACGGAAACTCCCGTCAACCCGTTCGGCGACGTGAACGAGAGCGACTACTTCTACAAAGCGGTCCTCTGGGCGGTCGGCGAAGAGATAACGACCGGCATGACGGAGACGGAGTTTTCACCCGCCGCGTTCTGCACCAGAGCGCAGATCGTCACGTTCCTTTATCGGGCGAGCGTGAAATAAGATATTTAAAACGACCCTCCGCGCCGAATGGTGCGGGGGGTCAATTCATGCCCGCGGCGCGGGCAATTCATGATTTTTCGTCTGAAAAATCAATTCACGCGCCCGAAAGGGCGCACCCGAAGGGCGCAATTCATTCCATCGATCTCACGCCAAGACGTATGACAAAAATTTCCGAAAAAATAATTTTTGTGTTATTGATAACAAAAACTTTATTTTTTCGGATTTTTGTGTTATACTATTTGCAAAAAGGAGGTTCGGCCATGTTGAATCAAGAAGAAAACCTTAAACCCAGGGACATATACCTGAAAAAACTGATCGCTTTTCAAGATAAGGAGCCCGTTAAAGTGATCACGGGGATCCGTCGATGCGGCAAATCAAAGCTGTTGTTGCTGATGCAAAAACATCTTCTCGACTCAGGTATTGATAAACGACAGATATTGGCAATGAATTTTGAATCTCTTGAATACGCGAATATGGACTATCTGTCGTTTTATTCCTACGTAAAAGAGCATATCGTTCCGGGCAAAAGGATGTATTTATTTTTTGATGAACTACAACGGATCGATCGTTGGGAAGAAGCCGTTAACTCCTTCCGCGTGGATTTTGACTGCGACGTCTATATCACCGGATCAAACGCCTATTTGCTCTCCTCGGAATATGCGACGTATCTTTCCGGCAGATACGTTGAAATAAAAGTTTACCCGTTGTCGTTCAAAGAATTCATCTCTTTCCACGATTACAGGTGCGAAAAATATACCGCTCCCGGCGGAGAACAAAAGATCCGTGTCAAAGCGTCAAACGGAGAGATAGTTACGCTTGCCGATTTGTTTGACGCGTATATGCGATTCGGGGGGTTCCCCGGGATCGCAGACGTCGGCTTGGTTCTTGATTCTGCGATGACGCTGCTTGACGGAGTTTATTTGACCGTAGTCGTTCGTGATATTCTTGAAAGGGAACGCCGGCGCGAACAAAGGCAGATAACCGACGCTGAGCTGCTTAAAAAGATCGTTTTGTTTTTAGCAGACAACGTCGGTAATAATACGTCTCTCAATTCCGTGAGCAATACGCTCGTCTCCGAAAAGATGCTCGAAAACAGAAGTATCAAAGGCAAACCCGCCGTTCAAACGATAGCGGCATACGTCAGAGCTCTGCTTGAATCATATTTGTTCTATGACGTAAAGCGATTTGACGTTAAAGGGAAAGAGTATTTGAGAACCCTCGGCAAGTACTATATCGTCGATATCGGCATGCGCAATTATTTGCTCGGGTTCAGAAACCGCGACGTCGGCCATGCGCTTGAAAACGTCGTATATCTGGAATTGCTGCGCAGAGGATATGACGTCGCCGTAGGAAAAATAGACAACACGGAAGTGGATTTCATTGCCGCAAACGCAAACGAAAAAAAGTATATTCAGGTTACCGAGTCTATGTTAAGCGAAGACGTTGCGGCGCGGGAACTGGCCCCTCTGAAAAAGATAAAGGACAATTATCCCAAGCAGATCCTGTCTCTGTATCCGGGTATGAAGTCATCTTACGACGGAATCCGCTCGGATTCCCTGATCGATTGGCTGTTATCAGACTAGGGTAATTCCCCCGTTTTCGCTGAAAAAACGACTCGCAGCGAAACGGCCGGGTAAGACATCGAAAAAAGCACCCGACAGCGAATCGCACATAATATCGGGTTATTTATTCCACGTTGTGAGAGAATTGAGACACAGTCAAGGAAGAGAGGAGAGAAGCGCATGGACTGGATTGCGGGAATCGGGCGGGCGCTTGATTACGTCGAGGCGCATTTGACCGACGAGATCAACTACGAAAAGGTCGCGGCGGTCGCTTATTCGTCGCCCTATCATTTTCAGCGCGTATTCGGAATTCTGTGCGGATATACGCTCGGCGAGTATATTCGCAATCGCCGTCTTTCGCTTGCTGGCGCCGAACTGCAGACGAGCGACGAAAAAGTGATTGACGTCGCGCTGAAATACGGCTATGACAACCCCGACAGTTTCTCCCGCGCATTCAAAGCCTTTCACGGCGTTCTGCCGTCACGGGCGCGCGACCGTTCCGTTTCGCTTCGATCCTTTTCCCGCCTTGTACTGAAATTCAGTTTGGAGGGTGGAATAACCGTGAATTACAGGATCGAAGAAAAACCGGAAATGATTTTGACAGGGTTCAAAAGACATTTTACGGGCACACCGGAAAACCGTTACGAACAGGAGCATGATTTCTACGTACAATCAAGAGTTAACCAGTATTTGCTGAAAGGTGTCTGCGGCGATCGCGACAACGGCTACAACGTTATCACGAATATCGGCGACGACGGTTTTGATTTCTATATCGCTCAGCAGTTGGATAACTGGTGGACTGAAAATCTCGCAAAGGGCCTGGGGTATGACGAAATATCATCGGAATTTGAAAAAATCGTGATCCCGCGGCGGCTTTATGTGATCTGCGAAACCGATAGAATGCGGTACCCCGTCACCGCTTTGCCGGATCTTCGCCGGAAAATGGTGAACGATTGGCTGCCGTCGTCCGGATATCTGCTTGCAGACGCCCCGGAGATCGCCGTTACACATTGGCAATATAAACACGGCGACGATACTCATAATCAGTCCAGGTATATCGAACTGTGGCTGCCGATAGAGAAATATAATTCATAACGACTTTGCCGCCGAAGAAATTCGGCGGCAAAATATATTCAATTCAAGCAACGGTTGATTGACTTCTTTCCCGCGGATGTATTATAGTATAATCAGCGCGGCGGGGCGCGCTTCCTGTGTCAAGCGCCCCGATGCGCCGACTTCTCCCGGCGCCGCGCTGCGAATAAAGAAGTTCAATCAGAAAAAGGGATTTGCTAAAGGAGTTCGCATTTTGAAAAAAGAAAAAAAGCTGCCCGAGCTTAAAAGGGGCAAATGGCGGCTTATCGACTGCTTCCTTTTCGATTTCAAGGTCTCGCCGTTCGGAATGACGGTGTTCATTCTGACAAACGTGCTCTGGAACGCTCTGCCGTACCTTCGTCTTTTCACTACGGCTTCATTCGTCGATACCGCGCTGTCCGTTCTCAGAGGCGACTCGCCCGAATCGGCGATAATCTTTCCGCTTGTTTCGCTATTCGCCGTTTTTTTCTCTTCGTCTCTGCTTCAGACGCTCGAACAGACGGTCCGTGACATGCTCAAGACAAAGGTCTGGACGGTGACCAAGGAGGTTTTCTTCAAAAAGCAGGCGAGTTTGAAATACAGGTACATAGAGGACAGCAAAACGTACGACCTCATCGGCCGCGCGTGCAGCGAACCCGGCGGCAGGATGTATGACCGCGGCACCCGCGTCGTCTGGATGGCGTGGCGCGTTATGTTTATTATTTCGCTGATCGTCACCGTATTCGCTAAAGTATGGTGGAGCGGTCTGATCGCAATCGCCGCGGCGATCCCCGCGGTCGTTATGGCGGTGAGGTCAGGGCTCGACGACTACAAAACGTATTTCGAAGTCGAAAAGGATTCAAGATACGCCGACAGGTACAAATCCTTCGTCATGACTAAGGATTACCTCGAAGAGAGGACGACCTTCGGTTACGCTCCGTACGCCGTCAAAAAATGGCGCGAGGCGAAGCTGGGGATAGACAAAAAGAATCTGAAAACGCAGGTCAGAAACTCGAGAAGAGAGAATATCATAACATCGCTCACGTGGGTGATGTACGGCGCGATAATGATATCGCTCGCTTTCGCCGTCGGACGGGGCGAATTGTCCGCCGGATTCTTCATCGGCTTTGCGAACATTCTGAATACGCTCAGATGGAATATCGGTTCCGGTGTCGCGTGGGACGTCAGATGGTCGGCGCAGGCAAAAAAGAATCTCGGAGACCTGTCGGAGTTCTCTCAACTCGAAGAGCAGGAGGGCGCGCTCGATACGCCCGCCGATATGAGTTCCTTCAATTTCGGGAAGATCGAGTTCCGAGACGTTTCCTTCAAGTATCCCGGCACGGACCGCTACATACTGAAAAACTGCTCGTTCACGATAAACGAGGGAGAGCACTGCGCCTTCGTGGGCGTGAACGGTGCGGGCAAAACGACGATAACAAAACTCCTCACCGGTCTTTACGACGAGTACGAGGGCGATATCACGATTGGCGGAAAAAACCTGCGCGACTTCACGTACGCCGAGATAAAAGGAATGTTCTCCGTCGTGTTCCAGGATTTTGCGAAATATCAGATACCGTACGGCGACGCGATCAAACTCGGCGACGTGAACCGCGACAGCGACGAGGCCGTTCTTCGGGTTACGGATGAGATCGGTCTGTCCGACGCTCTCGAAAAACTCCACTCCGGCGTCAGAACACCTCTCGGAAAAGCGGCGGAAGACGGCGTCGATCTGTCGGGAGGCGAGTGGCAGAGAGTTGCCATCGCCCGCGCTTTATACGGCAACCGTCCCGTGTCGATCCTCGACGAACCTACCGCCGCGCTCGATCCGATCGCGGAGAGCGCCGTCTACGCTCTTTTCAAAAAAGTGACGGAGGGCAAGAGCGCCGTCTTCATTACCCACCGACTCGGCGCGGCGCGCATCGCCGACCGGATCCTCGTCATCGACGGCGGAGCCGTCGCGGAATCGGGCTCGCACGACGAGCTCGTGAAGGCGGGCGGTATTTACGCCGAGATGTTCTCAACTCAGAAGAGCTGGTACGAGGACGCCCCCGGAGAGGAGGCGGTTTCGTGAAAAAGAAGGATATAAACAAGAAGCCGCGCGTCGGTTTCTTCAAATGCGTGAGGAATACTATTCCGATCATTATAGGCGCGTCGCCGGGGCTTTTCGCGTTGGGTTGCGTGATAATCGTGGTCCAGTCGATCCTCGCTTCGGCTCAGATTTACGTCCTCGAGTTCGCCTTCAACGGCGTCACCGCCATATCGGAGGCGGGAGGAGGAGCGGTTCTCGATATCGTTCTGTGGCTCGCCGTTTACGCCGGATCGTTCATCTTCGCAACGATCCTCGGACAGATAGCGAACAGGACGGATACGGATTTTATGTATCGTGCCGAAAACAGGCAGACAAAGCAGCGGTTCGACAAGATGGCGAAACTCGCGCCGATCATCTTCGAGGATACCGACCGGCTCGACGACATCGAAAAATCGAGCGCGGGAGCGGACTCCGCCCGCTCGCTTCTGAACACGATCAAACAGATCGTGCTTTACCATATCCCGTATTTTGTCGTCACGTCGATCTATCTTGCGAGCAGGGATCCGTGGCTCGTGGCGTCGCTTCTGATGATTTTCCTGCCGACGTTGCTCTATCAGTATCTCGTTAAGAAGATCTACCGCGACAAGGAGGACAAGGCGGCGCCCGATCGGCGCCTTTCGGCTCATTACATTGAGTGCTCGACGTCGGAGAAGTTTTTCAAGGAGACGCGCATCCTCGGAGGGTTCGGGTATTTCTTCCGCTCGTTCCACGTATTATGGGCGCGGATAATGAAGCTCGACCGCAGCGTATGGCTCAAGGATAACTGGATGTTTTTCCTCGCAGAACTCTTGACATTCGCGGGGAAAATGGGCGTGTACTATATGCTGTTCCGCTTCCTGCTCGTCGGCAGGATCACGATGGGCGAGTTCGCCGCCGTGTTCACGTCGGTCAATACGATCGAGGATAAACTGCACCAATTGTTTTACGGATCGTTCGCCTCGGCTTCCCGTGACCTTCCGTTTATCGAAAACTACGTCAGATATCTCGATTTTCCGGAGAATGACGGCATGGAGGTCGAGCTGCCGTACGAGATCGGGATCGACGTGCGCGACGTGTCGTTCTCTTACCCGAACACGGAGGAGCCCGCCGTCCGCGGCGTCACCTTCTCGGTAAAACCGCGCGAGACCGTCGCGATCGTCGGAGAGAACGGAAGCGGCAAATCGACGCTTATCAAACTGCTCATCGGGTATTACCGACCCGACGGCGGCGACGTAAAAATCTGCGGGTGGAATACGAAGGAGATTTCGTTCTCCTCCGTCGCCCGCCGTCTGTCGGCGGTCTATCAGCGTTATCCGCATTACGCGCTGACGCTTAAGGAAAACCTCATAATCGGTCAATACGAAAAAGAGAGTACGGACGAAAACATGAGGGAGGCGTGCGCCATGGCGGGTTTCTCACCCGAAGAGGAATGGCTGCCGAACGGATTCGACACGATGCTGTCGCGCGAGTTCGACGACGGCGTAGGGCTGTCCGGCGGACAGGTCCAAAGGGTTTCGATAGCGCGCGGATTCTACCGCGACAGCAGTATCATCATTCTCGACGAGCCCACCGCCGCGATCGACCCGATCGAGGAGGCGAGGATATACGGAAGATTCGCCGAGCTCTCGCGGGACAAAACGTCGTTCATCGTCACTCACCGGCTCGGCTCCGTACGGCTCGCCGACCGGATCATAATGATGAAAGACGGAAAGATCGCCGAGACCGGCACGCACGACGAGCTGATGGCGAAGGACGGCGAATACAAAAAGATGTTCGACTCGCAGCGTCAGTGGTACGAGGACGAGGCATAGAGCCGCCTCCCGACGCCGGGAAGGGCGGCGCAAAATTGAAACACCAAGACAGGGGACGGTTCTGTGTCTTTTTAGGACACAGAACCGTCCCCTGTCTTGGTCCCATCACGAGCCGGTGGAAACGTACCTTTTCAGACCGAATCGGAAAAACGCGTACGCGGGGATGAGGAAGAGGGCTCCCGCGAGCGGGAGAAGACCGTACCATACCCGATCGCTGTGTCCGATAAGGTACAGAAAAGGATAATACTGAAACGGCGCTATCGGAATCAAAAAAGTATAGAAAAGCAAAAGCTCCTTCCCGTAGATCGAAAGAGGATACCTTCCGAATTCCTTCGTTCCGTCGGTGAAGATATTCATGAATTCGAGCCCTTCCACGGTGAAGAAACTGAACCCCGCATAGATCATGAAAAGCGCGGAAAAGACCGCGACGCCGCCGAGTATCATCAATAAAAGGATCGCGACTTTGCCGAAAGTCCAGTCGACGCCGCACCGCGGAATCGCCCAGATGAAAACGACCGTCGCAGTGAGAAATCTTCCGACGCGCGTGAATTCCATTCTTGACGTCAGCACCTGAAAGACGACGCTTCTCGGACGGATCAGTATCCTGTCGAGCTCGCCGCTCCTGATGAGAGACGGGAACGAATCGAACCCCCGCACGAAACATTCCGCGATCGAGAAAGCGAACGTCACGACGGAAAAGCAAAGAAGCACGTTCTGAAAAGTATATCCCCTTACGGCGTGGAATCTGTCAAACAGGAAATACATTCCCGCAAATCCCGTAAAAGCGATGATGAAGTGCCCGAGCGATTGCATGAAAAAAGACGCCTTATACTGCATCCTGCTCTTGAAAAGGATGCCGAGATATTTGAAATACAGATTCATATCATCCCCCCTGAACGACGACGCGGCGAAGCGAACGGCGCATCCACAGAACCCCGACGGCGGACAGTACGGCAAACCATCCCAACTGCAGAGCGATACGCGCGATCCCTTCCGACGGCGGGATATACCCGACGTAGATGAGAAAAGGCGTGCTCTGAATGGACGCGAACGGCAGAAGGTTCAGCACGGTCTTCATAGCATCTGGGAAAAACGGGATCGGGATCAGAGCGCCGGAAAAGAACTCGACCGCGGAGACCGCGAGTGTTCTGATCCCCATCGACGAAACCGTATGAAAAGACGACACGTATATCAGCATCGAAAACGCCGTCAGAACCGCTGTTCCGAGAAACATCGAAACAACGAACAGAACGAAAGACAGAACGCCGGCGGGGGCAGAAAGTCCGTAAGGCGACGGCAGAAAGGCCGCGACGAGCAGGATCGGAAGACAGCGCAGCACGGTCCTTGAAAGCCGTATCGCGACGTTCTTCGTGAACCACATCCCGTAAATGTTCACCGGGCGGCAAAGCTCGTAGGCGATCGCGCCGGACGTCACGGACTCGAGGATCTCCGGATCGAGAAACCACGCCATGAACATCCCTAAAAATGCCTGCTGGAGCCATAAATACCCCGAAAGCTGCGAGAACTCCATCGGAAAACTCCCCGGTGACGTTTCGTAAAAAGCACGGAACAAAAGAATCGACAAAAAACCCCATACGAATTGGGTCGAAACGCCCGCCCACGCCGCGGCTCGGTACTGAAGGCCCGCGACGAAACGGATTCGGAAAAAAGAAATATATTTCTTCATATATCGAGTTCCTCGTAAAGAGCCGCCACGGTCTGTTCGACGGTTCCTCCGGATTTCCCTTTTTTGAGAAGATCCTCAAACGATCCGTCCGACAGGATACGCCCTTTGCCGATGAGGATCACCCGCTCCGTCAGCGCCTCTATGTCCTGCATATCGTGGGTGGTCAGTATCACGGTCGTTCCGTGTTCGCGGTGACGCTCTTTGATGAAGTCCCGCACAGCGAGTTTTGATACGGCGTCGAGCCCGATGGTCGGTTCGTCGAGAAAAAGTATCTTCGGGTCATAGAGCAGGGAGGCGGCGATCTCGCATCTCATCCTTTGACCCAACGACAACTGACGGACGGGGGTTCTCAGGATCTCCGAGAGGGCCAGTCGCTCGGTCAACTCGTCGAGATTTTTTCGGTACGTAACCCGATCCACTCTGTAAATGTCTTTGATCAGCTCGAAACTGTCGATAACGGGAACGTCCCACCAGAGCTGAGACCTCTGTCCGAACACGACGCCGATCTCGCGGACGTATTCGGCTCTGTCGCGCCACGGGACGCGCCCGTTGACGACGCATTCGCCGCTGTCGGGAGTGAGGATTCCGCTCATTATTTTGATGGTACTGCTTTTCCCCGCGCCGTTCGGCCCGATATAGCCGACCATCTCTCCGTCGCCGATCGAAAACGAGACGTCCCTCAGCGCGTGAACGATCTCGTATTCGCGCTTGAAAAGCGCGCGGACGGCGTTTTTGAAACCCGCGTTTCGTTTTGATACTTTAAAGGATTTGCACACGTTTTTGAGTTCGATCATTTTACCGCCTCCTCGTTTTTCGGGAACGCCGAAATGCCCCGCCGCGTCGAGGGGGGGCCCTCGACACGGTGGGGTGGAGCGTTATTTTATCAAATCAAATCAGTTTTGTCAAGTCTTTTTTGAAATAAATCGGAAAGACAGGGGCAACGGCTGACAGATTGACATTAATCGAGCCCCTAGGTTGTTGCGCACGGCTCATGAATTTGAATACTCCGCCTTTATGAACTCTCGCGTTCCGGCGTTCTTACAAATAAAGTGTCTTCCTGAAATTATTTGCAATGATTTGCAAATAATTTCGGCTCGTGAATCGGAGACTAACAAATTTGCCGGATAGAGTATTCACGAGACCGTCCGCTCCGTGAATTGCGCCTGACGGCGCATTTTTTATGAATCGATCGTCGATATCGTCAGCGTCGTTTCTTCAAGAACGTCAAGCAGTATGCGCACGGTATCGGCGGCGGTGAAGAGCGTGACGTTGTTCTCCGTCGCGAGTTTTCTGATCTCGGCGCCGTCGGTTGCGGCGTTCATCTCGCCGATGTCGCGCGTGTTGATCACGTACGCGACGTAGCCGCCGCGCAGCGCGTCGGGGATCTCGGAGGAACCCTCGCTGATCTTCTTCTTGATCCTCGTTCTGATCCCGTGCTCCTTGAGAAACCGCGCCGTGCCCTCCGTCGCCTCGATGTTGAATCCGAGCGCGTAGAACCGGCGGATCAGAGGCAGGATCTCGTCCTTGTCCTTGTCGGCGACGGTGACGAGGACCGTACCGTAGTTTTTCAGTTTCATGCCCGACGCCTGAAGCGCCTTGTACATCGCGCGGTTGAGGCCGTCGTCGTAGCCGATCGCCTCGCCCGTCGACTTCATCTCGGGAGACAGGTACGCGTCGAGGCCCCGTATCTTCGAGAACGAGAAGACGGGCACTTTGACGTACCATCTCTTCTTCTCGTCGGGGTAGATCGTGAAGATCCCCTGCTCCTTGAGCGTCACCCCGAGGATCGCCTCGGTCGCAATATCGGCGAGGTTGTATCCCGTCGCCTTCGAGAGGAACGGAACGGTGCGCGACGAGCGCGGGTTGACTTCGATTATGTACACCTTTTCGTTTTTGTCTACAATGAACTGGATGTTGTAAAGGCCGACGATGCCGAGTCCGGGACCGAGTTCCTTCGCGTAGCGGAGGATCGTTCCCTTGACTTTATCGGAGATCGAAAACGCCGGGTAAACGCTGATGCTGTCGCCCGAGTGGACGCCCGTCCGCTCGACGAGTTCCATGATGCCCGCGACGAAAACGTCCGTGCCGTCGCATACGGCGTCGACCTCGACCTCTTTGCCGATTATATACTTGTCGACGAGGACCGGTTTCTCCTCGTCTATCTCGACCGCCTCGCGCAGGTACTTTCTCAGCTGTTCCTCGTTTGCGACGATCTGCATCGCGCGGCCGCCCAGAACGAAGCTCGGGCGGACGAGAACGGGATAACCGATCTCGGCGGCGGCTCTCACGCCGTCCTCGATCTTCGTGACGGCGACGCCCTTCGGCTGCGGGATGCCGAGCTTTTCGATGATCTTCTCGAAGGCGTCTCTGTCCTCCGCGCGGTCGATCGCCGCGCAGTCGGTGCCGGCGATCTTTACGCCGCGATCCGTGAGAGGAGCGGCGAGGTTGACAGCCGTCTGACCGCCGAGCGAGGCGACGACGCCGTCAGGGTTTTCAAACTCGACGACGTTCATGACGTCCTCGGGCGTCAGGGGCTCGAAATAGAGCTTGTCCGCAGTCGTATAGTCCGTAGACACCGTTTCGGGGTTATTGTTGATTATAATGGCCTCGTAGCCCGCCTTACGTATCGTCTGTGCGGCGTGGACGGTCGAGTAATCGAATTCGACGCCCTGGCCTATCCTGATCGGTCCCGCGCCGAGAACGACGAGCTTCTTGCCCTCATCAAGACGCGACTGGTTTTCAAGGTCGGCGTAGGTCGAATAAAGGTACGCTATGTATTTGCCCGTGTGAAGCGTGTCGACCATGCGGAAAACGGGCTTTATCCCGAGAGAACGCCTCGTCTCCCAGACCTCTTTTTCACTCATTCCCCAGAGTTTGGCGATATACGCGTCGGAGAAGCCGGCCTTCTTCGCGGCGTGCAGCGCGTCAGCGTCGCCGGGTCTGCCGGCGAGCGTTTTTTCTTCGGCGACGATATCGCGGATGCACTCAAGGAAGATCTCCGTTATCGCGGTGATGCGGTGGATCTCTCCGACTTCCGCTCCGCGGCGGAAGAGCTCCGCTATGGCAAAAATATTGTCCGAGCGGAATTCGCTTATATAATCTCTCAGCTCACCGTCCGTCATTTTATCGAATTTCGCGGCCCTGACGTGGCAGACGCCGATCTCGAGCGAGCGGATCGACTTGAGGAAGCACTCGGAGAGCGTCGTGCCGATGCCCATGATCTCGCCGGTCGCCTTCATCTGCGTACCGAGCGTGTTCGGGGCGTCCGGGAACTTGTCGAACGGGAAGCGCGGGAATTTCGCGACGACGTAGTCGAGCGACGGCTCCGTCGAGGCGTACCCGCCCGCGACGGGGATCTCGTCGAGGTCCATTCCGACGGCGACCTTCGCCGTGACGCGCGCGATCGGATAGCCGCTCGCCTTGCTCGCGAGAGCGGACGAGCGCGATACGCGCGGGTTTATCTCGATGAGGAAGTATTCGCCGGTCGTCGGATGAAGCGCGAACTGGACGTTGCATCCGCCTTCGATCCCGAGTTCCCTGAGTATCTTGTGCGCGCTTTTTTGGAGCATCGCGTCTTCTTCTTTTGAAAGAGACATGATCGGCGCAACGACGATCGAGTCGCCCGTGTGGACGCCGACGGGGTCGACGTTCTCCATCCCGCAGATCGTGATCGTTCGGTCGGCGGAGTCTCTCATGACCTCGTATTCGATCTCTTTGTAGCCCTTGACGCTCTTTTCGACGAGGACCTGACCGACGGGAGAGGCGCCCACGCCGATCGTCGCCACTTTAACGAGTTCCTCCTCGTCGTCGGCGAAGCCGCCGCCCGTTCCGCCGAGCGTGAACGCGGGGCGCAGGACGACGGGGTATCCGATCCGTCTCGCCGCTTCCTTGGCCTCCTCGACGCTGTACGTGATCTCGGAGGGGATGACGGGCTCGCCTATCGACTCGCACATCTCCTTGAACAGTTCTCTGTCCTCGGCGCGCTCGATGCTTTTCGACGGCGTTCCGAGCAGTTCGACGCCGCACTCTTTCAGGATTCCCTTCTTTTCGAGCTGGACGGCGAGGTTGAGCCCCGTCTGCCCGCCGATGCCGGGGACGATGGCGTCCGGCCTCTCGTAACGAAGGATACGGGCCGCGAATTCAAGGGTCAGCGGTTCCATATATACCTTGTCCGCGATCGACGTGTCCGTCATGATCGTCGCGGGGTTGGAGTTGACGAGGACGACCTCGTACCCCTCCTCCTTCAGCGCGAGACACGCCTGCGTGCCCGCGTAGTCGAACTCCGCCGCCTGACCGATGACGATCGGGCCGGACCCGATGATAAGGATCTTTTTCAAATCTTTTCTCTTTGCCATCTCATACCTCCGTTTTTCAGAAAAAAAGGTATTTTCACCGACCCCGAAGGGAAGAGAAAATACCTTTATCACGTTTTGAAGACTGTCTTCTTTTCTGTTTTGCAGACGGAAAAGCGGGACGAGCGGCCTTTGATCCTGTTTCTCAACGCGCTCACTTCCTCTCTTTTTCTTTTCCGAGGAAACATTTTATCATAAGGGAGGCGGCGTGTCAACCTTTTTTTCTCTTTTCTTCCGTATTCCTTTACGCGCGCGCGTGCGCGCGCTTGACAAGTATATATTAATATGATATAATTACACTTAATAATGGGGTAATTTCGAAACCGGTTGAATATCCGTACCGCCGGGCGGCTCTCCTTCGCCGCTTTTTCACCGTTTTCAGCCCTCCGGCGGGAGTTTTACGGAAGAAAGGTCGATCCGTTTTATGAACACAAAAGAAGACGCCGCCGCCATCTGGACCATGATGTACGAAGCGATGAAGGAAGAAAAGGAACTTCCCGTCACCGCCCTTAATCTCTGGTTCGGCGACTGCCGGCTCGAATCTCTGTCCGCGGACGTCGCGGTATTCGCAGCCGATTCCAAAATGAAGAAAAACGTCATAGAGACGAAATATCTCGATTATCTCTGCCGTCACCTTGAGGCGATCATCGGCTTCGTCCCGAAGGACGTCGTCGTGACGTCTCCGGACGACGACGATGACGACGATATCTCCTCTTTCGAACGCCGCTTTGCCGAGGAAGACGGGGACCGTTCCGCCGCCGAGGAAAAAGAGGTTAGAAAGGGATCGGAGAGAAAACTCACTTTCAATTCCGATTTCACGTTCGATAACTTCGTCGTCGGCAGATCGAACGCGATGGCTCACGCGAACGCCGTGTCCGTCGCCGAGAATCCCGGCAAACTGATAAATCCTCTGTTTATCTACGGTCACAGCGGTCTCGGAAAGACCCACCTTATGTACGCGATAGCGAACAGGGTCCTCGAGAGAGACGGGTCGATGAACGTGATCTACGTCAAAGGCGAAGATTTCATGAATCAGTTCATCATCTCGATCAAGACCGGTAAAACCGTCGAATTCAGAGAAAAATTCCGCGGCGCAGATATGCTTCTCATCGACGATATCCAGTATATCGCCAGCGGCGCGAGCGAATCGACCCAGACAGAGTTTTTCCACACGTTCGAGGCGCTGTACGAGGATCACAGACAGATAATCATAACGTCCGACCGTCCTCCGCAGGAGCTGACGATCCTTGAAGAGAGGATCAGGAACCGTTTCGAATCCGGCCTTCTCGCCGATATCCAGCCGCCGGATCTTGAACTCCGCCTCGCGATCCTGCAGAACAAAGCGGAACATCACGGACTCGCCCTTTCGCCCGAAGTCCTCAACTTCCTCGCCGAAAAACTCCAGTCCAACGTCCGTCAGATCGAAGGCGTCATCAAAAAACTCGCGGCTAAAAGTCTTCTCACCGGTCAGCCGGTGACTCTCGATCTTGTCAAGACGACCGTACCCGAGTATATAAGAGATACTTTTTCGATCAACGACTACGTCGACACGATCATTTCGTGCGTCGCAAGAAGAACGCACGTCGATCCCGAAGATATTCTCGGAAGAAAGAGAAACAAGGAGATCAAGAACGCGAGAAATATCTGTATGTATATCATCCGTTCTCTCACTCAGCTTTCCCTCCCGAAGATCGGATCGTATTTCGAAAGGGATTACAGCACCGTTCACTCCAATCTCGACGCGGTCGAAAAACAGATGGCCCTGGACCCCCTGTTGGAAAGTGAGATAAACGATATCATCAACGATATCAAGAGGACCTGAACTTTTCAAATCGAAATCATCGGGTTTTCACGCGGGTTTTTCAAAACCGGCTTTTCAAAACCGGTTTATTATTTGAAAACAGCGTTGTTTAATTAACGAAAAAGCGACGAAAATATGATGAAAACCATTTGAAAAAAACGAATTTTCGACGTTCTTTTCTCAAACTCGCAATTGATCCGTTTTTTCAAAAATTTACCAAAGAAAAACGGGATAAAATTTCCGCTTAAAAAGAGCAGACGGGTTGAAAATATTTCCTTGACCCGCAAGAGTAAAACGGCGTTTTCCAATAATTCCAACGCCTCTGCTTCTACTGATACTGAATAATACATTTATTACCTATATTACTTTTTATTTTTACGAACCGCCCCGAAAGGAGAAAAAATCATGAAGGTATCGTTTGAAAAAGAAAAACTGCTTGCAACTCTTATTCCGGCTTCATCGATCTCTCAGGTCAAAAATACCATGGTGACCGTAGGAGGACTTCTTTTTGAGTGCCCCGCAGACGAAAAATTCGGTAAAGTGACCGAAGAAGAGGAGGGCTGCGCCAGAATATCGGCTTACGACCTTGAAAAAGGAATAAGAACGACGGTTGAATGTCGTATCTATGAACCCGGAAACTGCGTCATCAACGCGTCGCGGATCCTTCAGATCGTGAGAGTTCTGCCGGAAGGTGAAGTGACGATCGAAGTCGACGACAAGCTCCGCGCCGTCATTTCTGGCGGAAACGTCAGTTATACGATCTCCGTATCCCCCGCCGACGATTTTCCGGCGATGCCCATGTTTATCGGCGACAGAAGATACGAGCTTCCGCAGTACGCGGTGAGAACGCTCGTTTCGCGCGTTATTTTCGCCGTCGCTCAGAACGATCAGAGAGTAAATCTCAACGGCGCGTATATGAAAGTCAAAGACGGAGTTCTCACGATGGTGGGATGCGACGGCAGCAGACTTTCACTCGCCTCCTACGATCTCGACGGCGACGCCGAGGACGCGGGGATCATCATTCCCGGAAAGTTTTTGGGAGAGTTGATAAGGATCCTTCGCGACAGCGAGGACGAGACGACGGTTATTATAGGAAGAAAGCACGTCATTTTCAAGATCGACAGGATCTATTTCTTCACCCGTCTGATCGAGAGCAATTATATGGATTACGAGAGGATCTTCCCGAAGTCGTTCGCGACGGAGGCTTATCTCGACCCCGTTGAGATAAGGGACGCTCTCGAAAGAGCGGCGATCATATCCGAGGATAAACTCGGAGGCAACAACAGAGCGATAGTCAAACTTGATTTTTCGGGGAACGGCATCACGATATCGTGCGTTTCGTCCGAGGGCTCCGTCGTTGAAAAAGTAGGCGCGGCGATCGGAGGCAGCGATCTCACGATCGGATTCACGGGAAGATATCTCCTCGAGGCGCTGAAAGCTTGCCCGGAAAACGTATCGAGGATCAGATTCAGGCTGAATTCCTCCGTTGAGGGAGTTTGTATCGAAAACGGAGAGGGAAGCCGGTTCATTACGTACGAAGGCGACGAAGTGAAAGAAAAGAAAGATGAAGACAAATTCGATTTTCTTCACATCGTCATGCCGAGAAGGCTCAATAACAAATAATGATCTGTCACGTCGGAGCGGGTACGCTCATAATCGATAAAGACGTCGTCGGGATCTTCGATCTCGACGGAGAAGTGACGACGGCAACGACGGCGGCGTTTCTGAGGGAAGCGGATAAAAAGAAAAAGACGGTCGCCGCCACGACCGACATCCCGCGCGCGTTCGTCCTCACCTCGGGCGGAAAGAAAGAAGAAGTGATCTTCACCCGTCTTTCGACAGCCGCCGTAGCGAAGAGGATCGAGGCGGGAGTCGAAGGAGAATTCTGAGACGTTCATATTTGAGAGAACAGATCTTTCACGAAAGGCACGGTATACCGATGGAAAAAGACAACGAAGGGATGCCCGAAGAGGTGATGAGCCTCGAGGAGGCGAACGAGATCACCGCCGTCGCGGACGAGGAATACGACGAAAGTCAGATCCAGGTCCTCGAAGGGCTCGAAGCGGTCAGAAAGCGTCCCGGCATGTATATCGGAACGACGTCGGCGGGCGGTCTGCACCATCTCGTTTACGAGATCGTCGACAACTCTATCGACGAGGCGATGGCGGGTCACTGCGACAGGATCGACGTGACGCTCTTTCCCGACGGCTCGGTCGAGGTCAGCGACAACGGGCGCGGCGTTCCCTCTCAGATCCATCACAAGATGAACAAGCCGACCCTCGAGGTCGTCTTCTCGGTCCTTCACGCCGGCGGTAAATTCGGCGGCAAGGGCTACAAGATCGCGGGCGGTCTTCACGGCGTCGGCGCGTCCGTCGTCAACGCCCTGTCGCTCTGGTTCAAGGTCGACAACTGCTACGAGGGACAGAGATACGTGATCGAATTCGAAAAGGGCAATATCTCCAAGCCGTTCGAATGCGTCGGTTCTTCAAACGGGCGTCACGGTCTGACGGTCAGATTCAAGCCGGACCCGGACGTTTTCACCGACACGACCGAATTCGATATCAAGACGCTCCTGACGCGTCTGCGCGAGCAGGCGTTCCTCAACGCGGGGATCAGGATCGTCATCACCGACAAGAGAGAAAAAGTAAAAGAGGATCCGCTCGGCGCGGAGCCCGAGGAAAAGGTCAAGAAGGATATCCCCGACGATTACGACGAGGAAGAACTCGACGAGGATCTCGCCGAGGGGGCCGACGACATCGGGGAGAAGAGAGACCTCGATCTCGGAGGAGACGAAGGAGCCGAGGGAAAGACGACGTACGTCGAGGACGGATACAGGGTTTACGACCTCATGTACCGCGGCGGCATCAAGAGCTTCGTCGAGCAGCTCAATTCGACGAAGGGTAAGATCCATCCGAACGTAATATATATGAAGGCGATGAAGGGCGACGTGATCGCCGAGATCGCCATGCAGTACAACGACAGCTACAACGAGACGATCGTCACGTTCGCCAACAATATGGCGACGATCGACGGCGGTACGCACGAGACGGGCTTCAAAGCCGCGATCACGAAGGTGATGAACGACTACGCCCGCAAGTGCGGCGCGCTCAAGGACACCGACAAGAACCTGTCCGGCGAGGACGCCCGCGAGGGGCTGTGCGCCGTCGTCTCCGTCAAGCTCACCGACGCTCAGTTCGAGAGCCAGACGAAGGCGAAACTCGGTAACTCCGAGGTCAGGGGAATCGTCGAGGGCATCGTCACCGAAAAGCTCAGCGAATTCTTCGAGGAGAACCCCGATGCGGCGAAAGCGATCGTCGAAAAATCGCTCGCGGCGGCAAGAGCGCGCGAGGCGGCGCGGAAAGCTCGCGACCTCACGAGGCGGAAGGGCGTACTTGAAAACTCGTCTTTGCCCGGCAAACTCCGCGACTGTCAGGACAGACGGTCCGAGCTGTGCGAGGTCTTCCTTGTGGAGGGAGACTCCGCGGGAGGGTCCGCCACGAGCGGACGCGACAGCCGGTTCCAGGCGATCCTTCCTCTGCGCGGCAAGGTGCTGAACGTCGAGAAATCGCGCCTCGACAAAGTCTACTCGAACGAATCGCTCATCCCGATAATTCAGGCGCTCGGCTGCGGGATCGGCGAGGATTTCGACCCGGAAAAACTGAGATACGGCAAGATCATCATCATGGCGGATGCCGACGTCGACGGATCCCATATCCGCGTGCTTCTGTTGACGTTCTTCTTCCGCCACATGAAGAAGCTCATCGAGGACGGCCACGTGTTCCTCGCCCAGCCCCCGCTTTACAAGGTGAAGGGCAGAGGCGGCAAGGAAAGATACGCCTTCTCGGACGCGGAGCGCGACGCCATCATCGAAGAGATGGGCGGCAACATAACCGCAGAGCGGTATAAAGGTCTTGGCGAGATGGACCCCGAACAGCTCTGGGAGACGACGATGGACCCCGAGACGCGGACGCTTCTGAAAGTCGAGATCGAAGACGCGATCCTCTGCGACGAGGCGTTCTCCCTTCTGATGGGAGAAAAGGTCGAGCCGAGGCGCGACTTCATCAAGGAAAACGCGAAATACGTAGAGAACCTCGATATATGACGGGACCCGATAACTATATTTGATTGGGCAGGTAAAAATGGCACTAAAAATTCATGGCAGAGACGACACTCCGATCGAATTTCCGGACCAGAAGATCGTACCGGTGAACATGGAGAGGGAGGTCAAAAAGTCCTTCCTCGAATACTCCATGTCCGTCATCGTTTCGCGCGCCCTTCCGGACGCCCGCGACGGTATGAAGCCGGGTCAGCGGCGTATCATGTACGCCATGTTCGAGGACGGACTGACGCACGACAAGCCGTTCCGCAAGTCGGCGACGACGGTCGGTAACGTTCTCGGACGCTATCATCCGCACGGCGACGCGGCGGTATACGGAACGATGGTCCGTATGGCGCAGGATTTCTCGTACAGATACCCGCTCGTTCAGGGCCACGGAAACTTCGGCTCGATCGACGGAGACGGAGCGGCGGCGTACAGGTACACCGAGGCGAGGATGTCGAAGATCTCCGAGGAGCTGATGGCTGACATCGGCAAGGAGGTCGTCGACTGGGTACCGAACTTCGACAACAGCCGCAAGGAGCCGTCCGTTCTTCCGACGAAGTTCCCGAACCTTCTCGTGAACGGGTCGGTCGGTATCGCCGTCGGTATGGCGACGAACATCCCGACGCACAACCTCACCGAGGTCATCGACGGGACGGTCTATCTGATGGATCACCCCGACGCGGGCGTCAGGGAACTGATGGAATTCATCAAGGGACCCGATTTCCCGACGAAGGCGACGATCTTCGGCACGTCCGGCATCTACGAGGCGTACGCCACCGGCCGCGGCAAGGTAATGGTCCGCGCGAAGGCGGAGGTCGACGAGGAAAAAAGACAGATCGTCATCACCGAGATCCCGTACATGGTCAACAAGTCGGAGCTCGTCAAGGCGATGGCGCAGCAGGTCAGGGACAAAAAGATCGAGGGCGTGACCGATATCCGCGACGAATCCGGCAAGGCGGGGCTCCGCATCACGGTCGATTACAGGAAAGACGCGAACGGTCAGGTCATCCTCAACCAGTTCTATAAATACACGCAGCTTCAGGACACGTGCGCGATCAATATGCTCGCGCTCGTCGACGGCGAGCCGAGGATCCTCTCGCTCCGCCAGATCCTGCAGAACTACATAAACTTCCGCACCGACGTCACGAGACGCAGAACGCAGTTCGAGCTTGACCGCGCGCTGCACGAGGCGCACATCAACGAGGGCTACAAGATCGCGACGGACAACATCGACGAGGTCATCACGATCATCCGCAACTCGCCCGACACCCCGACCGCGAAGATCCGCCTTTCCGAACGGTTCTCGCTCTCCGAGGAGCAGTCGCAGGCGATCGTGTCGATGACGCTCGGACGGCTCTCCGGCCTTGAAAGACAGAAGGTCGAGGAGAGACTGGTCGAGCTGTACGCGATAATCGACGAGAAGAAGTCGATCCTCGCCGATCCCGAAAAACTCAAGGGGATCATAAAGGAAGAACTCATCGCGGTACGCGACAAGTACGGCGACGAGAGGTTGACCGAGATCGTCGAATACCACGACGAGATCATGCTCGAGGACCTCATCGAGCGCCACCGCTGCGTGATCACGCTGACGCACGGCGGATACATCAAGAGACAGCGCGCCGACGCTTACAACGCGCAGTCCAGAGGCGGCAAGGGCCGCCGCGGCATCGCGACGAAGGAAGAGGACTACGTCGAGCGCGTGACGGCGGCGGGAAGCCACGACTACCTGCTTCTGTTCACCAACCTCGGCAGAGTCTATACGACGAAGCCGTACCGCATCCCCGAGGCGAGCTACAACGCGAAGGGATCGCATATAGTCAACCTGCTCGAGCTCTCGCCCGGTGAGAGCGTCACCGCGATGCTCTCGTCCGAGACGCTGACGCCCGAGGAAGAGAAGAACCTCATCATGATCACCCGCCGCGGAGTCATCAAGAAGACGCCGCTGCGCGAGTACGCGATCAACCGCAAGGGCGGCAAGATCGCGATCAACCTCGACGAGGGCGACGAACTCACATTCGTCGCGCTGACGGACGGCCACCACGACGTCATGGTCGCGGCGCGTTCCGGTCTGCTCGCAAGATTCTCCGAGAAGAGAGTCTCGACGGTCGGCAGAACGGCGAGAGGCGTACGCGCGATGAGGCTGGCCGAGGGCGACAGGATCGCCGGAGCCGCGATCGTCTCGTCCGATCCCGAGTGGGTCGCCGCGCACAAGATCATCACGCTGACCGAAAAGGGATTCGGCAAGAGGATGGACCCCGCTCTGTTCGAGAACAAGGGCAGAGCGATCAAGGGCATGTGCGCTCACAAGATCTCGCCCAAGACCGGCGAGCTCGTCGGCATCGCGGTCGTCGAAGAGGGCGACGACCTTCTCATCATCACGGACGACGGCACGGTCATCCGCACGGCGGCGGACGGCATCCCCGCATACGGCAGAACGGCGTCCGGCGTCATAGTCATGAGGACGGGCGACTCGAAGATCGTAAACTTCACCGTCACGGAGAAAGCTCAGGAAGAAGAGGAGCTTCCCGAGGGAGAAACGCCCGAAGGCGAGATCCCCGAAGGCGGCGAGACGCCGCCCGAGGCGGAGGCGACGCCCGCTGAATAAAATCAAAACATGACCCCCGCGCTTCGGCGCGGGGGTCAATTCATGCCTGCGGAGCAGGCAATTCATGATTTTGCCCGGAGCAAAATCAATTCATGCACGCAAAGCGTGCAATTCATTCGCCCGGTCTGCGCTTTCAGCAACGGGCACAAAGAAAGAATGATATGCGGCTTTCGCCGCATGAATTGAGCCCCGCGGTTTTCCGCGGGGCTCGTGAATAGAAAGCGTCGCTTTCATGAATTCTCGCCCTCCGGCGCACGCGCCGAGGACTCCGTGAAATGCGCCTGCGGCGCGTTGCGGGGGACCGCTCACCCGAACAGCATTTCCCTGATACCGTCGATATACCGCTCCGTCATTTCCGCCTTTTCTTCTTCGGTCACGTCATCGGTGAAAACGAGAGGGATATAGGACGAGATCGGATTTTGCCACGGGATGATCCGGATATCGTTTTCACTGACGTTATAAGTCGACAGTATCTGCCTCATATGCGCGGCGTCCACTCCCTTAGTGCCGAGAACCAGCAGTTCCGGGTCCAGCCAGTCGCGTTCGGTCTCGGAATGCTCAAGCAGACCGAAATGATAACCATGATCTCCCAATTGCCAGACGATCACGTCGAGGCCTCCGCTCGCGTCGAGGTCAAAGTATTCGGGATAAGTTCTCTGGAGCAGCCCGGGCGTCATGGAATCATAATCCGGCGAGGAGTCGACGGACGCGCGGAACAGCAGATTTCCGTCCTTGTCGTACCCGGAATAAACCGTTTCGGTGTAACTCCAGATCGCGTTGATATAGGACGGCGTGTTTTCGTATTCGCCCGTGACGTGCTCCGAAACTATCAGATAAAAATCGCCGTAGTCAATGAACGCCGTGGGGAGACCCGCGTCGAATCCGTCGAAGACGGGATCGCTCCTGAAAACGGGCTTCCCCTCTGCCTCACCGATCCGACGGTCATTATAGTCGCGTCCGGGTTCCGCGTTCTTTTCCGTCACTTCCAGCTGTGAGTTTACCGCGACCGTCCAGTCGGTGACGGCGGGCGAACCCGACGTAAAATCGCCCGAGGGCGAGGTCGCTTCGACGGACAGGAGAAAACCGTCGTCCGTCTCCTCGGCGTTCTGAAGATGAGCGTAGTCGCCGCCGCCGATCCGAACGCTGTGGAACCCTGCGCCGTCCTTGCCGACGGAGCACATAAACACGTCGGTTTGCGTGAAATCCCGCACGTCCGGCACGTAATCGTCTCCGAAGAAATAATACCGATCGAATTTTTCAATGCAGTATACGAGCGAGTCGCCGCCGACGCCGTCGAGCGGCAGATCGAACTCGACCTCACCGTTTTTGTCGCATTTTATGATCCTCGAGGCGTATTCGTCGCGGTCCGCCGCGGACGAGGAATACTCGTCGATCCCGAGGACGAACAAAAAACCGCCGTCCACCGTCGCCGTAAGAGCCGAAACGTAATACGCGTCGTCCGAAGAAACAGTATAAACGGCGAGGGGTTCGCCGTAAAGATCCGTCATGGTGATAATATGCTTGGCGGCTCGCGTTGCGTTGTCTGATACGGTCTCGACCTTCAGCAGGCGGTCAGAGAAGGCGACGGCGTTTTTGAGGCGGTTTTCCATGACGATATTTACAAACTCCGGGGGGACGCCCTCGACCTGTTCGATCCTGTCGAGACCGTCGTCTGTATCGTTTGCCGTATCGTCGGCAAGCGTGAAGATCATCCCGTCGTTCCAACCCGACGCGCTCATAGGAAGGATAGAGGCCCCGAGATCGAAGAGGAGCGTGTCGTCGGAGGTCAGGACGAATGAATAACGGAAATCCGCATCGGCAAAGACGCCTTCAAGAACGACGGAATTGCCGTCTCGACGGACAGTCCCGCTCGGCTGATACGACACGGCGATATCTTTAACCACGGTGAACCTGCCTTCGCCTAACAAAAGGTACGGCATAGAGGTCGAAGTCACGTATCTTCCGTCGCTCAACGAATAGTTCCCTCCGTGCGGGGCGTAACCGTCTGCGCACCCGCCCAGGACGAAGACGGAAGCGATCAACAAACAAATAAATCTTTTCATATATACCTCCTTCAAACCGATGCGTTCGTAAGCAGAAAATAGGCGAGCGCGGCGATCAGGGCTGAAAACGCGATCGCGGACAGAACGGTCATTTTCCTGTACGATACGATCCGCTCCACGCGCGTCTTTATCTTCGCCCCGCCGAACGCGGAGACGAAAACCGTTTTTTGAGAAGCCGAAGAGATGAGTGCGAGCGCGTATTTTTTCTTTTCCTCTTCATCGCACTTCTGCAGGACCGCCTCGTCGCACGCGATCTCAAGATCGGAGAAGAAGCACTTCAAAAAGATCCACGAGAAGGGATTGAACCAGTGGAGCGCGGCGGAGAGGAATGCGAGGATACGCCAAAGATTGTCGAGTCGGCGGATGTGTCTTTTTTCGTGAAGAAGGATAAAGGGAAGATCTTCGCTTTCCCTCAGTGAGGACGGGATGACGATCCTCGGGCGGAACACGCCGTAGACGGACGGGGACGTCACCTTGTCCGAGACGTAAACGTTGTCGTAAAGACGCTCCGATCCCCGGATCTCCCTCATCGAAACGAAATAAAGGATCGCGAAGGTCAGAAACAGAGCCGAGGCGACGATGACCCAGATCACCGACGCGACGGAAAAGACGTCGCCCACAAGATCGACCTTGTACGTGATCGGAAAATACGAATCAGCCGCGCAGATGCTGTTCGTAAGGGTAAAATCCGGCAATAATTTGCTTTCGTAAACGATTACGGTTTTCGTCGTAAAACGGGAGAGCAGAGCCATGAGCCCGAACTTCCCGCCGATCCCGACGGGGACCCACATCCGAAAAAACGGGATCGCCCAAAGAACGGCGATCACGCGGCGCGGGATCCTTTTGACGAGGCGCAGGAGCAGAACGACTGCTCCGCTCAGAGCCCCTGCGACGCTCATGTTGAAAAGCCAGTAGAAAACTTCGCGGAGCACCGGATCACCTCTTTTCGATCATCTCGCGCAGCTCAGCTATGTCCTCGTCGGTCAGGTCTTCGTCTTCAAGCAGCGCGGAAAACAGCGCCTTTTTCGACCCGCCGAAAAGACGGTCGACGAGGCTTCTCGTCTCGCTTCCTCTGACATCTTCCTTTGAGATCAGGGAAGTGCAGATGAAATCGGGGTCTTCCCGCTTCACGTACCCTTTTTCGATCGCTTTTTTTATAACGGTATAGGTCGTGTTCTTGTTCCACCCGATCTCGTCCTGCGCGATCAGGCTCAGTTCCTTTGCGCTGACGGGCTCTTTTCGCCAGATCAGCTCCATTATTTTCATTTCGCTGTCGTAAAGTTTCACATCGCACCTCCCGGACTATTACCGTAGTCTATACTATCACAGTAGTCTGGGGTTGTCAAGAGGTTTTTTGAAAAAATAGATAGCTGCGGATAAGAAACGAGGTGAACTGCGGCTTTCGCCGCATGAATTGAGCCCCGCGGTTTTTCCGCGGGGCTCGTGAATAGAAAGCTTCGCTTTCATGAATTCTCGCCCTCCGGCGCTCTTACAAATAAAGTGTCTTCCTGAAATTATTTGCAAATCATTGCAAATAATTTCAGCTCGTGAATCGGAGACTAACGAATTTGCCGGATAGAGTATTCACGAGACCGGACGCTCCGTGAATTGCGCCTACGGCGCATTATACGTAGTATTTCCCCTGCCACGAATCGCGGCGGAAGAGTTCCTTGTCGACGTCGTTCATCACGGCGATCTTGCGCCGGCACCACGCGGGGGCGAGAAGGACGTCCTCCGGCGCCTCGCCGGAGAGGCGGGCGATAACGCAGTCGGGCGGAAGAAGCTCGAGCTGGTCGCAGACGACGGAGACGTACTCGTCTTTCTCCATGGGAACGTATTCGCCCTTTTCGTACGAATCGGCGAGAGGGGTGTCCCGCAGAACGTGCAGAAGGTGGATCTTCATCATATCGGGGCGGAGCGCCGCGGCGTCGCGCGCCGTTTTTATCATGTCTTCTCTCGTCTCGCCCGGCAGACCGTTTATAATATGAAAGCAGACGGAGATATTCCCGCCCGCGGCGCGCAATCGGCCGTATCCGTCGCGGAATTCGGCGAACGTATGGCAGCGGTTTATCGCCTCTGCCGTCGCGTCGTTCGTCGTCTGAAGACCGATCTCGACCGTCACGGGCAGTTTTTTTGATATGCGGACGAGTTCTTCGAGTACGCCGGGGGAAAGGCAGTCCGCGCGCGTGGCGACGGCGAGCATAACGGCTCCCGGCAGCGCGGCGGCTTCTTCGTAGACGCGGCGGAGGACCTCAGGCGGCGCGTACGTGTTCGTGTTCGCCTGAAGGTACGGGATGAAACCGGAAAGGGGCCACTTGCGCAGGGCGACCCACCGCGCCTCTTCGTACTGTTCGGACAGCGTACCGCGATTCGAGGAGGAACCCCTCAGGCAGAAGATACAGCCGCCCGTCCCGCGCGTTCCGTCCTTGTTCGGGCACGAAAAGCCCGCGTCGAGCGGGATTCGCGCGCATTTGCCGCCGAAAACGGCGCGCGTGTAGTAATCGAACGTCTGATATCTCTTGTTCGTATCGGAAAACGGATACGGGTTGACGTCTTTCTGCGACACGGCTTTTCTCCTTTCGCGGTATGTTCGGAATAATCATAACAAAAAAGGCGCGGGCAGTCAAGCGGAGCGGCCGCGTCCTTTTTTGCGCCGATTTTCATTTTTCTCTTGAATTTTCCCGCGCGATAATATAAAATAACAGTATCTTTTTTGAAATATCCCGCCCGGAGGCGTCCGGGCGATGAAAGGTCGCACTCAAAATGATCGTAAAACCGTTTCGCGAAATGACGAAAGAAGAACTCGAGGAGGTGCTCGCCGATCAGCGGGCGAAACTCGACGCGTGGGGCGAACAGAATCTGACGCTCAACCTGACGCGCGGCAAGCCGTCGCAGGCGCAGCTCGATCTCTCGTCCGATATGCTCGGCGTTATAAGCGACAGAGGAGACTGCTTCTCGGAGACGGGTCTCGACTGCCGCAACTACGGCATCCTCGACGGTCTTCCGGAGGCGAAACGCCTCTTCTCAGATCTTCTCGGGATCCCCGAGGATATGATAATGGTCCTCGGCAACTCGTCGCTCAACGCGATGTACGACGCTATCGTCCGCTGTATGCTCTTCGGAGTCGCGGGCGGGCGCGAGCCGTGGTTCAGGCAGGGCCGCATAAAATTCCTCTGTCCGACGCCCGGTTACGACAGACATTTCACGATCTGCAAGACGCTTGATATCGAGATGATACCGATAAAGATGACGCCCGAGGGGCCCGACATGGACGAGGTCTACGACCACGCGTGCTCCGACCCGTCCGTCAAGGGCATCTGGTGCGTGCCGAAGTTCTCGAATCCCGAGGGGATCACGTACTCCGACCGCGTCGTCGAGCAGTTCGCCGCGCTGAAACCGGCGGCTCCCGACTTCCGCATCTTCTGGGACAACGCGTATTCCGTCCATGAGCTGTACGACGAAGAAGTGAAACTTGCCGACATCTTCGAGCTTGCGAAGAAGTACGGCACTGAGGACAACATATTCTATTTCGCCTCGACGTCGAAGATCACGTTCCCCGGCTCGGGTCTCGCGATCATGGCGGCGAGCGAGCGGAACCTCGATCAGATCCGCCCGATCCTCGCGACGCAGACGATCGGCTACGACAAGATCAACCAGATGCGCCACGTCAAGTACTTCAAGACGGCGGACGGCATCAGGGAGCACATGAAGGTCCTCGCCGGAATGCTCCGTCCGAAATTCGAGATGGTGGAGGACACGCTCGACCGCCATCTGACCGGCTACGACGTAGCGCGCTGGACGAACCCGAAGGGCGGCTACTTCATCTCGCTGTACGTTGAGAAGGGATGCGCGAGAAGAGTGTATCAGCTCGCCCGCAGCGTCGGCGTCGCGCTGACGCCCGCCGGAGCGACGTACCCCTACGGGCGCGACCCCGACGACAGCAACATCCGCATCGCGCCGACGTTCCCCGAGGTCGCCGAGCTCAAGACGATCTCAAAAATACTCTGCAACTGCATCAAGATCGCCGCAGCGGAGAAGTATCTCAAGAATTTCAACTGACCGCAAGTCAAGACCCGCCGGACGTCCGTCTGAACGCCCGGCGGATTTTTGTTTTCTGACAGAGATCGTGTTTTGTGGGGTTTATTTTTTTTCCCTCGCGGGCAGTCCGAAGCACATAAATCTGTTTGCTCTTGTTGCTACGCAACAGATCAAACAGGATAAAATTCCGCTTGAAATGGGACCCAACCCATTTCATCCGGCTACGCCGGAAACGCAGAATTTTACCGCGGTCACCGTGAACAAACCGCG
>JAFRQK010000019.1 GCA_017428635.1 Clostridia bacterium | reverse complement strand
GGTATACAATATCCTGATCTGCGGAAGAGACAAGGTTTCCGGGCTCACCGACGTCAACCTTCTCGTCAACTTCAACACGACGGACCTCACGATGGCGATCATGCAGATCCCCCGCGACGTCCACATGTATCACGACGGCTATTACTACACGAAGGCCAACGGCGTCGTCAGATGCTACGGCGACGACGGGTGGGACTCGTCCGACCCTTACGTCCAGAGCGTCATCGACAAGTTTGACGCAAACAACGAGGACGAAAAGGATATGAGAGGCATCGCGGGATTTGCCGCGCTCCTCGAAAGAAACCTCTGCGTCAAGATCCACTATTACGCGATCATGGACCTCGACGGCTTCATAAATATCGTTGACGCGCTCGGCGGGGTCGAGATGAACGTTCCGTACGACCTCCACTCTGAAGACCCGAACCAGAACCTTTATATCCACATAAACCAGGGCTATCAGCTCCTCGACGGCAAGGCGGCAGAAGGCGTCGTCCGTTACAGAGAGGGCTTCGGGCTCGCGGACATCGGGCGCGGAAACGTGCAGAAAATGTTTATGGCGTCTCTCGTGAAAACAATCCAGGACAACGCCAACATCTTCAACGCCGACAAGATAATCAAAGTCTGCAATATCGTCGCGGACAATCTGATAACGAATATGTCGACCTCCGACATGATCTATTTCGCGAACAACGCGATGACGCTCGATATGCAGTACGTCACGTTCATGACAGCCCCCGTCGGCGGAGATTACGACGCGGCGGCAGGAACGTGGTACACCTGCATCAACAAGGAAGCGACACTCAACTATATCAATTCCTACTTCAATATCTATAAGGATCCGGTCACCGCGGAAGAGTTCGATTCAAACTACGTCTTCTACTTCGACTCGATCTGGTACAACGGTCCGGCAGGTACCGTCCCCGAGTATATCTACAAGGGCTCGGAAATGACCGAATTCGGATTCAAGCCGGTCGTCGGATATTGATAAATAACTGATAAAAGATTTCGGGAGCTCGACAGAGCTCCCGATTTTTTTATTCTTTAAAGTTTCTTTGCCGAGGCTTTCTTTTCAAAGAAAGCCGAAAAACTCATTCCTCTCCTGCAAGGAAAGATATGACCTCGGGAAGCACTCTCTCGGCTTCCTTACGCCCGACCTGATAGACGCGCTCGAGCTCCTCGGGATCCTTGACCGTTCTGCCGATCCCGAGAGATTCGGGAGGCCTGATGACGAAGGCTTTGCCGGATTCCTCGCGCTCCGCGATGTCCCTCAGCTGAATGTTGTAGCGGATGTGTCTCACCGCCATAGCGAACGCGACCGCGGGATATTTGAACAGCTTCAGACGGACAAGACGGCGCGTCTTGTCTTTTTTCTTGACAAATCCCTTCGGCTGAGTCAGGATCATGACGTTCCTGTCGTACCCGATGCTCTCCATGTATCTGTACGGAATGGGATCGACGATCCCGCCGTCCATAAGCGTATATCCGTCGACCTTAACGGGGTTGGAAACGAGCGGGAGCGAGGCTGACGCGCGCATCCATTCGACGTCGCGCTCACCGCCGTCGGTGCATTTGTGGTAGACGATCTCCCCTTTTTTGATATCAGTCGCACCGACGTAAAACTCCATCGGATCGTTCTTGAAGGTCTCGGTGTCGAAAGGGTCGAGGACGTCGGGTATCTCGTGATAACAGAAATCGACGCCGAAAAGGTCGCCCGTCTTCATGAGCGAGCGCACGCCGCAGAATCTCGGGTCCGTGCAGTATTTCTTGTTGTAGCGGATCGCGCGTCCGATCTGATGCGACTTGAAATTGCATCCGAAGACGGCTCCCGCGGAGATCCCCGCCGCGCCGTCGAACGTGACGCCGTTTTCCATGAACACGTCGAGCACGCCGCAGGTGAACATTCCGCGCATCGCGCCGCCTTCCATAATGAGTCCGCGTTTCATGCTCTTTCTCCTCAGACCTTATTATT
>JAFRQK010000018.1 GCA_017428635.1 Clostridia bacterium | reverse complement strand
GTACCAGGAATTCGCCGCCGTATCCTTGAAAGGCGAGGGAGCGTCGCTCCCGCCTCCGACAAGACGTCCGATGATCGTTATGAACATCGCGCGGGTGAGGGTGTCCCTCGGAGAAAAGGTCTTCCCGCCCGTTCCGTTCATAAGACCGTTTTCATATACGTATGAAACGTAAGGATAGAACCAGTCTCCCTCTTTTACGTCCTTGAAGGGAAGGGCGCTTTTCGCCGACGCGATAGCGGGGACGCACCCGATGATGAAGATGAGGGAAAGGATGAGGGATAAGAGTTTTTTCATTTGTCACTCCTTTTTATTGTTTGGGCGGAAGACCGCCGTCGCCGAAAGATCCTGACGCCGTTATTTTCCCGAAGTCGGGTCAACGCCTCTTTCTGCGTAGTAACCGGTCATGAAGAAGCATCCGTTCCTGTTCAGTTCCTTATACGGATTGCCTGAGTCGTACGTGTAGTACACGCCCTTTGGATCGATCCCGAGCGACGCGTACCACGAGAGCCCCTCCGTCGTGTACGGAAAATGCACGATATCGCGATTCATCATTCTGTGGCTGATATAGTTCAGAGTTTCGTAGGACGTTCCGATGAAATAGAAATCGGGGTCGGCGACGTATACGTTCCCGAGCGCCTCCCACCCGCGCGGCTGGCGGTACGTCGCCATATACGCGCAATAGATCGCGCCCATACCGTAGAGGAATATATTGTCCTCGACACGGCAGTTACTAAGTTCACCGTAGATATCGGAGCAGATCGTTACTCCGGTCGAGAACGCCTGCGTATCCTGTTTGACGTGCCAGGTGTATCCGTCGTACGCCATAATATTGCCCTTGAGGGTACAGTTGGTGATCTTCGAGGCGGAGATCCCGTTCTCGTCCAGATCGTGGACGTGGTTCCAGATCTCCGCGCTGTGACCGCAGGAGACCATCACGTTGTCGATGTAGTTGACGTTGTTGATGATAACGGGGTTTTCAGGGTTGATATTGGTGGACTGGCTTGACATCGCTCCGTCGAAAACGTCGTGGACGTAGTTGTTGATCATATAAACGCCGTCCGATCTTCCGTTGACCTCGAACGCGCTTTCCGCCGAATCGACGGATCCGCCGGTACAGCCGAATTCACAGTTTTTGAACGTCACGTTCGTGCCGCCCGAACCGACCCCTCTTCCGCTGTAAACGAACGCGAGGTTGTCGACGAAAACGTTGTTTGCTCCGTACACGCATACCGCGTTCCTGCCCGCCTTGATATCGTCAAAGCTGTCGGCGGGATCTCCCTTGTCCCAGTACAGGTAGAGCGCGCCGGTCTCCCAGTCGTGGAAGAATTCGAGGTTGTGAAGAAGCGCCGTGCCGGGGTTTTCAAGAGAGCGGGACTCACAGTAGAAATACTCGAACCCGTTGAAGCACTGTCCCTTTTCGTTTGAGACGATCCCGTCGCCGAAGGTCTGAAGGTCTCCCTTCGCGGAAACGCGGATACCGACCGCGCGCCCGCCGTCGAAGACCATGTTGCATATCTCGGACCGAACTCCGCACCAGACCGCCGTGACCTCGGTCCCGTCGTCGTCCTCATATTCCGTGACCGTGTCGTCGACGCATGCGATCTTCCAGATATTCGGATATCCGGTCGGCTCCCAGTCGCCGACTCCGTTTGAGTCGGTAAAGTCGAGCGCTCCGGTGAAGAGCGGCTTCGGTCCCTCGCCGTACGCGCCGTAACTGACGTTCGCGGCAAGAGCGAGATTGCTCATTATGTTTTTGTGATAGAGTTCGGGATAATACACGCTTCCTCTTTCAAAGAAGACCCCGTCGCCTTTTTTCGGAATGCTGATTTCGGTCTGCCCGATGACGCGCCAGAGTTTTGAGACCGATCTCCACGGGGTCTCGGGCGAGAGCCCGTCGTTGCTGTCGTCGCCGTGTATCGAGGAGAGATAGTAGCATTTGCCTCCCTGCGCTTTGATCATCTCAGGCGTCAGCTCCGACGGGGAGTTCTTGATCTCTGCGATCCTGTCGGCAAGGAGTTTGTCGTAATACGCTTTATCCTCCGCGGTATATTCCCGTACGTCGGCTGTGAAGCCCAGAGAGTAGTTTTTGAGATAATCGCATATATCTGGATCCGCCGCCGCGCCGAACGCGTCGGCGTCCGCCTGCGTTTTGAAGAAACCGATATATTTCACGACGAATTTGCCGTCGCCCTTGTAATCCTCCGGGCACGGTGAGAAAATGAGATTCTCTATCTGCGTCGTGCGGTCGACCGTGTGAGAGGCGAACGTCGCTGTAAGATCGGCGGTCGCCGTCCTCATACCGTCCTCGTCGGATCCCGGCGCAAGGGTGAGGTATTCCGTGAAACCCCTTGCGGTCTGGGTGTTGTTCGTTCTGTAGAACGCCGTCGGGACGGTCTCTTCCATACCGTCGAACGAGTAGCATATTTTGACTACGGGATACTCTTCCGGGAAGAATTCGGCGAGACTCACCGAGATCCCGGTCGTGTTCGCGGAAAGATACGTCGCGAACGCCGTCGTGCCGTTCATCGAGAGCGTGAGAAGCGGATATTCGCCCGAATCGTCGAGGCCGCGTTTCATCCCGCCGGCGAGGACCGATCCGTTTTCAAACAGATACTTCGCTCCGAAAATGAGGAAGTTCTCTCCCGCCTCGGGCACGTAACCCTGCCATGCGCCGTCGATCGCCTGTTTGAGTCTGGTCACGACGGTCGCCGCCTCGGCGCGGGTCGTGTTGTTCTTCGGGTTGAAGTTGCCGTTCTTATCGCCGGTGAATATGCCGACTTTTTTCAGGTTCCCGACGGGATCCTTCGCCCAGCCCGAGATCTTGGTCTCATCGGTAAAGTCGAAGATGCCTCCCGAGGCGACC
>JAFRQK010000017.1 GCA_017428635.1 Clostridia bacterium | reverse complement strand
TTTTCATTTTCTTTTATTTTATTATCTTTTAAGCCGGGGGCGTCTTCGGGCTCGTCCGGGGTACCTTCGGGGGTCTGTAGGGTGCCTTCGGGGGTCTCTGAGTCCCCTTCCCCGTTATTCTTCCCGTTTTTCTTTTTGGCTCCCATTTTTCCGTATTCGGACGCCTGCTTTGCTTTCTCACGGGCGGCGTCGATCTCATTCCGCATCAGCGAGACGACGAGACGGAGCGACTCCCGCACCGCGTTCTCCGGTGAGACGCCGGTCTCGTAATAGTCTCTCAGGGCGTCGGTCACCTCGCAACGCTCCTCCGGCGGCAGGTTTTCCCTGAGCCAGTCGTACCAGTTGTAATAAACCGGGAAAGCCACGTTCTTCAATTCTGTTCCTCCTGATTTCAACTCCGGTTTCTCTAACTTTGTTAGTTTATTTATAAGTATAACCTTATTTATCTCGTCTGTCAAGCGTTTTTTTCTAATTTTCTTATTTTTCTTGAAAAGCGGTCGGAAACGGCGTATCCTCTTGATTATTTCCCGTGTATAGTATATAATATCTTTATAATGAAATAGTATGTCCTCGCGGAGGTGAGGACGGAGAAAGGACGAATATTATAATGAAAACGGTACCGAAGAAAACAGGAGAAGGCGAGAATCCCGAGGCTAAGAAAAAGGCGCTTGAAACGGCGATCAACCAGATAGAAAAGAACTACGGCAAGGGCTCGATAATCAAGATGGGCCAGAATCCCCAGATGAACGTTCAGGTCGTTTCGACGGGCTCCGTCTCCCTCGACCTCGCGCTCGGCGTCGGCGGCTTCCCTCGCGGAAGGATCGTCGAGATATACGGCCCCGAATCATCCGGTAAGACGACGGTCGCGCTCCACGCGATCGCCGAAGTTCAGAAACTCGGCGGCGACGCGGCGTTCATCGACGCGGAGCACGCTCTCGATCCCGTTTACGCCCGCGCTCTCGGCGTCGACATAGACGAACTACTCGTCTCCCAGCCGGACAGCGGCGAGCAGGCGCTCGAGATCACCGAGGCGCTCGTCCGCTCCGGAGCGATCGACATCGTCGTCATCGACTCCGTCGCGGCTCTCGTTCCCCAGCAGGAGATAGAGGGCGACATGGGCGCGTCCCACGTCGGTCTTCAGGCGCGTCTGATGAGCCAGGCGCTCCGCAAACTCTCCGGGACGATCTCAAAGACGAACTGTATCGTCATCTTCATCAACCAGCTCCGCGAGAAGGTCGGAGTCATCTACGGCAACCCCGAGACGACGACCGGCGGCCGCGCGCTCAAGTTCTACGCCTCGATCCGAATCGACATCCGCAAGACCGAGATCCTCAAGGTCGGCACGGAGACGTACGGCAACAGGGTCAAGTGCAAAGTCGTCAAAAACAAGGTCGCCCCGCCCTTCCGCACCGCGGAATTCGACATTCTGTACGGCATCGGCATCTCCAAGGCGAGCGAGATCGTCGACCTCGGCATCGCGCGAGGCATCCTCGACAAGAGCGGCGCGTGGGTTTCCTACGACGGCGCGCGTCTCGGTCAGGGCAAGGAGAACGTACGCAAATACATAGAGAACAACCCCGGGCTCATGGAAGAACTCGAGGCGAAGATCAAGGAAAAGAGCGACGAAGAGGAAGAGGACGAGCCGCTGTTCGAGAACGACGGAGAACTCGACGTCCGCCTCCTCGACCTCGACGATGAGGAATGACTGTAGGGATGCCTCTCAGGCATCCGTACATTAGACCGTAAGGCTTCCCCGCGTTATAAGGTGCGGAGGGCTGCGAGCCCTCCCTACAGAAATGATATCAATTACGGTTTAGGGACACAACATGATCGTAACAAGAGCGGTTTTCCGCGACTTTCGCAACGTTGAGGAAGAGACGATAGAGTTCTCTCCCACCGTCAACGTGCTTTGGGGCATGAACGCCCAGGGAAAATCGAATATTCTTGAGGGAATCTATCTTTTCGCCCGCGGGCGCTCGTTCCGCGGGGCGCACGACAGGGATATGATCAGGCAGGACGCCTCCGCCTCCGGACTAGGCGTCAGCGTAGAGCGCGAGGGGGAAAAGTATCCTGTCGAACTGATCGCGGAACTCTCCCGCGAGGGCAAAAAAAGGCTGCTGCGCAACGGCGCGCCGCTGTCCTCCGTCTCCGAGATGATAGGAAACCTGCGGGCGGTGCTCTTTTGCCCCGCCCATCTTTCCGTCGTGAACGGCGGTCCCGCCGAGAGACGCTCGTTTTTAGACGTCGCGATCTCCCAGCTCGACCCCGGCTACATCCGCGACCTGTCGCTCTACCGCGCGGCTTATTCCCACCGCGCCGCCCTTCTGCGCCGCTTTTCCTCGGGCGCGGAGGTCAGAACCGAAGAATGGGAAGTCTTCTCGGAGCAGATGAGCGACGCCGCCTCGCGCATCGCCGCGGCGCGCTTTGAATACGTAAAAAAACTCTCTCTTCACGTCGCCTCGTTCTTCGAGGAGATGACGGGCGGAGCCGAGTCCCCCTCCGTTTCTTACAAGTCGCATCTGCTCGGCGGGGTTGAGGACGGATACGACCCCGCGGAGGGCAAGAAGATACTTTTCGACAAACTGACGTCGAATATCGAGCGGGAAGCCGCCGCCGGATCGACGCTGTGGGGCACGCACAAGGACGATATCCGCCTCGCGCTGGACGGCTCGGACGCGCGCCTTTTTGCCTCGCAGGGGCAGCAGCGCAGTTTCGCGCTCGCCCTGAAACTGTCCGAGGGCGAGATCTCGCGGGAGAAGTCGGGCGAGTACCCGGTCTTCCTGCTGGACGACGTTTTCTCCGAACTCGACGCGAACAGAAGAAAGTACATTACCGACCGCCTTCTCGGGCGGCAGATAATCGTGACGTCGTGCGAGCCGTCGGTGATACCGGGCGGCGAGGGCGCGGCGCGTTTCATAGAAATAAAGAACGGCTCAGTCGCCGGGGTGAGATAATGACGTCTCTGAAAAAAGTGAAGCGCGACGGACGCCGCGTGACGGTGACGCTCGCGGGCGAGGGACCCGACGAGACGCTCCGCGTCGGGGCGTCGCTCTGGGACAGCCTCGGGATCGCCGAGGGCGACCTGCTGTCGGATGAAAACGAAGAAAAACTGCGCCGCGCGTCGGCGCTCTCCGAGACGGTGACGGACGCGATGCGGATCGCCGCCGACTCCCCGCACAGCGTATCGGCGCTCGTGATGAAACTCACGCGGCGCGGCCACGGCAAAGAGGACGCCGCGCGCGCCGTTCGCGCCATGATCTCGGGCGGACTGCTCGACGAGGCGGAAAACGCCCGCCACACGGCGAGAAGCATATTCAACCGCACGAAACGCGGCCCCGAGAGGATCCGCGCCGATCTGCTCGCGAAAGGATACCCCGCCGCCGCGGCGAAGGAAGCCGCCGACGGGATCACGGACGAAGAATACGAAGAGGCGCTGAGATACCACGCCGCAAGGAGAGATTTCGCGAGCGACCCGAAGACGGTCGCCGCTCTCTGCCGTCTCGGCTTTTCAATACCGAAGATAAAGGAAATTCTGAAATGAGCTCAAAGAAGATAGCGTTCGTCTCTCTCGGCTGCGCGAAAAACCTCTGCGACACCGAGGTGATGCTCGGCAAACTCGCCGCCGCCGGGTTCGACATCGTCCCCGAGGCGGAAGGCGCCGACGCCGTCGTCGTCAACACGTGCGCTTTCATCGAGGAGGCGAAGCGCGAGTCGATCGACACGGTGCTCGACCTCGCGTGGCTGAAAGAACACCACAGCCTCAAAGCGCTGATCGTCACGGGGTGCATGGCGGAGAGATACCGCGAGGAACTTCTGTCCGAGATGCCGGAGATCGACGCGATCGTCGGCGTCGGAAGCCTCGACCGCATCGTCGAGGCGGTGAGCTCGGCGCTCGGCGGCGAAAGGGGATTCGCCGCGCTCGACCCGAAGGAAACGTGCGCGCTCGGCGGCGACAGGATCGTCACGACGGGCGACGCCATGGCGTATATAAAGATCGCCGAGGGCTGCTCGAACAGATGCGCCTACTGCGCGATCCCGTCGATCCGCGGCCCGCTGCGCTCGCGCCGCATTGAAGATATCGTCGCGGAAGCGCGGGATCTGGACGCGATGGGCGTGAAGGAACTGAACGTGATCGCTCAGGACACCTCGGCGTACGGGATCGACCTTTACGGAAAATACGAGCTGCCGAAACTGATAAACGAGATCACAAAGCAGACGCGGATACCGTGGATAAGACTTCTTTACTGCTATCCCGACAAGATAACGGACGAACTCGTCGCGCTGATCCGCGATAACGACCGCGTCGTGAAATACATAGACATACCGATCCAGCATATAAGCGACCCGGTCCTGCGCCGGATGAACCGCCACGGCGACGCCGCCATGATAAAGGACGCCGTCCGCCGTCTGCGCGAGGCGGTCCCTGATATCGTCCTGCGCACGACGCTGATCGTCGGGTTCCCCGGCGAGACGGACGCGGACTTTGAGGAGCTCTGCCGCTTCGTGAAGGAAGCGGGGTTCGACCGCCTCGGCGCTTTCACCTACTCCCGCGAGGAGGACACCCCCGCGTATTCGATGGAAGAACAGGTGAGCGAGGAAATCAAGCAAAAACGCTACGATATCCTGATGAAAACGCAGCTGCGCATCAGCGAGAAGAAAATGCGCGAGCGCGTGGGGCGCGTATATCCCGTGCTGTGCGAATCGTTCGACCCGGTCGCCGAAGCGTACGTCGGCAGAACGCCCGCCGAGGCGCCCGACGTCGACGGCAAGGTGTTCTTCACGTCGTCCCGCCCCGTGAGCGAGGGCGAGATCACGGACGTTAAGATCACCGATTCTATGGACTACGACATGGTGGGAGAGACGGTCGTCTGACCGCCCCGCCGCAGAACAAGACAGGAGAGTTTATCATGGACGCTGAAAAAAAGAAAAAGAAGATGAATCTTCCCAATAAACTGACGCTGTTCCGGATCTGCATGGTTCCGGTGTTCCTCGTCGTTCTCGTCGCGCCGCTGCCGTGGCCGAACGAGGCGGTGATGCGTATCGTCGCCGCGGCGCTGTTCGCCTTGACGTCGCTGACCGACATGGTCGACGGAAAGATAGCCCGGAAATATGACCTCATCACCGATTTCGGGAAATTCATGGACCCGCTCGCGGACAAGTTCCTCGTCTTCTCGGCGATGCTCGGCATCCTCGTCAACGAGGCGTTCGCCGATCTGCGCCCCGTCTTCGTCTGGGCGGCGGCGATCGTCATCTTCCGCGAACTCGCGGTCACGTCGATCCGTCTGGTCGCCGCGGGCAAGAGCGGCCTCGTCATCGCGGCGAGCTGGCTCGGGAAAATAAAAACGACGACGCAGATGGCGGCGGTCGTCGTGGTGTTCCTCGAGCCCCTGATCCTGCCCTTCAAGCCGTTCGCGGAGTATCATATCCTCTCCTACGTTTTCATCGCCCTGATGGCGGTAATGACGCTCTGGTCGGGCATCGACTACCTCGCAAGATATTGGAAATTCCTCGACCCGGAAAAATAAAAAAAGTAGGGTAACGGAAGTTACCCTACATATCTTTCCATATAAAACAGATATTGCTGAGCGATGCCTGCGTATTTCCCGAAGAGTTTCGGGTCCGGTCCGCTCGCGAAGTGGCGGGCGGCGACTTTCTTCATCCACACGTCGACGGGATACGCCTCCGTCTTTCCGAAGCCGAAGAGAAGCGCGCAGTCGGCGACCTTCGGTCCGACGCCCTTTATCTTCATCAGCTCCGCCTCGCAGGTCGGGAAATCTTCCTCGCGCGCGACGGCGTCGAGGTCTATCTCCCCGTCAGCGACGCGGCGCGCGGCGTCGACTATGTACTTCGCGCGGAAGCCCGTGCGCAGGGCGAAGATCGCGTCCTCACCCGCCTCCGCGAGGGCGCGCGCGGTCGGGAAACTCTTTGCCGACCCGTCCGCCGTATCCTCTCCGTACTTCTCGCAAAGCGCGGCGATGATCTTCTTTATCCTCGGGATGTTGTTGTTCTGCGATACGATAAAGGAACAGAGCGCCTCCCACGGGTCCTGACGCAGGATCCTGATGCCCCGCCCCGCTTCGGCGGCGCGGCGCATGACGGCGCAGCCGTCAGGGTCGAGCGCGGTCGTGACCGCCTCGTCGATCGCGTCGTAATCGGTATCGAGGGAGAGGTAGGAGAGCCAGATCTTCTCGAAATCGTCGGCGGTCGCGCCCCAAACGGCGAGCGTGCCGTCGTCCGTCTGCTCGAACGATACGTACCTTCCGAGCGCGACGCCCGAAACGGCGTAGCCCCCGCGGCGCGGTCCCGTCGGATCGAAGCGGAAACACTGGCCGCAGTCGAACGTCTTGAAGACGGAGAAATTGCCTACCCCGGCGACTTCGACGAAGGACAGCCCGTCGATTTTGCCCTCGTCAACGACGTACGGTTTTTCCAACGGTCTTCCCCCCTCTCTGCGGTCTGTTTTATCAAACAGTATTTTATCATATAAGGTCGAAAAAAGCAATTATCAAAGGAGTCGCACCCCATGGAAAGAATATTCACGATCCCCGTCAACGAGGCGTTCGAGGAGGCGGGCGAGGTCGGCGAGAAGTGTCCGTTCTGTTTCCTTTTTTCAAAACTTCAGACGGACGAGGTCGATCTGATCCTCGGCGCGTCGATGATGGAGCCGGACGTCAGGATAAAGACGAACGAGGAGGGTTTTTGCTCCCGCCATCTCTCGATGCTGTTCGACGGCGGAAAGCGCCTCCCTCTCGCCCTCATGACCGAATCGTACCTCGCCCGCGTCAGGGAGAGAACGAAACCGGGCGCGCTCTCCGGTCTGTTCGCCGCGAAAGCCGGCGCGTCGGCGATAAAGACGGTCGGCGAGATCAACCGCACGTGCTATCTGTGCGGAAGGATCGAGCACAACTTCTCGCTGATGATCGAGACCGCCGCGCTGCTCTGGGAGAGCGAGGATCAGTTCAGGCGCAAGACGGAAAACGTAGGTTTCTTCTGCCTGCCCCACTACGAGCGATTCCTCGCCGCGGCGAAGGAGCGGCTGTCGGGCAAGGAGTTCGGCGAGTTCTTCTCGACCGTCTCGAAGATCGAGGACCGGTATCTCGAGGGGCTGAACGACGACGTCTCGGCGTTCTGCCGGTCGTTCGACTACAGACAGGGCGACGAGCCGCTGACCGACAAAGAAAAACGCGCGCCGGAAAGAGCGCGGTCGTTCCTCGTCGGTGAGGAATAAACGTCCCGAAGGGACAATTCACGCACCCGTTGGGTGCAATTCATGATTTTGCGAAAGCAAAATCAATTCACGATCCCGAGGACGGAAGTCCGAGAGATCAATTCATCATACAATAGGGTAACAGGAGTTACCCTAAATGAATTGCGCCGCATGAACGGTCATGCGACGCATGAATTGAGCCCCGCGCTTTTCGGCGCGGGGCTCGTGAATTGACGGCAATGCCGTCATGAATTGATCGCTGCGCGATCATTTTTTATTCTTTATATATTCGTCGATCGCCGCCGCCGCGGTCTTGCCCGCGCCCATCGCGAGGATGACGGTCGCCGCGCCGGTCACGGCGTCGCCTCCCGCGAACACTCCGGGACGGGAGGTCGCTCCCTCCTCGCCGGTCCTGATGCCGCCCCAGCTCTCGCAGTCGAGGCCGGGCGTCGTCGTTCTGATCAGCGGGTTCGGCGACGTGCCGATCGCCATTATCACGCAGTCGACGTCGATCGTGAACTCCGATCCCTCGACGGTGACGGGGCGTCTTCTGCCCGACGCGTCGGGCTCGCCGAGTTCCATTCTCACGCACTCAATTCCTTTTACGAAGAGATTATCGTCGCCGATGATACGAACGGGGTTCGTGAGAAGGCGGAAGACGATCCCCTCCTCTTTCGCGTGCTCGACCTCCTCCGCGCGGGCGGGCAGTTCCGCCTCCGAGCGGCGGTAGACGATCGAGACCTCGTCCGCGCCGAGGCGCAGAGCGCAGCGCGCGGCGTCCATCGCGACGTTGCCGCCTCCGACGACGGCGACGCGCTTCGGCTTCATGACCGGGGTGTCGGCGCCCTCGCGGTACGCTTTCATCAGGTTGATACGGGTCAGGAATTCATTCGCCGAGAACACTCCGTTGAGGTTCTCGCCCGGTATGTTCATGAACCTCGGCAGGCCCGCGCCCGTGCCGATGAAGACGGCCTCGAAGCCCTCGTCGAACAGCTCGTCGACGGAGACCGTACGTCCGATGACCGTGTTGCACTCGAATTTTACGCCGAGATCGCGAAGTCCGTCGATCTCCTCGGCGACGATCGCCTTGGGCAGACGGAATTCCGGGATGCCGTAGACGAGAACGCCGCCGGGCGTGTGGAGCGCCTCGAAGACGGTCACGTCGTAGCCGAGTTTCGCGAGGTCCCCCGCGCAAGCGAGGCCCGCGGGGCCCGAACCCGCGATCGCGACCTTGCGCCCGTTCTTTTCGGGAGAGGCGGCGGGAGCGACGGCTCCCTCTTTCTTCTTCGCGCTGTGCCGGTCCGCGGCGAATCTCTCGAGCCGTCCGATGCCGACCGGCTCCGCCTTGATCCCGCGGACGCATTTTGCCTCGCACTGGCTCTCCTGCGGGCAGACGCGGCCGCAGATAGCCGGAAGCGACGAGGACTCCGAGATTACGGCGTACGCGCCGTCGAAATCGCCGTCCGCGATCTTTTTGATAAAGCCGGGGATATTGACTTGAACCGGACATCCTGAGACGCACGCGGGATTCTTGCAGTTCAGACATCTGGCCGCCTCGCCCTGCGCCATCTCGGCGGTGTAGCCGAGCGCGACCTCGTCAAAGTTGCGGGCGCGAACGGCGGGCTCCTGCGAGGGCATTTTAGTTTTATCGGGTCTCATATCCGCCATCTTCACATACCTCCGAACAGTCTGCACGCTTCTTCTCTCGCGCGTCCCTCGACGTCGCGGTAGACCGAGCCGCGCTTGATCGCCTCGTCGAAATCGACCTCGTGACCGTCGAAATCGGGTCCGTCGACGCAGGCGAATTTCATTTTGCCCCCGACACAGAGGCGGCAGCCGCCGCACATTCCCGTCCCGTCGATCATGATCGGGTTCATCGAGACGACCGTCTTTATACCGAACTCCGCCGTCAGGCGGCAGACGAATTTCATCATCACGAGCGGGCCGATGGCGATGACCTCGTCGTACTGCTCGCCGCTCTCGATCAGAGCGCGCAGAGCGTCGGTGACGAGCCCCTTCTCGCCGTACGAGCCGTCGTCCGTCATCATCTTCATAACGGAGGACACCGATTTGAATTCATCCTCGAGGATGACCAGATCGCGATTTCTGAAACCGACGATAGAGTGCACCTCCGCGCCGTTCTCGGAGAGAGCGCGGGCGACGGGAAGCGCGATGGCGCATCCGACGCCGCCTCCGACGACGGCGACTTTTTTAAATCCTTCGACCTCTGTCGGTCTGCCGAGGGGCCCGACGAAATCGTGAATGAAGTCTCCCTCGCGCTTGGCGTTCAGGCGGATCGTCGTCGCGCCGACGATCTGGAAGATCACCGTAACGGCGCCCGCCTCTTTGTCGCACCCTGCGACGGTGAGCGGTATGCGCTCCCCGCCCTCGTCCGGGATCAGGATGACGAACTGGCCCGCTTTCGCCTTCGCGGCGACGCGCGGCGCCTCCACTTCAAGGAGCGTGACCGTCGGGTTCAGCTCCCGTCTTTTAAGAACTTTATACATAAAAACTCCTCCGTTTGATTTACTTTTTTACAGCCGCGAAGACGATGCGCTCCGTCTCTTCGCCGACCGTTCCGAGATCCCACGCGGACGCCGTGAAAACGGGTTCGAGACCCGATTCGCGCAGCGCGTTGGCGACCGACTTCGGCGACCATCCGCGCTCGCGGGTGACCCCCTCGTCGCGCCGCCAAAGGCCCGCCGCCGTCCTCGTGAAAACGGTGACGCGGAACTCGACGCCCGGGCCCGCGGGCAGATACCCGTTCTCCCAGACCGTGTACGAATCCTCGTCCTCGAGGATGAAAGTCCGGTCGCCGTAGACCTCTTTCATCTTATACGCCGTGTTGATATCGAAAACGAACACGCCGCCCGGGGACAGCGCCTTCGCGACGCACGAAAAGCATTTGCGCAGCGACTGCGGCGTGAGCATATGGCTCACCGCGTCCTGCGTCGACACCGCCGCGCCGACCGGCTCGGGAAGGGAGAATTTCCTCATATCGCCCCGGACGAACGTCGCTTTTTTGCCGCCGCCGCATCCGCGCCGCGCCGACGCGAGCGCGAGCATATCCTCGGAGATATCGAGCCCCGTCACGGCGTACCCGCGCCGTACGAGCTGCTCGGTCAGGGGACCCGTCCCGCAGCCGAGGTCGAGGACCGTCTTGATCTTCTTTTTCGAGAATTTTCCGAAAAGAGCGCAGACGGCGTCGGCGATCGCCGCGTAGTCGACGTCACCGTTGAACCTGTCGTAAACGGGGCTGAGCGCGTCGTAGCACGAGCGGGCGCTCATTTATTCGCCTCGGGCAGGGCGACTCCGCCCGCCTTCAGGCGGTCGATCACCGTTTTGTATCCGCCGTTTCCGTATTTGATGCAGCGGTTCACACGGCTGATCGTCGCCGACGATGCGGTGACTTCGCCCTCTTCGCCCAGTATTTCGCTGTAGACCTTGTCGTCGAGCAGAAGCGTCGCGACGCGGATGCGTTTGCTCATCTCGTCGAGCTCCTTGACGGTGGTGAGATCCTCGAAAAAGTCGTAACACTCCTCGACCGTCCTGAGCGACAGGATCGCCCGGAACAGATAATCTTTATGCGGGCTTTTTTTCATCTTTCACATACCCCCGGTTTTACTGCCCCTCTATTTTACTACAATGATTTAACAAAGTAAAGTGTAAAAGTGAAATTACCGCGTCTTTTTTTGCTCGCCCCGAATAATCGGCGCGGCGCGGTAATAATTATCGGATGACAAAACAACTTGAAAGGGGCGCAAGAGATGAAGGGACGGGAAAGAGACGGAAAGGAAGGGCGGATGACGCCCGCGTGCGAGAACTATCTGATGAAGATCCACGAACTGTCGGACGGAGGGCGCGATCCGGTGCGGATCCGCGATCTTTCCTCCTCGCTGGGGGTGACGCCCTCCTCCGCCTCGCGGATGGCGACGGCGATGTGCGCCGACGGATACGTGAACTTCAGGCGGTACGGCTACATAACGCTGACCGAAAAGGGAGCGGAGCGCGGAAAGTATATGAGAGACCGGCTCGCGACGGTCAGGGAGTACCTCGCGCGCCTCAACGGCGAGGCGGGGGAGGAAGAGGCGGAAAACGTCGCCCACTGTCTGTCGCCCGCGACGGTCGAGGCGATGGCGGGAAAGAACGAAAAAGGCTGAGGCGGCGCGCCCACTGCGGGCGCGCCGTTTTTCCGCTTTTTTACAATTCCGGTGTTGAACGATAATTCAATTTGTTGTATAATAATAGGTTGAAAAAAGAAAGACAGTTCAACTCCGGAAAGGAGGCGCCGACGCCTATGATAAGAAAACTTCTGCGCTCCGTGCGCGAATTCAGAATAAACTCGATCCTCGCGCCGATCTTCGTGTCGATGGAGGTCGTGATGGAGGTCCTTATTCCCTTCCTCACCGCCCGCCTTATCGACGAGGGTATCGACCGCGGCGACATGGGCCGCGTCCTCACGTACGGCGGGATCCTCATCGCGTTCTGCGCCGTCTCTCTGACGTTCGGCGTACTGTCCGGAGCCAACGCGGCGAAGGCGTCCGCCGGATTCGCGCGCAACCTGCGCTCGGATCTGTTCGACTCGGTCGAGCGGTTCTCGTTCTCCAATATAGACAGATTTTCGTCCGCCGGTATCGTGACGCGTCTCACGACCGACGTGACTAACGTTCAGAACGCCTTCCAGATGGTGATCCGCATAGCGGTGCGCGCTCCGTTCATGATGATCTTCTCGCTCGTCATGGCGATCTCCACGGCGCCGTCGCTCGCGTGGATATACCTGACCGTCGTCCCGATCCTCGGGATCGGCCTCGGGTTCATCATGACGCGCGCCCATCCCGTCTTCAAGCGCGTCTTCAAGACGTACGACAAGCTCAACCGCACCGTTCAGGAAGACCTGCGCGGGATCAGGGTCGTCAAGGCGTACGTCCGCGAGGACCGCGAGAGGGAGAAATTCGGCGCGGTCTCGGAGGACATTTACCGCGACTTCTCGCGCGCCGCGCGGCTGATCGCGTTCAACGCGCCGCTACTCCAGTTCTGCGCTTATTTCTGCATGATAATGGTGTCGTGGTTCGGCTCCCGAATGATAATTCAGAGCGGAGGAGTCGATTTCACGACGGGCAACCTGACCGCGATGATCACCTACTCGATGCAGATCCTTATGAGCCTGATGATGGTCTCGATGATCTTCATCATGCTCGTCATATCCCGCGCGTCGGCGGAGAGGATCGCGGAGGTCCTCGACGAGAAGCCGGACATCGTCTCCCCGGAGGGTGCGGTGACCGAAGTGCCGGACGGCTCGATCGACTTCGATAACGTGACCTTCGCCTACTCCGACCGCTCGGAGAAGCCGTGCCTTGACGACGTCGACCTTCATATAAAGAGCGGGGCGACCGTCGGGATCATCGGCGGAACCGGCTCCTCGAAGAGCACGCTCGTTCAGCTCATCCCGCGTCTGTACGACGTCGCCGAGGGTTCGGTTCGCGTCGGCGGGATCGACGTACGGGACTACGATCTGAAAGTTCTCCGCGACGCGGTCGCGATGGTCCTGCAAAAGAACGTCCTGTTCTCCGGAACGGTAAAGGAAAACCTCAGATGGGGCGATCCCGACGCGACGGACGAGCAGATCGAACGCGTCTGCCGTCTGGCTCAGGCGCACGACTTCATCGTCGCGCACCCCGACGGGTACGACAGGATGATCGAACAGGGCGGCGCGAACGTGTCCGGCGGTCAGAAGCAGAGGCTGTGCATCGCCCGCGCGCTGCTCAAACACCCGAAAGTGCTGATTTTGGACGACTCGACTTCGGCGGTCGATACGGCGACGGACGCGAAGATCCGCGCCTCGTTCGCCGCCGACATCCCCGACGTGACGAAGATAATCATTGCCCAGCGTATCGCCTCGGTCGAAGACGCCGACGTCATCATCGTCATGGACGACGGCAGGATCGAGAATATAGGCACGCACGGCGAGCTCCTCGAGAAGAGTCCGATATACCGCGAGGTATGGGAGACGCAGAAGAAGGGGGGTGCGCTCGGTGAATAGAGGGAAAAGACAGGGGACCCCTTACGACGAAAAAGGAAAGATGAAGATCGACTGGGGTTCGTTCAAAAGAGTCCTGAAATACCTCTCGGCGTATAAGCTCCGCCTGTTCGTCGTCGCGCTCTGCATCCTCGTCAACGCGATAGCGGGCGTCATCGGGTCGATGTATCTCAAAACGATCATCGACGGATTCATCACCCCTGTCCTCAAGGACAACATGCCCGCCGATCTCGCCGGGCTGACGGGAGCGATCCTCTTCCTCGGCGCGGTCTACCTCTGCGGAGTCGTCGCGACGTTCTTCCAGAACAGGATAATGGTCACGGCGTCGCAGGGCGTCCTCAAACGCGTGAGGGACGACCTGTTCTCCCACATGCAGACGCTTCCGATCAAGTATTTCGACACGCACACGTACGGCGACGTCATGAGCCGCTACACCTCGGACACCGACACGCTCGAGCAGATGCTCACGCAGACGCTGCCGGAGGTCCTCTCTTCGATCATTAAGATCACCTCGACGCTCGTCGCGATGTTCATAGTCAGCGTCCCGCTGACGTTCGTCATCCTCACGACGGTGACGCTCGTCATGATCTTCTCGCGGCGGATCGCGGGCAAGTCCGGCCGCCACTTCGTCGGCCAGCAGAAGGCGCTCGGCGACCTCAACGGATATATAGAGGAGACGGTCTCGGGTCAGAAGGTCGTCAAGGTCTTCAACCACGAGGAGGCGACGACGGACGAGTTCAGACGGCGCAACGATTTCCTCTGCCGCGAGGCGACGAACGCGCATAAATACGCCAACATCCTCATGCCGATAATGGGCAACCTCGGCCACCTGCAGTACGTCATCCTCGCCGTCGTCGGCGGCGCGCTGGCGGTCGGTCCGGGCTGGCTCACGCTCGGCGCGGTCGCGTCGTTCTTACAGCTCTCCAAGAGCTTCACGATGCCGATCAACCAGCTCTCCGGCCAGATCAACGCGTTCATCATGGCGCTCGCCGGCGCGGGCCGCATCTTCGAGCTGATGGACGAAGAGAGCGAGCACGACGACGGATACGTGACGCTCGCGAACGTGAATATCGACGAGAACGGCGTGATTACCGAGAGCGATACCAAGACCGGAAAATGGGCGTGGCGCCATCCGCACGGGACCGGAGAGGTCACGTATACGCCGCTGTGCGGCAAGGTCGAGTTCTTCGACGTCGACTTCGGCTACAACGAGGAGAAGATCGTCCTGCACAATATCTCCATGTACGCGAAACCCGGTCAGAAGGTCGCGTTCGTAGGCGCGACGGGCGCGGGTAAAACGACGATCACGAACCTCATCAACCGCTTCTACGACATCGCGGACGGCAAGATCCGCTACGACGGCATAAATATCAACAAGATAAGGAAATCCGACCTGCGCCGCTCGCTCGGGATGGTCCTTCAGGACGTCAACCTGTTCACCGGGACCGTCATGGACAACATCAGGTACGGACGGCTCGACGCGACGGACGGGGAGTGTATCGCCGCGGCGAAGCTCTCCGGCGCGGACGGGTTCATCAGGATGCTCCCCGAGGGGTATTCGACGGTGATCTCCGGCGACGGCTCCGACCTGTCGCAGGGACAGAGACAGCTTCTCTCGATCGCGAGAGCGGCGGTCGCCGACCCGCCCGTGATGATCCTCGACGAGGCGACCTCGTCGATCGACACGCGCACCGAGATGATCGTCCAGCGCGGCATGGACGCGCTGATGAAGGGGCGCACGGTGTTCGTCATCGCGCACCGCCTGTCGACGGTCAAGAATTCGGACGTCATCATGGTCCTCGACCACGGCGTGATAATCGAGCGCGGCGACCACGAGTCGCTCATAGCTCAAAAGGGTCAGTATTATCAGCTTTACACCGGCGCGTTCGAGCTTGAGTAAATAAATGCGCCCGTTCAATGATCGCGCAGCGATCAATTCATGCGGCGCAGCCGCAATTCATGAACGCCGTGCATTCAATTCATGATCGCGGAGCGATCAATTCATGCGGCGCAGCCGCAATTCATGAACGCCGTGCGTTCAATTCATGATCGCGCAGCGATCAATTCATGCGGCGCAGCCGCAATTCATGAACGCCGTGCGTTCAATTCATGATCGCGGAGCGATCAATTCATCTATTGAATGAATTGTTCCTTCGGAACGTGAATTGTCCCTTCGGGACGTGAATTGATTTTGCGCCGTGCGCAAAATCGTGAATTGCGCCCTACGGGCGCATTCAAGCAATTGAACGCTTCGCGTTCATTACTGAGGAGACGAAGACATGAAAAAAGTGATGGTTGTGTTCGGCACGAGGCCGGAAGCGATCAAAATGTGCCCTCTCGTCAAGGAACTCAAAACGAGAAAATCGATCGAGACGGTCGTCTGCGTCACCGGTCAGCACCGCGAGATGCTCGATCAGGTGCTCCGGGCGTTCGACGTCGTGCCCGACTTTGATCTGTCGATCATGAAGCAGGGGCAGACGCTCTTCGACGTGACCGTGAACATCCTCGAGAGGATCCGCGCGGTCCTCGAGGAAGTCGCACCCGACGTGGTGCTCGTCCACGGCGACACCTCGACCACGTTCGTCACCGCTCTTGCCTGCTTCTATATGCAGATCCCGGTCGGCCACGTCGAGGCGGGCCTGCGCACGTACAACATCGCCTCGCCCTACCCCGAGGAATTCAACCGTCAGGCGGTCAGCATCGTCGCGCGGTACAACTTCGCGCCGACGGAGACCTCGAAGGGCAACCTCCTGCGCGAGGGACGCGATACGGACACGGTCTTCGTGACCGGCAACACCGCGATCGACGCCCTGAAAACGACAGTCAGGGAGAACTACTCCCACCCCGAACTCGACGCGGCGAAGGGCTCGCGCCTCATCCTCATCACGGCGCACAGACGCGAGAATCTCGGCGCGCCGATGCACTCGATGTTCCGCGCTATCAGGCGCATCGTCGACGAGCATCCTGACGTTTTCGCGATCTATCCGATCCATATGAATCCCGTCGTGAGGCAGGCGGCCGCCGAGGAGCTCGGCGGGTGCGGCAGGATCAGGATAATCGAGCCGCTCGAGGTACTCGACTTCCACAACTTCATGGCGCGCTCGTATATGATCCTCACCGACAGCGGAGGGATCCAGGAGGAGGCGCCGTCGCTCGGGAAACCGGTCCTCGTCATGAGAGACACGACGGAGCGGCCCGAGGGGATCGCCGCCGGGACGCTGAAACTCGTCGGAACGGACGAGGACGTGATCTACGACAACTTCAAACTGCTGCTCGAAGACCCGGAGGAGTACGAAAAGATGGCGAAAGCCTCCAACCCCTACGGCGACGGGCACGCGTGTGAGAGGATCGCGGATATCCTCGAGAAATAATAACGGCAATGAGGCAGTCGCTTGCGACTGCCTCTTTTCTTCATTGATGACTGTAGGGACGCCTCTCAGGCGTCCGAACCTTATAGCGCGGCAAGCCGCGATTTAATAGAAATGCGCCTGATGGCGCGAAGTTTTCGGTGCGGAGGGCTGCGAGCCCTCCCTACAGTCTTTTGTTGAAATGCAATCGAATATATGTTATCATTAAACCGTAACCCCCTTAAAGGAGAAAAACCTATGAAAAAACTGATGTGCGTCATTCTGGCGGTCCTGACCGTCGCCGCGATGATCCCGCTCGCTCTGTCCGTAAGTTCGGCAGGCGACG
>JAFRQK010000016.1 GCA_017428635.1 Clostridia bacterium | reverse complement strand
TTCGGTCTTCAAAGATAAGAACAAGATCGACTCGTGGGCGGCGGACGCCGTCGCGTGGGCGGTCGGTATCGGTCTGATAAACGGAGTGACAGCCGAAACGGTCAATCCCCTCGGCAAGGCGACGAGAGAGCAGGTGGCGACTATTCTGGAACGGTTCGATACCAACAAACCGGGAAAACTCGTCGATCTGTTCGCTCCGGTCGTTGAGCAGATAGCCGACTACGCCGAAAAAATGCTCGATGAAGTGATCGAGAAGCGCGCAACCGATCCGAATTACGATCTGATCATGTCGCAGCCCGGAACGCTTCTCATCGGCCTCGCCGAGGCGGGCAGATGGGACTACATACAAAGGGTCATCGACGATTGGATCGAAAACGGAACGGTCAGAACGACGGGAGAATCGGGTCTTCTCGGATACGTTCTCGTAGGACTGTATGAACGGACGAAAGACGAAAAATATCTTCCCGTTATCGAAAAACTGAAAAAAGAGACCGACGAGTGGCCGGCTGACGAATACGGCGAACTGTATTACGGGACGCACGAAAACGACGACGGGGGCGAGGTCTACGTCGACGGGACAGGGATGTTCACTCCGTTCCTCGCGAGGTATGCCGCGGTGTTCGGCGACGAGGCAACCGCCGCCAACGCGCGTCTTCAGGTCGTCAACTACTATAAGTACGGCGTCAACAGGATCACTCAGATGGCATATCACGGATACTCGGAGGGAAACAAATTTGAAGGCGATCCCGGATGGGGACGCGGGACCGGATGGTTCATGTTCGCCGTCGGACCCGTTTTGAGATACTGCCCCGACGAAGATACGGCCGAAAGAAGCGAGAAGTTTATCTCCAAAACGATGAACTATCGGCTCGAAAACGGGCTGTTCCCGTGGAGCCTTTCGTCGCTCGGCGATAATCAGTCCGACTCGTCCGCTACCGGAATGATCATGTGGGGCGTGCTCAAAGCCAAAGAAAACGGTTTCTTCGGGAGCGTGTCTCTTGACGAGATCCTGCGAACCGCGAAAGCGTCGCTTTGCTACGTAAAGGAAGGCGGCGTCGTTGACGGCGCGTCAGGCGCGTCAGGCGGATGGTACGTATACAGTTCGGTTTACGAAAACAACGGCTGGGGACAGGGCGGAATGCTTGCGTTCCTCGCCGCATTGATCAATTATCTGAATTCATGAAAAAAAACGCCTTATCTGTAATATCTTTGATCCTCGCCGCCCTGACGGCGGCGGCGATCTTTGCGTCCTGCTCTGCGGGAAACGAAACGGCGACGACTGAGGATACGACGGGGACGGAAATCATTTCCGCCCCCGCTTCATTTCCGTCGGTCCGCGTAACGACGGAAAGCGGCGGGCCGATCGTCGTCAGAGAATATTCCCCCGTGACCGTAACGCTCGAAGGGTCGGAAGGCGGAAGATACGATTTCCGGGATCTCACTGCTCAGATGAAGTGCCGCGGCAACTCGACGTTCCACATGCCGAAAAAACCGTACAGGATCAAATTCGACGAAAAGATCAATATGCTCGGTCAGGGCGACGGCCCGTCCAAAAGCTGGGTCCTGCTCGCCAATCATTCGGACAAATCGATGCTCAGAAATCACGTCGCGTTTGCCATGGGCAAAAAGCTCGACGGGATCGGGTTTACGTCCTCATCGTCTTTTGTTCAGTTCTATATGAACGACGTCTATTTCGGCGTTTACGAGCTCGTCGAGCACCACGGCGAGGGCAAATACAGGATCGTGATGAGCGAAGATCCGAAGGAACCGGATACCGATTACCTCGTCGAACTTGACGAATACGTCAATATCAACGGCGGGGATATCCCCTACACTTTCGACGTCCGCGAGCGGGCGTTCTCGGTCAAGTCGGATTCTATGACGATGACGAAATGGCGTTTCATCCGCGAGTTCTTTGCAGCGGTAGACGACGCGGTCGCGGATGGCGACGAGAGCGCGGTCCGCGAGCTGATCGACGTGCCGTCGTTCGTCGATATGTATCTGCTCCACGAGATCGCCATGAACTCCGACGTCGGGTCCTCGTCGTTCTTCTTCCTGAAGAAAGCGGGCGGCAAACTATACTGCACGTGCCCCTGGGATTTCGACATCGCGTTCGGAAACGACGAGGCGGTCCGGGGCGGATCGTGGGAAGGGATCTTCGCCGGAAATCCTGACTTTACCGAAGGTATCTCCGGTTACGATACCCCGCGAAGCAACGACTGGTTCTCTTGGCTGATGAAGCGCAGGTGGTTCGTCGATCTCGTCGCGGAGCGATGGGACGGGATGAAAGACGAACTCGAAGAGACTGCGCTCGCCGCGATCGACGAAGCGCTCGGGTCGTGGGAGGACGAGATGAACAAAAACTTTGAAAAATGGAAGATACTGAACCGACGCATCATCGCCGAGGCGGACGAAACGCTCGGCTTTGAAACGTGGAGGGAAAACGCAGAATACCTGAGAGAATGGATCGTAAACCGTTTCGAGTGGCTCGACGGGTATTTTTCGGATCCCGGAACGAGATATCAAACGGTATCGCCCGACGGCGGCCGGTAACGCTCAAATCAAAAAAGCAGGCTGTTGTCAAAACAGCCTGCTTTTCGTTTATCCGGTTTATTCCCCGATGATCATTATCTGTACCGTACGGGTGCGGCCGCGGGTCTGGTCCCAGTCGATGAAGTGGACGCGTCCGAATTCTCCGAGGTCGGCGATCCCGCCGTCGATCACGACGGTGACGCTCCTGCCGATTATCGACGAGCGCAGATGCGCGTCGGTGTTGTGGCATCCGAAATTGTCCTCGCCGTGTTCCTCGGCGAAGTCGAGCGCTTTCTGACCGGGATGCAGATACATCCCCTCGGTCCTGCACGTCGGGATCCATTCCTCAAAAACGTTCACGAGGTCCTGCTGGAGCGTTTCGAGCCCCGTCATGGACTTGTCGAACGCGCACTCCTGCGTAATGACCGAGCAGGTGGTGTGATGAGAGTAAACCACGACGATACCGTCCCTGATCTTCGATTCGGCGACCGCTTCATTGACCCTGTCGGTGATATCGTGGAAGCTCACCGCGCGGTGATTCGATTCTACTTTGAAAGATTTTTTGAATACCATATCTTACTCCTTCCCGAGATCGTCCGCGGCGCGCCTCGTCGCGGCTATCATCTCGTCTATCATCGCTATGGGATCGTCGGCGTTCATGATGCCCGAAGCGGCGCCCGCCGCCTCGCTGCCCGCCATGATGAAGTCGTAGACCTGATCGCCGTTCGTTATACCCGCCGCCTGCTCGACGAGGATGTCGGGATAGATCTCCTTGATGACCCTGATCGAGTCCTTCACGTAGTCCATCGGCGAGACGCCGTTGCCTCCGCCGATTATCGCGGACGGCTCGGGGTTGATTATATCCGGGTGGAGCTGCGCTATCGCCTTCGCCTCTTCGAGCGTGTCTGCGCACGCGAAGACGAGGAAATCGAGTTCGCGCGCCCTGTCGATCGTCTTTTTCATCTGCGGCAGGCTCATCGGCTTTTCGCAGTGGTTGATGACGACGCCCTGCGCTCCCGCCGCCTTCAGCGCCTCCGGAAGGATATCCGCCATGCCGCGCCCCGGACGAAGCGTGTCCATATACGGCGCAAGGACGATCAGGTGTTTCGTGTTCTCTACCACCCGGCGGATCTCCACCGCGGGGGTAATGAACAAGACGTCGATATCGTATTTCTCTGCAGCGCGGTCCGCCGCCATGGCGTACTCGAGCACCGTGTCGCCGTAAATGTAGTTTTTCGTTCCTATTTCAAAATAGGGAGTTCTTATCTTCGGTTTCATTCGCACTTGCCTCCGATTTTCACGACTTTGAATCCCATTATCCTTCCGAACGCCGCGATGGCGTCAGCATCGTTCCCGTAAACCATCGCCGAGTGGTGAGTGCCCCCGGCCAGAGAATATTCCTTCAGGAATTCGGGCAGCGGCAGGGTCGGCCTCATCCAGCCCTGAACGCCCGCCGAATACGCGCCGGTCTTTGACCCGAGGTCTTCGATACGGACCTCCGACAGGATGAGCGAGAATCCGTCCTCCGTCGGCGCGAGGTTGACCAGGACAGCGTCGCCCTGTCTGAAGCAGCCGCCTAGCGCGACCGTGTCGCCGCAGGAGTTGTAGTCGAATTCGCTGTCGACGATCGTCGGGGGCCACGCCGAAAGGCGCGGATTCATCTCGCCCATGTGACTGAGCAGTATCACGTTTTCCTTCCAGTCGGGACAGAACATCTCGCAGAACGTCGTGTCTGGGAACGCCCGCATGAGCGACGCGACGAGTCCCGCGGTGAGGTTGTCCCCTTCGCCCGCGTAGCCCAGCCCGCGCTCCATCACCTTGCAGCATTCGACGAACGGCATCTTCGGCAGACCCGACTCGTCCGCATGGAGGAAATTGACCGTAACGCCGTCGAGGCGCTCCGCATCCATCCATTTGCGGACCGCAAGCCCCGTCTTCGCCGCAAGTCTGTAGTTCTCCGCGCTTTTCACGCGGACGTCGTAATTCGCCCTGTCGTATTCGATATCGGCGTCGATCTCGGATTCCGTCACCTCAGAAAGGTACTTCGCGGCGTCCGCAGCCGTCATCCTGACGGTCTTCGCGCCGATCGCTCTTTCGTATTCCTCATCCGTTATGCGGAAATCGCCCATCCCCTCGAATTCGCCGCCGACCATACCGATGCAAGCCTCGCGGAACGTCCTCGCCGCGTACGCGGCGCGTATGCATCCGCACAGCTCGTCGAGAACGGGAGAGTTGTCAACGTGGCCGACGCAGAGCTCGTAATGAATTCTGTTTCTTTTCAGGATATTGCACATGTCCTGCACGCCGTGGATGCCGTGGTTGTCCATGATACGGTCTTCGGTCTCGGCGAATCTCAGCAGTTCAAGATCCGGTGTCGTATCGAAGACGATGATCGGCGCTTTGAGGGCCTTCAGCGCGTCCGCCGCCTCGAGCGACGGCGAATAGGCGAGGTGCTGCGTAATCACCGCGCATATCTCGGGATCCGCATTGAATTTCGCGGCGGCGCGGTCAAATTCCGGCTTGATACGGCAGACCTCGTCCGCGGGGACGACTTCGAATCCGCGGTCCTCTATCATTTTTATCAGCTTGTTCATGTAGAGGACGACGGGGTCTCTCCACTTTGCGTTGCTGTCGTCGTACAGTTTGATGTACAGCGGCAGATATCCCACTTTGATCTTTTTCATCTTTTATTCTCCGTATATCGAGCGTCTTGCGCCGTCGATCAGTTTTTTCGCGTTTCCGTACATCATATTGCTCACGTCCTCGCGGGAACATCCGAGAGTTTCGCACGCCCGCTTGAAGGCGAGCAGTTCCTCGTAGACGAAGAACGTTATCTTGTCGGCCTCCTCGGGGCTCACCTCGCGCAGATGTCTGTCCTGCGACGGGTCGCCGTAAAGACCGGGCGGGACGAGATTTATGTACGTGCCGCCCTCCTCTATCCTGCGCGTCCTCATCCGCAGGATCGGCATATCCGTGCCGTACATCACGCGCTCGGGGCCCGCGTTCCTGATCACTTCGGTGATCGCGTACTCGCAGCAGTTCGCCGTGAAATCGTACATAAGATCGGGCGCGCGGTTCAAATAGTCAGTGAAAGCGTTCCCGACGTCCTCCTTCACGTAGGCGCGTCCGATATGGGCGATTATCAGCCGTACGTTCGGGAACAGTTCCTTGATCTCGAGTATCTGCTCGAGGTTGACGGGATCTCTGAGCCGCCCGTCGCGCGGGATGTGGAGCATCACGATCGCGCCGAGCTCGTCCATTCGTTTCAGCTGTTCCTTCGGGAAAAAGTCGAAGATGCGTATCTCTTTTTCGGGTATGTAGGCGGGCGCGAGATCGAGATACGATTTCAGACCGAGGAAGCCGCCGCGTCGGATCATCCTCTCGACCTCGTCCGCGCTCTGTGTCGGGTGGCTGTAATAAAGCGCCGGCCAGCCCGTTTTCTTTGACGCTTCGGCGACGTATTCGTTGTTCGCCGCGCCGCTTTTTATATCCCAAACCTCGTTCGTGAACATCAGGGCGGATACGTCCTTGTCCGGTAACAGAAGACGGTAAGTTTCCTTCAAATCCTCGATACAGTTGTCCTTCGCGACGAGGGAGGGCCACAGGACGGTCCTGCTCTCTTCGTCCGCCGGTTTCGGGATCGTCAGGGAATCCAGCCACACGTGCGTGTGGACGTCGAGTATCTTTTCGGGAAGAAAATCCTTCAGTTCTTCCTCGTAAACTCTTTTATCGTTTTCGGTAACTTCAAATAACGCCATAATAAAACCCCCGGTATTATCTGAATCATTATACCACGAAAAAGGGCTAAAGTAAACAACCGGGGACGCTCTCCGCGCCAATTGAATATTGACAAATCGCGTTTTTCACGTATAATTATATCGTATAAATAATCGGAGAATTGCCATGGAGTATTACGTAGGGCTCGATATAGGAACGTCGGCGGTCAAGGGCGCGCTGATGAGCGGGGACGGGACGGTCGTCCGCGTCGCGGACAAAAAGTTCTCATATATCTTCGAGGGCTCATTCAAGCTGCTCGACCCCGATCGGTTCGTCGACACGTGCTTCGCCGTCATACGCGAGTTTGCCTCGTCGGCGGACGGCAGGATCGCCGCTCTCTGCTCGTGCTGCGCGTCGGGTAATCCTCTGTTTCTTGACGAAGATAACAAACCGCTTACGCGCATAATCGGCTGGCAGTCGGAAATCCCCGAGGACGACCTCGACGCCGTTTACACAAAGCGGGAACAGGACGATATTTACAGAATTATCGGCTGGGATTTCTTTAACGGAATGCCCGCCGCGGACCTCGCGTGGATCAAACTGCACAGACCCGATATTCTCGAAAACACGAGAATGCTCACGATGAGCGCGGAGTATATGAACTTCCTGCTCACAGGCAAATGGGGCGTGTCGCGCTCGATGGGAACGCCGTTTTACCTGATCGATCAGGAAAAGGGACGGTACTCGAAAATGATGCTCGACAAGTTCGGCCTCACCGAGGATATGCTCCCGCCGATATTTGAGAAGGGGACCGTGCTCGGCTCCGTCCTTCCCGACAAAGCCGAGGCGCTCGGTCTTGACGAAAAAACACAAGTCGTCCTCGGTTCGTTCGACCATCCGTCCGGCGCGCTCGGCGCGGGCGTTTTCGACGAGGGCGATCTGCTCCTCTCGTGCGGCACCTCGTGGGTGGAACTCTTCCCCGTCGCTTCGCGCGAATTCGCGCTCTCGACAGGCTGCCTCGTCGACAAGTTCATGATAAGCGGAACTCCGTGGTGCGTTATGGCGTCCGTCGACTCTCTTTCCGACAGGATCGACGCTCTTCGCGAGCGCTTTTTCGGGAAGATCTCATACGCCGATTTCGACCGTCTCGCCGCCGCGGGAAAACCGGGGTGCGGCGGTCTCAGATTCGACTTTTCGGACGTCGACAGCGCGAAAGCGGACGGACACGAAAAGCCGGATATCGCCCGCGCGATCATCGAGAGCGCGGCGTATCTCTTGAAGGATAACCTCGCGAAACTCGGAAAGATCGGTCTCTTCGCCGACAGGATCGTCGCGATCGGCGGCATCACGAACTCGAAAGTCAGTATCGATATCATCTCCGACGTAATGGAACGGGAAATAACCGTCGTGAACGGTCAGTCCGCCGGAGCCGTGGGCTCGTGCCTGCTCGCCGGGATAGGCGTCGGCGCGTTCGGCGGAGAAAGGTCCGCGTTTGAAATAATGAAGGGACGGTCCCAGGAATGAAAAAAGAAGCGCTCGAAGCGGCGAGAGCCGCCCTCGTCACCGAATCGGAATGCATCCGGGAGTTGGCGGAATATTTCGACGAGGAAAAATACTCCGCAGCAGCGGAACTCTTGAAGGCCGCTCCGCGTATCGGCGCGATGGGATGCGGCCACTCGGGAATTCTCTGTCAGCATTTCGCGCATCTGATGTGCTGTATCGAGAGGCCCGCGAAGTTCATCTCTCCCGCGGAGGCGGTCCACGGAGGGACGGGCTTTTTGCAGCGCGGCGACGTGTGTCTGTTCGCCTCTCGCGGCGGCAGAACGAAGGAGCTTCTGCCGATAATAGACATTTGTAAAACAAAAGGCGTTCATATCATCGCCGTGACGGAAAACGAGGACTCACCGCTCGCAGAGAGCGCGGACGTCGTGCTTCATCAGCACGTGAACCGCGAGTGTGACCGCGACAACTGTCAGGGGACGACGTCCTCGACGGCGCTGGGCGTCATTTTCCACGTCCTTCAGACGATCCTGATCGAAGAGACGGGATTCAGAAACGAACAGTTCGCTCTTATCCACCCCGGAGGCGCGGTCGGAGAAAGGCTGAATAAAAAAACGGAGGAATAAAAAATGGAATTCAAGGTTTTTCAGAAGGAACTCGAACTGCAGTCGCGCGGGTGGGTACCCACCTTCCACGACGTGAGTAAAGAAGTGATCGAGATCGTCGCGGCGTCCGGCGTCAAAAACGGCACGGTGACGATCGCGTCGCACCACACCACCTGCTCCGTCATGATCCAGGAGTGCAGCCACGACGTCGATTCGTTCGACCTCGAGTATCTGCAGCACGATCTGCTCGACATCATGAGAAAGATGATCCCGGACTTTGCCGACGAGGGTCAGTACCGCCATCCCGGACCGATCCACCTGAAGTTCGGCCGCCACGTCAACGAGCCCGGCGACTTCACGAGCATGAACACGGACGGCCATCTGCGTTCCGTCTTCTTCGGAAGATCCGAAGTCATGACGATAAAGGACGGCGTCCTCGACGGCGGCGAATTCGCGCACATCTATTTCGTCGACTGGGACCACGTCAGAGCGCGTCACAGACAGCTCAATATCACCGTCATGGGAACGACCGAAGACGTCGGAGACAGAAAGTGGAATAACGGAGAAACTATCAACACCCTCCGCAAGTACACCGACGAGGAAAAAGCCGACGACGTACATTATACGCTGCAGCAGAAGAGATAAACTATTGCTCTCCCTTATTTATAGAAACATATAAATCGGAGGAAGAATGGAACTGATAATCTTTATCGTGGGTATGCTTTACGTGCTGATTTATAACCTCACCAAGCCCCCGAAATATGATTGGAGAAAAGACTCTGAAATTCGGCGAAAAAAGCTCGAGGAAGAAGATGAGGAGAAGTTGGAAGCATATATAAGACGGATACGCGACTATGCTAAATCTCAGGGTCTTGACGTTGACAAAGCGGAGCGAGAAGCTTCTCAAATAGGCCGAAGCCGCGTCGTTCCCACAAAAGTCGTTGAATGCTCGATAGTCGATCTTGAAGAACAGAACTATGGCGAAACGATCAACGCCCTCCGCAAAAATACCGACGATGAAAAAGATGGCGATGTGCATTATACGCCCCAGCAAAAGAGATAAAAAGTTTCGACTCCCGCGACAATTCGTCGCGGGAGTCATTTCAAATTCGCCAAAAAACGATTCGGAAGTATTCATTTCAAACCAGATCTATTACTGGTTCGTCAAGATTTTGGCTTAACACATATCTCAAGTCATCTTCCCATATTGGCGTGGCATATGGACATCTGGCACTTCTGTTCTCGATAAACCCATTAAGCAACCTCTCGATTTCAACTTTTCCTCCCGGGACATATTTAAGAATGCAATCAAGTATCATTCTTCGTTCTTTCTTACTCTGTTGTTTTTCTTGAGCAATATAACCCCATCTGCTAAGTAGCGAATCATTATTAAAATCCCATGCATACGGTAACCTAAAACTATCCCCCCAATATTCTTTTGCTCCTGTTATAATAAATTTGCCAAGTATGTACGGCACACCGGTCGTACATAGCAGGTTCTCATTCCTAAGCTACAATAGAAGGGCGAAATGGACTGACGATTTGCTCCTTGGGCTGACACGTCCGTACGAAAGACAGTC
>JAFRQK010000015.1 GCA_017428635.1 Clostridia bacterium | reverse complement strand
GGCTGAGTTCATCAGAGTCAACCATTCGATCCCCGACGCCTGCTGTATCGCGGTAAGGACGCCGGTCGGCGTCGTGATGCACACGGGAGACTTCAAGCTTGACGTCTCCCCGATCGACGGCGAGATGATGGACCTCACGAGAATAGGCGAGTACGGCAGAGAGGGAGTAGTGCTGCTCATGTGCGAGTCGACGAACGTCGAGCGCCCGGGCTTTACGCCCTCGGAGCGCAAGGTCGGCTCGTCCCTCGACCAGATTTACAGATCGAACGCGGACAAGAGAGTCATCGTGGCGACGTTCTCCTCGAACGTACACCGCGTACAGCAGATAATAGACGTCAGCGTCAGATACGGCAGAAAGGTTGCGATCACCGGACGGAGCATGACGAACGTCGTCGGCGCCGCGGTGCGCCTGGGCTATATGAACGTGCCGCCCGATACGCTGATTGATATTTCCGAGATAAACAGATATCCCGCGAACCGCCTGACCATCGTCACGACCGGCTCGCAGGGAGAGCCGATGTCCGCACTCTACAGAATGGCGTTCTCGGAGCACAGTATGGTCGAGCTGACTTCGGGGGACCTTGTCGTTCTCTCGTCTCACGCTATCCCCGGCAACGAGCTCTTCGTCGGCAGGATCATCAACGAGATGTACAAACGCGGGGTCAACGTGTACCACGACGAGGCGGAGGTCCACGTTTCCGGACACGCCTGTCAGGAAGAGCTGAAGCTCATGCATGCGCTCGTCAAGCCGAAGTACTTCATACCGATCCACGGCGAGTACAGGCACCTGATGCAGCACAAAGAGCTCGCAGAATTTATGGGCATGGCGCCGTCGAACATATTCGTATCGAACATCGGCGACGTTCTTGAGATCGGGCACGACGGAAAGTGCAAGAGAGCGGGAACGGTGCCGTCCGGACACGTCCTTATCGACGGTTACGGCGTCGGAGACGTCGGCAACATCGTTCTTCGCGACAGGCGTCACCTCTCGCAGGACGGTCTTATCGTCGTCGTCGCGGCAGTCGACGAGGCTATGGGAGAGGTCGTATCGGGTCCCGACATCATATCCCGCGGATTCGTCTACGTCAGAGAGTCCGAGGAGCTAATGGAGGAGGTCAAGAACCTCGCGGAGAGCGTCCTGAGGGAGACCGTCGAGGACGGCTCCACCGAGTGGAATCAGATCAAGAGCAACCTCAAGGACGTCCTTACGAAATATATTTACAGCAAGACGAAGAGAAAACCGATGATACTCCCCGTCATAATGAACGTGTGAGGCAGGTATGGTAAGACATATTCTGATCTGGAAGGTCCGCGCCGACGTTCCGGATCCCGAGAGGATACTTAACGAAGCTAAAAGAGAAATAGAGGCGCTGCAGGGAAGGATAGAAGGACTGAAGTCCGTAAGGGTCTTCCTTTATCCCCTTGCGTCCTCGAGCGCGGACGCGATGATCGAATGTACCTTCGAGGATCTCGACGGTCTTTCGGCATATAAGGCGCACCCCGCGCATATCGCGGTCGCGAACAAATACATCAGACCGTTCGTCGAGACGAAGCTCAGCTTCGAT
>JAFRQK010000014.1 GCA_017428635.1 Clostridia bacterium | reverse complement strand
TTTCCGCCGTCGGGAAACGGCGTAAGATCCGCGCGTTCGGGTACCGACACTGGCGCGGTCGAGGCAAAACGGAAAAGCATGGTGGCGAGCTGCTCTCTCGTTATGAAAGAATTCGGCCCGAACGTTGTCGGGGTGAGACCGTTGACGATTCCGGTTTCCTTCGCCCACGCAATGGCATCCGTGTACCATTTGCCCGCCGGTACGTCCTCGAATCCGCTCGGAGCGGCGGGCGCGGGAGAACCCTCGCGTCGCCACAGAACGGTGGCGACCATTCCGCGGGTCAGGGATCCCGAGGGATCGAATTTCCCGTCTCCGACGCCGTTCATGTATCCGTTGTTGACGGCGTACTTGATCGCAGACGCGCTCCAGCGGTCTTCAGCGACGTCGGAGAAAAGCCGCTTCGCCGACACGGGAATCGCGGCGACCGCCGCGGCGATCATTATGAGCGCAAGAAGAAATGAGATCGTTTTTTTCATTTTATCGTCTCCGAAATATTATTTTACGGATTATTCTGCACCCGTACGGTTCAGTCACCGATAAACCGCAGTATCAGGTCGTACACGGCGGGGTCCTGCTCGGTCATGCGGCCGATGGGTTTGTCGGAAAAATAGGCGATCCTCTCTTCGGGAGAATCGAGTTTCTTTTCCCGGATCAGCCGTTCGTATTCGCCGATCCACGCATTCATATTCTCAAGCGCCGCGGACGAATACTGCGGGTTGTGCTTTTTGTTTTCCACGGTTACGATCTTCACGTTCGGGTTGCGCATTTTCATCGCTTTCCCCGCGTTGTATTTGTAATTCACCATGGGATCGTCCGTCGAATGGATCCACAGGATCCGGTCTTTTGTCGACGCGAGATACGCGCGGTTGTCAAGCGAGCCGCAATACGGGTCGAGCTTTTTTTCATAACGTTTCACAACGTCGGCAAGCGGCCTGCATTTGACGAAGCCCATCATCTCATCGGAGATGCCGATAAAACCGGATAGGATCACCGCCCGCGTCACGCGATCCGACAGATGCGCGACGTTGAGCGCGGTATACCCTCCGAGCGAGTGGCCGACGGGGATCGTCTCTTCCTTCGGATCGAGCAGGTCGAGAAGTTCCATGGCGTCCCTTGTCGGAGCGTTGACCGACGTCATTCTCTCGCCGCCGGACGCGCCGCAGCCGGTGTAATCGAGCGTCAGGACGCGATAACCCGCGCGGCAAAGCGTTTCGATCTCGGAGAAATACGCGGTATGCCCCGGTCCGATGCCCGGGCAGAACAGGATGAGTTTGTTCCCGTCGTACCGTTCGTACCGATACGTAAAATAGCGTATCTGAACGTCCGCTGAATTTTGGAAAGACCCTTCGTTCGCGAAAAGACCCGGGAAATCTTCGGCGCGGTAATACGGGATCGCCTCGTCTTTGTCAAACCGCTGAAGAAAGTTCTTTTTATACGTTTCAACGACTATGCCCACTTTTTCTCCCTCCGGTTTTTCCATCCCCGGCCCGTTTGGCGGCAACCCGTCACGCGTCGATGTCGGGAATTACCGTCAGGGAATACTCCGGGAACAGCTCCCCGACTTCCCTCGTCAGAATTCCGATCGCTTCCGCTCTGTCGATATCGAAACTCAATACCACGTCGAACCGCATGGTCTTGCTTTCCGTGTCGGCGTAAAAACCGTGGAGCTGAAGCGCCCAGTCGTGAGCCATGACCGTTTCCTCGACGGTATTGCGTATCTTCGCCGCCTCGTCGTCCGAGGTGTTGTGCGAATACACGCCGATACCCGTCAGGATCACGCCGGTCTCTTGATAGACCTTCGTCTGGACGCGTCTGGTGATCTTATCCGCCTCCTCGACCGTCATCGTGTCGGGCAGTTCGAGGTGAACGCTCGCGTAGTTCTTGTTCGGTCCGTAATTGAACGTGATCAGGTCGTACGCCCCGCGTACCCCGGGTTCTTCGCAGATGAGCTCTTTTATTCGGTCGACCTCTTCTTTGTCGCTGCGTCTTCCGAGGATGTCGTTGACCGTTTCGATCATCATTTCGATACCGGCTTTGATGATGAAAACGGAGATCGCGACTCCGACGTACGCCTCCAGCGAGACGTGCCATATGAGATATACGACCGCGGAAGCGAGCACCGACGCGGAAAGGACCGCGTCGAAAAGCGCGTCGGAACCGGACGCGACGAGCGCGCCGGAATTGTGCTTCTTTCCCTGCCTTTTGACGTACTGCCCGAGGACCAGTTTAACGACTATCGCCACGGAGATAATGATAAGCGAGACCGCGCTGTAATCAGCGGCTTCGGGCCATATGATCTTTTTCACTGATTCGACCGCCGAGGTGATGCCCGCGTACAGGACGATAGCCGCGACGATCATCGAACTCAGGTATTCGATCCGTCCGTATCCGAGCGGATGTTTTTTGTTCGGCTGTTTTGCGCCGAGTTTCGCGCCGATGATCGTGACGACGGACGAGAGCGCGTCGGAGAGATTGTTCACCGCGTCGAGGATAACGGCGATCGAATTCGACAGGAGTCCGACGAACGCTTTGAAGCCTACGAGAAGCAGATTCGTCGCGATGCCAACAATGCTCGTCCTTACTATCGCTTTCTCTCTTTTCGACGCGAGGACCTCGATATTGCCGTTTTCTTCTTTCATTTTTATCCCTTGCCTTATAATCGTAAAAGCCCGTTTTTCTCACCGTTCGGGTTTACCGTTATAAATACATTATACTTTATAAGATACCGTGATTTCAACCCGGAACGCGTTTTTTCCTTCGCGCAGCAAAAACGCTTTTGACGAGGAAGGCAAAAAAGGAAAACCGCGGGGGGGCGGTTTTCCTTTTTTCAAGCGCGGTGAGAGCCGGCCTTTTTCAGCGGACGTCTATTTGACCGCGGCCTGTGAACGACAGCGTCAGCCCGAGACCCTCCGCGACAAGATCCACGGGGATCATCGGCACGCCGTCGACTTCGTACAGCTCGTATCCGAGATATTTCTTCACGCCTTCGTCGTAGTAGAAGGATGATCCGACGGTGAATACCATCGTTTTCCCGCCCGTCCATTCGAGGGTCAGACGGCCTGTTTCCTTGTCCCAGACGGAATAGTCCTCGAACATACCGGCTCCCTGTCCCTGCCAATGGCTCTTCTGGCAGTAGCCGATCAGAACGTCTCCCGACGGCGACGTCTCAATGGGGACCCTCAGCGTCTGATCTTTACCGTTGAACGTCAGGGAACACGGATACGGGACGCCCGAGTCGGACGAGTTCAGGACGGTCACGGATTCCACGTACGCGTTCGGCGGCAGCATGAGCTTCAGGGTGTCGCCCGTGATCTTATCGGAGGGTATCTCAAGTACATACTCGAACATCCACGCTCTGGCGTTGTCCGTTGCGAGGCAGATCCTCTTGAAATCGGCTCCCGCGCCGTTCCCGTATTCCAGCAGGAAACGGTTATCCTCGCCGAGTTTTGCTTTGACTATGATCCGGGTGTAATGCTTGCCGATCATCGCGTTCGGGAAACGGAGATAAATTCTGACTGTTTTATTCGAGGTATTCGTGATCTTCCCGTCGCTTACGGAAACGCCTTCGGCGGAAGATACGATATCTTTTTTCGGATCGAAGGTGTAAACGATCGGAGCGTTTTCTTCGTAGTTCCTGCTTCCGAACGGGATCGGATCGTCCACGCCGTCGTCATATTCCGCCCGGCCGTCCGAATAAAGGAAGACTCTGTCCTGCGGGAACAGCCGGCCGATCCTGCTCAGCTGCTTTTCGGTCGGCACGGTATTCAGGGACGGGTCGATCCCGGCGCCGGTAAATACGTCTCTCAGAACGTCGAGATACGCAAAGCCGATATGGCCCTCGGACGGCATGATATACGTTCCTTCGCCGTATTCGTTCCAGTTTGAGAGCCAGACCAGGTTCTCCTGCCACGTCTCTTTCACGGGATGTTCTTTCCCGTACTCGTCCCTTACCCATTCGCTGATCGTTCTGAAATCTTCCTCCGAGATGAGGGGGGCTCTGACGTCGTCCCATCCGACGTTGTTGAATCCGACGCACAGGGTGGGGATATAGTACTGCCCGTTCTCCGCCGCCCGTGACGCGCTGATCTCGATCTCTTCCTTGATATGGTTCGGATCGTACGACTTTTTGCCGTGGCCGTACGAGTATGAGGCGTCAAAGACCGAGCCTGACGCGATGTAAATCACACCGTCGAATCCGAGTTTTCTTACTTCTTCGTTGAGGTACTCTTCCGCTTCCAGCATTCTTTCGTCGCTCCAGTATCCGTTTTCACGGCCGAGCATGAATTCTCCGAAGGAACCGATCACTAACTTATTCTCGATCGTCATGTATCTCGGGTCTTTGAAGTAGTGTTCGATGAAATAAGGCACGAAATACGTCTTCCACGAGTTCATATCGACGGGATACAGTGCGTTTGCCGTTTCCCAGAGGAGGCAGTATTTCATCATATCGCTGTATTTCGCGTTCTTGAATCCTCTGTTAAGATGAACGTTGTGTCTTGTAGTCAGAGGAGCGTTATTCTCCTGAGCATAGAAGCAGACGGCTTCGAAGTCGACGCCGTGCTCGACCAGATATTTGATCTCCCAGTCTGCGGTCTCGGAAGAACCCTCGTCGTAAAACCCGAGAACGGGTTTTACGTCGTCGTGGGGCGTTATGCAGTCCCATCCGAGATGATCCCCGTTGTACCAGAGATTGCAGACGTTGAGGCCGAGGGTGTAACCGTCGTCCTCGGGCGCGACCGGGGCGGGAACGTAGTCGGGATGCTCGTACGTTTCGTACAGATACACGTCGTCGATCCAGACGTCGCCGGAGGAGTAGTTCCTGAGGGAAACCGCATCGGCGGCGAGATCCGCGGCGAGCGGCACCGTCGCTCTTTTGATCCCGTTGATCTTGACGGTACCGGCGCCGTCGCCGGTTACTTCCAGCCTTATATCGTAGGGAACGTTCTTCACGTATTCGTAGACTTCGGTCCCGTTGACCCGTATCATCCGGTCGTCAAAGGAGATGTTGAGCGCGTCGTCTCCGCCGTTCTTCAGGACGAATGCGAAATCCGTACCCGAAAGGTCCGGAAGGATCGAGAACTCGGCGTTGAACGGTCCGTCGACGGGATAGGACTTTTTGTAGGCTGAGCCGTAAGCCCCGATCCTGAGCCGTCTGTCAAGACCCATGCTTCCGTCCCATCTGCCTCCTATTGCCGTGTCGGAGACGTTTGCGCCGGAGTCGCAATAAGCGCCCGACGCCTCCCAGCCGGCCGGCACGGATCCCAGGGGGACCTCCTCTGCGAACTGTTCGTATACCGAATAATTCGCCTCGGCGTTCGAGAGCGCAGGAGTAAACGATACGGTATCCTCAACGGTCGATCCGATGCTGAAGGAGGCGATATTGGCGTTGATACCTTTCTTGATAAGGCCGTAGGTACCGCACCTCACGCCGTTGATCCAAATTTCCGCATTTTCTTCGTAAAGGTCGACGTTGATCTCAAAACCGAAATACGAAGCGCCGCCTCTGCCGAGGATCGGGATATGAGATCCGTCCGCGCCGCGGACACACCACGATCCGTTTTTCGTCACCAGTTCGAGAACGGAGCCGCCGTCCTCGTTCGCCAGCGAGATCACGGCGCCGTCGAAACCGGATGTGAACGTCATGCCGGTCCTGAACGTCAGTTTGCCCTTCGAGGTGACGTTTATATCTCTTATCAGAGCGGACGAGTCGTCGGTCCTGACGTCGTTTATGACGCCGGGCTCCAGATTCGCGTTGGCGGTGAGGTCGTACGACCAGCCCGACGAGCCCCATCCGTAATACGCGGTATGATAGATGAACTGATACGCGTCCTTATCACAGTCGCAGAGAACGAAGCGGGACGTCTCGCCTTCGGAGACCGAGGCGGGATAATCTCTCGTTGCCCGGTCGGTCCCGTCGGCGCTTTCCGCACTGAGCGTTATCACGTTTCCGTTGAGCGAGGCGGCGACGTTATATCCGTCCCCGAGATCGAGCGCGTCCCTGACGAGCGCGGTCAGTTCCTCATTTGCGTTTTTGTCCGCGGGAAGGGAAACGCCGACGGCCCCGTGATCGGCGCACAGATATTTTTCTTCAAATCCGGCAAGCGCCTTTTCCGCGCGGTACGGGCAGTCGACGAACGCGAAGCCGTCTCCGCTCCGGATAACGGAAACGCTGACCGTGACGGGATCGGTTTCTGCCGCGGCGCCGTCGATTTCTTCAAGCGCCTTCGTGACGACGCTGAAAGTGAGATCGGCGGGGTCCTGCGCGCCGGAGTTCAGCGCGTCGAGCGAAGCGCCGTCGATCCGGACGGAATATTTTGACGCATCAAGGCCGAGCAGACCGAGGATCGCCGCTCCGACGCCCTCCTCCGAGAACGACCCGCCGCGCGCGTGAAGAACGCCGTGTTCGGGGCAGAGAAGCGAACCGATCTCAGAGAGCGCGGCACAGAGCGCTTCGTCGCGCATCGGCGCCTCAGGGCAGCCGATGAGTTTCGGCGAGAGAGTGGAATATCCGCGCCTGAGTATCAGGGGGATCTGTTGCTCTTCCGTCTCGGCACGACGCCAATCCTCGTCGAAAAGCCTGTCGTTGATAAATCTTACGCGTACCGTTTTTTCGAGTTTTTCTCCGAGAGAAAGAGCGGCGTATCCGGAGATGAGCGAGGAAAGCTCGTCTTCGCGGAACAGCGTTTTGTAGATCGAAATATCGAGGCCGAGCGCGCTGACGAACATAGCCGAGAGGGCGCTTTCGTTCAGCGTTTCCGGCGCTCCGAATTCCGCGTGGAGCGCGCCGTGCGCATCGCACAGCAGGGTTTCCCTCATCTTCGACGCGGCGTCGAAGATCGGGTCCTCTTTGAGGTCCGGCTCGTCGGGATCGAACAGATCGCAGAATCTTTGAATTATGGCGGCGAACTGTTCGCGCGTCGCTTTACCTTTGGGCGCGATGTAGTCTTTGTCCCCGATCCTGTTTCCCTTTATTATCCCTTTGTCCGTCGCCCAGACGACGGCCGCCTTCGCCCATCCGCTGACTGCGTCGGCGTCAGGGAACTGCGCGATCGACGCGGTCGATCCCGTGTCGAGCTTTTTGTAATCGGCATACCGGAAGAGCATCGTCACGAGCTGTTCGCGCGTGATCTTGCCCTCGGGCGAGAACGTCGTATCGGACGTTCCGTTCACGACGCCGCGGCTCTGCGCCCAGAGCACCGCCGTCGTATACCACTTGCCGTCCTTAACGTCGCCGAAAACGGGCGAGTAATCGACCGCGGGCGATCCGTCGCGCCGCCAGAGGACGGTGACGACCATAGCGCGGTTCATCGTCCCCGACGGGTCGAATCTGTCCCCGCCTACTCCGAGCATATACCCGTTTTCGTACGCGAACTTAATTGATTCGTAACTCCATCTGTTCTCATCCACGTCGGAGAACAGCTCCCCCGCCGCGGCGGGAAGAGCAGCGGCCAGCGCCGCCGCCGTCATTATCAATGCGAGAAGAAGAGAGAGCGCTTTTTTCATAATAATCCTCCGGGATAGAGCTGCATAGAAATTATATCATATCGGGTAAATTCTTTCAATCAAAATCCGCTTTGAAAAAAAGACAAGATCGACTTGGACGGTCTTGTCTTTTTTACCGCGTCAAACGCGGGAAAGACTGACGGAGCGGGAACCGCAAAAGCGGCTTTCTTTACTCTTCCGGTTCTGCGGGACGGCTTTCAAAAGCGGTCAGAAGGAATTCGCGGCGCTGTGAAAGATAATCCGCCACGTAGTCCACGTTCGGGTCGAATCCGTCGCCCGCCTGCGCCTCGCCCATATAACTGCGATACGGCCAGAGCGTATAGTTCATTCGCGCGGAGGCGGAGAGCTGAGCGCGCAAAGATTCGATGCGCCCGTTTTCGGAAAGAAAGTTTTCGAGCAGCGGATAGAGCGTTTCACGGTATGTCTCGCCGACTTTGGCCGCAAAATCCGGCAGAGCCGTCAAAGCGCCGCCCAGGCGGGTCTTTCCGGCCCGCACTTCCGTGCTGAGAACGCTCAGCGAGAGATCATAATCCCACATCGGTCCGCAGCGCAGCTTGGCGTCGCCCGCGTCCTTGTAGAAGAAGGTCGAGTTGACGAAGCACTCCGAGTTGCCCGATAGTTCCATCGCAAGGTAACAGAGGACCAGGGAATCGAGATCCGCGTAATCGGAATAGAGTTTCCCCGTATCCGGGTTGACGCCGCCGTTGAAGACCGCGTCCTCAAACTCCTGATATATGCCTGCGATATAGAGCAGCGCGTCGCGCGGGACCGCCTCGGGCGATTTGACGTTGATAAAATCCCCGTTGCGGGTCCGGAACCAGGAGACCTCGCTGCGGATGCGGTCTTCGTTCTCGATCTCCAGCAGATAGCCGCCGGAGAGATCGCCCTGATACTCGACGCCTTCCGCGTACTGCATCTCCGTGCCCCAGGGCGTGACGTCCCGCTTCACGGCGGGAGCGTCGAAGTCGTACCCGGGATTTGCCGTTTTTACGTGTTTTTCCAGATTTCTTATCTCAACGCGGCCCGATCCTATCTCCACTTTTTCGGTAATGAGGTAACTGCCGCGATATTCCCCGTCGTACCAGAGATCCGCATGCGCGTATTCCGGCGTGTCGATAAGCCCCAGCGCGCGGGATATATCTAAGATCAGATCGTTTCGCATCAGGGAAGCGTCCAGATAATTTGCCAGCAGGAGCCACGTTCCGGAAGAGTTCGCGCGGTCCCCGGTGCCCAGCAGATCGGTCTTCTTCTCCAGTTTGATCTGATACGGGCGCTTCGGCAGCCCCCACGTCGAGTTTCCGCGCCCTTTGATCTGGGTGAGGGCTCCGCTGTAGACCGCCTTCCCTGCAGGGTCGAGGAGCGTCATGCCGCCCGTCGCCTTCAACGAGTGGTCCGGGCTGGATTCCACCCAGCCGCGGCCGCGGCCTGCCGGATCGTCGCTTACAAGGAACAGAGCGTCGACGTTTTCGCTCCGCATAACGGTCAGTTCTCCCGTTTTGTCGCCGATGCGGTAGGAGCATCTCGACGCCGTCCGCCCGTCGCCGGGGAACAGCGTGAAATCGGCGGACCCTCCTGAAGGAACGTCCAGCCGGACGCCGTCGCCTCCGGTGAGTTCGACGGACGCTTCGGAACAGTACAGCGTCACCGCGCAGAGAGAAGACGAGGAAGGTAAAAACAGCGTGAGCGCCCCGTCAAATTCCGCCGCCGTGATACGGGTCTGTTTATCAGAGGGATCGGCGAACGTCCACAAAAGCGCCCCGGCGTCGGCAGCCTCCGACCGGAGCGGATTCGGGGCGGCGCTTTCCGTCATTACGCTTTTTGAGCCTTCGCTCTGCCTCTCGTAGATCACGTTTTCGGATTCGGAGCCGCCCCCTCTGTCCGCGCAGCCCGAAAGAGCGGTCAGGAGGATCGCGAATATAATCAGGGCGGATGTGATCCCGCGTATGACAGAACGTTTCATTTTATGCTCCGTTATATGTTTTTCGGATGTAACGACAGTATATCACGAAAGGCGGCGTTTTTCAACGGTCGGCGGAATCTCGGACGGGTCGGACGAGGATTTTTCTTTACTGAGACGGCGGGGTGTGGTACAATAGAGAAGACGGCGTGAACCGACGGATCCCGGTTTGACGAAGGCGTCCGTGAAAAGCCCGTTTGCCCGGGAGTTTTTGTTACAGGAGATAATAAATGATAACAGCTTGGAAATGGGACGAGGCGTTCCTGCCCAAAAACGGCGGCGCGATGTACGGCTGGTTTTTCTTCATGTGGATGGGGATCCTGGCGCTTGAGTGCATCATCCTGCTGCCGGTCGCCGCAAGGCATAATAAGAAAACGACGGACCGCGTCGTGCTGGCGTACGGTCTCGTTATGCTGGCGGCGGAAATATACAAACAGATCTTCTTCACGATCGAGAAAGGAGAGTACCCTTGGGATCTGTTCCCGTGGCAGTTCTGCTCCGTTCCGATGTTCGCCGCGGTCATCGCGCCTCTTCTCCCGAAGGGACGCGTGAAAGACGCGATCTATAAGTTTCTCTCGTTTTTCGGGCTGATCGCAGGCATCATGACGCTCGTTCTTCCCGAGGGTCTGTACTGGGACTACGTGACGCTCACCTGCCACAGCTTTTTCTGGCACACGTCGATCGTGGTCGTCGGCCTTTATCTCATCGTCGCGAACGGTTACGCCCGGTCAGCCGGGGGTTATCTCCGTGAGTGGTTCGGCGCCGCGGCGGTCTATTCCGCGGCGGTCGGTATCGCGCTGATCATGGACGCGTTATGGGGACTCGTCCTCAGAAACGTGATCGACACGGAGTTGACGTTCAATATGTTTTATATCTCGCCTTTTTACTCGTGTCCTTTGCCGGTGTTCCGCGATATACAGCCCCACGTGCCGTACGCCGTTTTCCTGTTTTTATACGTTCTGGCGTTCTGTCTCGGGGCGGCGGCCGTATGGTTCTGCGCGTTCGGCGTCGGAAAGATCTTCAGAAAACGCGCGCCGTAAGAACGACGTAAAAAGAGAAAAAGCGTCTTTTGCCCTCCGGGACAAAAGACGCTTTTTTATCAGCGATAACTCTATCGGGCGCAGTTTCGCCCGTCAGATATCCGCGCGGCGGAGACTTTCGCTGTCGCCGAGCACCATCAGGTGCTCCTCTTTGTTGAAAACGTAGTCGATCGGCGGCATAGGCGTGATCTTGCCGTCCTTTACGGTCGCCAAGATGCTGAGGTTGTATTTCGAGCGCACGTTCACGTCGCAGATCCTTTTCCCGTGCCACGCCGCCGGAGCGGTGATCTCGTAAACGTTGAAACCGTCCGCGAGAGGGATGCAGTCGAAGATCGAGTCGTTGCTTTCGCTGACGGCGAGCGATTCCGCCGTCTCGCGTTCCGGATAGATTATGAAATCTGCGCCGTTTCTGCGCAGGAATTTTTCATGGATATCTCCCGCCGCCTTGCTGAAAACGGAAACGGCTCCGAGTTCTTTGAGAAGACTGGTTATCTGCAGACTCGACTGGAAATCGCCGCTGACGCAGACGAAGCAGGCGTCGAACGACGCGACGTCAAACGACTTCAGCGTTTCCGGGTTGGTGCAGTCGCCGATCTTCGCGCTGACGCCGAGGGACAGCACGTCCTCAAGCGCGCTCTCGTTGATATCGACCACCATCAGATCGCACTTCTGCTTTGCAAACGCCTGCGTCAGAAGGTGCCCGAATGTCCCCATTCCGATTATCAAAAATGATTTCATTTTTTTATCCTTTCTGAAATTTATATAAACTGAAACGAATTACCCTACGATTATCTCGCCTTCGGGATAAGAGACCGGCGCGCGCCTGCGTTTTTCAAGCAGCGCCATTGAGAACGACACGCTTCCGACGCGCCCGATGAACATCAGGATCGCGATGATATAGACCGAGAGCGGTGAAAGCTGTCCCGTCAGACCCGTAGACATTCCGACCGTTCCGATCGCCGAGACGGTCTCGAACAGCGTGTCGACGACGCCGGTGTTCCCGGTCCCGCATATGACGAGCGTCGAGACGAGAGCGCACGACAGGTTTATCGTGAAGACGGAGAGACTCTTTCGCACGGCGTCACCGGAGATACTGCGGCCGAACGCGGAGGGACGCTTGACGCCTCTCGTGTGGGCGACCGCCGTCAGGATCAGAACGGCGAGAGTCGTCGTTTTAATACCGCCCGCGGTCGAACCGGGAGACCCTCCGATAAACATCCACACTATCGTCAGCAGCTTGGACGCGCCCGAAAGCGACGCGGTGCTGACGGTATTGAAGCCCGCCGTCCTTGCGGTGACCGAGGAGAAAAGAGCCTCGAGCACGCGCGTCGGGACCGATTTGTCAGTGCCGGTGGCGTTCCCCTCAAAGAAGAAGAAGAGCAGCGCTCCGCCGAACACGAGGACCCCCGTGACGGCGAGGACGAGCTTGGAATGAGTGCTGTATCTGCGAAGTCGGAAACCGTGAACGGAAACGTCGTTCCAGACGATGAATCCGAGACCGCCTACGATTATCAGAAGCATGACGACCCCGCTGACGAGCGGGTCGCTGTGGAAATACATCAGCGACGATACGCCGCCGTAGTCGCCCATCAGATCGAAACCGGCGTTGCAGAATGCGGAAACGGAGTGGAAAACGCTGCACCAGATCCCCTTTCCGACCCCTAAGAGGGGAATAAAACGGATAGAGAGGAGAAGAGCTCCCGATCCCTCGAACAGAAGCGTCCCGAGGAGGATCTTGCGCGAGATCTTCATGATGCCGTCGACCCGGGAAAGGTTGATGCTCTCGACCATCGTTTCGCGCTGACGCAGCCCCATCCTGCGGTTCAGCGCGATGAAGAAGAGCGCGGCGATCGTCATGAACCCGAGGCCGCCGATCTGGATCAGTACGAGTATCACGGCCTGTCCGAAGATCGACCAGCACGCCGCGGTCGGCTGAAGGATCAGCCCGGTTACGCAGGACGCCGAGGTCGACGTGAAAAACGCGGTCCTGAATCCGACGGACGCCCCCGACGCGGAGGCGAAGGGAAGCGCCAGCAGCAAGGTCCCCACGGCGATCATCACGAGATATCCGAGAGATATTATCTGTATATGAGTCAGTCTGTGTATGCGTTTCGACATATCATCACCATTGATTTATTAAGGCGGAGGATCGCGGAGGTTTTTAATAATTATAACATATTTTTTCGAAAATATATATACCCGGAAAACTGTTGATTTTGAGATCCGGACAATTATCGGGGGACCGCCTTCATTTCACTGCGGCAGAGGTACGGCTTGAACGGTCCTTACGCCTTGTGATATAATTATTCCGAAACAGAGCAACCGGCCCGGCGGATCCGGGATCTTTGGAGGTAAAAATGGACAAGCATACTATGATGGATAACCTGGCTCGCGAGGCCAATAAAAAGGGCGCTTTCAACGGCGTCTGGCTCTACGCCGAGAACGGCGGGATCATCTCGAAGGGCGCCTGCGGCTTCCGCGACGCGGAAAACAAGTTCCCCATGGAAGAAGATACGATCTTCGAGATGGCGTCGATCACGAAGATGTTTACGGGGACTGCGGTCATGCTTCTCGTGAGGGAGGGGAAACTGGACCTTGACGACGAGTACCGGAAATACTATCCCGATTACCCGTACGCGGGCGTGACGGTCCGCCATCTTCTGACGCATACGAGCGGGATGCCCGACGATTTCTCGATAGACGCGTGGGTCTGCCCCGTGTGGGAAAACGAAAAAAGGATCCCGCCGTGCAGCGAGGTCCTCCGCTTTATCAGAGAAAGCGGGGAGGAGGCTTCTCACGCTCCCGGGGAAACGTTCAGGTATACCGACGTCGGATACTGTCTGCTTGCGGATCTGGTGGAAAAGCTCTCCGGCGTCGGGTTCGAGGATTTCGTCAAAAAGAATATCCTCGAGCCTGCGGGAATGAAGGACTCGGGCATATATCACACCCGCAGGGACGGCAGGCCCTCCGACCGCATCGCCCGCAATATGGTCCTGGAAGGCGACGTTTACGTGCCGTCCGACGTCTCGGAGGACACCGCCCCTTACGTGGTTGGCTCGGACGGGATGAACGGATGCGATTACCTGTACACCACGATATTCGATATGCTCGCGTGGGACAGAGCGCTTCGGGAAGAAAAGGTGCTCACCCTTGAGGAACAGAAGATCGCGTACACGCCGGTGAAACTGACGAGCGGCGAGGATTACGCCGACGAGGACGGCGAGGGCTACGGATTCGGCTGGGGCGTCGCGAACGACGAAGAGCACGGTCTTATCGTCAGCCACAGCGGCGGCATGCCCGGCCTTGAAACGTGGTTTGAGCATTACGTCGACGAGGATAGGACTTTCATTATCTTCGGCTGCCGCGAATATTCGGACGTCAGGGCGTTTTTGAGCTTCTGGAAAGGGATGAAGGCGGTCGTAAAGGGAGAAGAGCCCGGCCCGATCGAGTCCATTGAAGACAACGTCGTGAGGGATCCCGATAAATCCAAGTGGGAGAGCTATTGCGGAAAGTACGAGCATCCCGAGAAAAGCGATTTCATCGTGGACGAGGTGTACATGAAGGACGGAGAACTCTACGCGGACGCGATAGACGACGAGGGCGACGGTCTTTCGTTCCGTCTTTTCCCCATCGGAGAGAACGAGTTCGGCAGGAAGGGCGGCATGCTCAGACTGTCGTTCGGCGACGGCTGCCTGTCGTTCGACGGCATCACCTGCAAAAAACTTTAAGCGTAACACGAAAAAAGGTGTGCGGATATCTCTGCACACCTTTTTCTTAAAGACAGGGGACGGTTCTGCGTCTTCCCGAAAAAAGTCATCCCGGGAAATAAAACCCGGGATGACGCTTATGTATTATTGCTTTATTCAAAGCATTCGCCGCATATATCGTCGAGGCAATATACGCTCCTGCGAGGAGGCTCTCTGTTTATCCATTTCCCTTTTGTGAAGTCGGGTACGGGAAGCGTCGCGCCGCCCATGGCGATCGACTGCTCGGAAAGCGCCGTTATCGAACCCCAGAGCGCCGTGTCGTATACGTCGATCGGGGCCTGCTCTCCGAGTTTCACCGATTCGACGAACGCGTTCAGAACGAGCCAGTCGACTCCGTCGTGCCCCTCCTTGACGCCTTCCTTTTTGTACTTTGTCCAGAGAGGATGCGCGTACTTTTCGCGGTATTCCTCAAAATGCTGCCACGGATGATCGGGATACGACCCGTCGAATTTACCTGTCGCCTGGTCAAAGTAGACGGCGGGGCCGAACGTTCCCTCGTCGAAAGCGCCTTTCGTTCCCGAGACCGTATACATCCTTGAATACGGGCGCGGGAGAGAGCACCCGTGCGTGAGGCGGATCGTCTCGCCGTTCGCACACTTCAGGAGCGTGTCGACGATATCGCCCTCTTTGAAATCGACGTCGTTCAGGAATTCAAGTCCCTCGGTACGCGGGAGGTATTCCTTCAGTCCGCGCGCCTTGCTCGAAACGCTCGTAAGCGTCATGATCCTGTTTCCTCTGTTGATCCCGAGCAGCTTGCAGATCGGTCCGAGCTGATGCGTAGGATAGAACTCTCCGTTGCGGTGAATAAAATTGTCGAGCCTGCCGTGGCGAAGCATCCGTCCGTACAGGATCTCGTCCCGGAGGTCGTGACAGTATCCGCCGGTACAGTTGACTATCTCGCCGAACAACCCCTCGCGCGCCATGCGGTAAACGGCGAGCTCGTTCTCGCAATAGCAGCAGTTTTCGAGCATCATGCAAATGCGTCCGGTCGATTCAGCCGCGCGAACGAGTTCCCACGCCTCCTCGACGTCGGAAAACCCTCCGACCTCGATCCCGACGTCATAACCCGCTCTCATCGAATCGACGGCGATCGCGGAATGGGTGATCCAGGTCGTACAGCACATAACGGCGTCAAAGCCGCCGTCGGCGAGCATTTTTTTGTAATCGGTATAAGAAACGGGTCTTTTTCCGTAGGTCTCTTCGAGATAGTTGGCGATCCTGTCGCAGAGATCCTCGTGTATATCGCACACGGAAACGACCTCGACGCCGGGAATGTCGGCGATCTCGCGCGTCTGCCAGTATCCGCGATTGTTGAGCCCGACGGCGGCGATCCTGATTTTTTCTTTCATACTGTTATCCTCCTTTTTCCAAAACCAGATTATTATATCATATATTCTTTTTTAAGTCAATGAGTCGATGGAAAGACGTGGGACGGTTCTGTGTCTTCTCGAGACATAGAACCGTCCCCTTGTCTTTCTACTGAGGAAAGAACTCATCCCATAATCAATTCTTATTGTGACCTACTTCCTCCATTCGAGACATTAAAACGCGTTTCCAATGTGATTCTCTATCGTTAATGTCGTATTCATCCCACCCTGTTATTGTTTCTAAAATCGAAAACTTAAAATGCTGTCTAACATAATCAAATCCCCTGCTATCAACAAGCTTTTTTAAATCCACATCTCCTCCGTGACCATCATAAATATAGTCTCCCCAACGCTGCCAAATTCCATGTTCGCCATCAGCTTTTCCGACGTATTTTTTTCCAGTCTTCGTATCTGTTATTAGATATATCCCTTTGATAGACAATGCATTTTTCCATGCTGGGGCGTCTTTTTTCATTATTGCTTCAAGTGTAATGAATGGAATATCAATGTTTCTATATCCAGGAAAAACAAGCGTAGAAAATGGCTCTTCTAGTAATTCTTTTACAATTAACTCTTTAAAATGATGCTCTAATTTGACTCTGGTTCCACGATCTTTATATGGATATTTAATCTTCAATCTTCCAATATACTCGCTATATTCATCAACAAGTTCTACTTCATATGGATATGGCACTTTGCTCATGTCTCTTGAAACTACTCTCCATATTCCTCCAAACAGCCATGTATCTCGTTCGGGATAAAATGATATTAAAGAGAAAATATAGTCTCTATTAAAATCGTCCCTGCTTTTGGAATACATATTCCAGTATTTCCAATTTTCAAAGTCTGCGACATAATCATTTAATGGTTCCGTTCCATCAGGTGATACTCGAGCAAAATGAATCTTATACTTGTAAGGATCAATACTCATAAAAATGCTTGACAAATAGATATCTTTCATTTCATACATCCTCAGAATAATTGAATTATAATTGAATGGCTGATTCCCCATTCAAACATTATTATATCATACAACTATTGATAACTCAACTAATTCAAAAGTAACGAAAAGGGGTTACAGTATATTAGAATCCACCTTCCTATTTTTTATTGCGTCACTGCGGTGCAGAAAAAAGTAAAATGTACACCACCCGTGAAGGCAGTAAAGGGAAACCGCGTTCACGGTTTCCCTTTACTGTGGATTCGCCCTGTGCAAACAGGTCCTTGTTTTGCGAAATCGTTCGTGAACTGCCTGTTTGCCCAAAATCGCCGCAGAGCGTCGATTTTCAAAGATACTGTTAGTTGTCGAGCAGGCCCGGTCGCGGCTCTGAAAAAGTTTGATCCGTATTTTGGAATTTTGCGCTTTTGCGCAAAATTCGAGCGGACAGCAGTTGCGACCGATTGCGGTACAGTAGATCTGTCCGCACCACCCGGGCTGTCATTCACTACCGCTCCCCTTCGAATCCACCTTCGGTGAAAAAAAGAAGCACCCGTAGGTGCTTCTTTTTTTCACTGCCAGAAACACACAAAATGTACCGTTCTAAAGGTAAAAAAGCTAAATGTACCGCGGGAAAGCGATCGGTTGATTCTGGCAACAAAAAAGAGGTGACCCTCCTTATCAGAAGGTCACCTCTTACTATGCCTTTGGAATCATTATTTGCCTTGTCCGGCATCAAGCCAATTTTTAGTTCTCCTTTATGATAAAAACTCTAACTAGGCAATATATCATAATTCTTATTTCAAAGCAATAAAAAAATAAGCGGGCGCTTCGAATCGAAGCGCCCGCATTTTTCAGTTATGATGATCGCCTTATTCGGCGGGATCGAACACGCCGGAAAAACGTTGACCGATCCGACCGTCATCAGCAGACGAAATAAGTCTTTGCCGCCATGACGAAGTTGTACAGTGCTTTGCACACGTTCCTGTTTGCTTCGTCACTTCCGTTCAACGCGCTCCTTATGTATGTCATCGGCGAGTACTCGATTTCTGTCCCGCCGCTGGTCAGAACGATCTTCATCGTGAGGTCGACGGTATTCAGTCCTTTGATCTTTACGCGGCATCTCGTCTCGTTATCCCTCGACGCCGGCTCGACAATAACGTTCGCTGCAGAATAAGCCTCTCCGTTCACAGTAACCGTTACCGCCGCGTCCTCGACGCCGTACAGGTAGAAATTCAGCTCCGTCCTGGATTTAAGCTCTAGCGATGCTTTTGCGCCGGTAACAGGATCGGCGTACGTTGTGTTTGCGCTGTAGTTGCTGTTCAGATCGTCCGTGCCGTCAAAACTACTGATTGTGGCGTTGATAGTATCCGTGTAGCGGACGTCGTCAGTCCATCCCGAAGCAGTTGCTGGGAACTTCACCTGCGCGTAGTACCCGTATGAGATAAGGGCTTTACAAAGATTTCTCAATTTGGCGTCCGACGAATTGTCGACTATGTAGTCGCAGTAATCTTTGATCGAGTATCCGCTGCCGCCCATTATCTCTTTGACGACCTGATCCGTATCGTCATATACCCTCAAGTACACCTTGCCCGTGACCTGGTTGGCGGCAAACGGAATCGAGAATACGTACTTCCCTGCCTTTACGCGATTCGCGTCCGTGAATTCTCCGCGTTCCCAGTTGACGTTATCCTTGGAATACATGACGTAGTATCCGCTCGCGCTCGTATTACCCGGAATGTTGCTTATGTAGATATTTACGTCGATGCTGTCCCTTAGACTGAGCGACGTCGTGCAGGTTATGACTGACGAATCTATCCAGCAGGCGTACAGCGTGATATCTCCGGTAACGGCAGAATTAAAGTCAAACGCCATTTTGAACTGAGTATCGGAATACCAGCCTTCAAGCGTATACTCTCCGTTCGTTGGTTCGGGCACGAGTTCTGTGATCGCTTCACCCTTCATGATCGTACGCTCGACGTTGGCCGTGCTTGACTCATACGAACCGCCGTTCAGATTGAAGGTTACCGTGACGGGTTCGCCTACCGTCCACGTGCCGTTGTAGTTTCGGACGGCGTAGCCGGCAGGTACATAAGCCGTCGGGTCTACGTTGAACGTACCGCCTTTGACGACGAAGTTCACGTCTCCGTCTTTTCCGCTTTCTTTCTTGTCAACGTAAAATCTTCCTTCGATATTCTTGTCCAAGGAGTTTTCAATCGTTACGTCGTAGTTCTCGCCCGTTGCAGGAGCCCACGCGTAGATCGCGATTTGGCCGTGTTCGTTGTTCACAACGTTAACGATTTCAACGTTCTCGAACGTGGTCTCGCCGCGGACCTGGATACCCCAGCTCTGACCGTCGAGATCAACCGTTCCGTTCTTCAGCGTGCCGCCCGCGAGATCGAACGCGTACCAGCCGGTCGCCGTGACGGTGTGACCGCCGAGATCGATCGTCACGTTCTTTGTGATGTTGATCTTGCTGTCCACCGTGATGTCGCCGTGAAGCGTTACCGTATCCCCATCGTTCGCCGTGGCAAGCTGATACAGGAAATCATACTGTACGCTGCATCCGTCGTACGTAGAGGGATAGTCTCTGTAGAACTTGGCAGGTCTGCCGTACACCCCTTCATAATCGTAATAATCGTTTGCTTCGAGCCACAGATGCCAGAGTCCTCCTCTGAGTTCAGCAGACTGTTGACCTAGATTCACGATCGGCGTCTCGTCGAAAAGCCATCCGGGCGTTACCGTAGAAACGATACTGCCGTTAGCATAGTTGTCATAGACCGTAACGCAACCGTATACGGTAGAGCCTGCGCAGCCCGCGACCTGAGAGATCCCGCCGCCGAATCCGAGCCGGCTTCCTCCGGTTCCCGCGAATCCGACCGGAGCCGTGATCGTGCCGTTGTTGGTGTTGCCTGAAATGTTGATATTATATCCCCATTCTTCATCATCATAAATCCCGGTGCTGTTGGCGTTGAAATCGCCGCCGAACAGCGCAACGCCCGCTTCAAAGCAGTTGCCGGAACCTGTTGCGTTCATAGTAACGTTGCCGTTATTGACGTTATTGTAAATACTGCAGGAACTGAAATACGTTACGTAACCGATCACGCCGGCGACTTTACCGGAACCCGTAGTCGTTACGCTCACCGCAGCGTTGTTTATATTGTCGTTGACCTGAATCGTAGTCAGATCACCGTCAATAGTATTGTACGCGCGTCCGATAATACCGCCTACCGCGTCAAGACCGGCAACCGATCCCGAGACGGAGCAGTTTGAAACAGTCAAACCGCCTCCTGAGAATCCAACGAGCGCGCCGACAGAGTCGCCTTTAGCCGCATTGATACTGACGTCGGTCAATGTCACGTTCCTGACTGTAGCGCCGCACGTGCTGCCGAACAGGCCGTACGCATACCGTCCGCTGGAGTCCGTATACGCCGGGACGTACCCTTCGTCCGTCAGACCGCTGATGGTATAACCGTCGCCGTCAAATATTCCGGCAAAGTACGTGCAGGGATTGCCTTCGGCGTCTTTCTCTCTGTATCCGTGAGTTCCGATAGGCGTCCATGCCCCGTTCAGTTCGGAAAGGTCAATGTTATCGCGAAGTTTGATCGTATAACCCGCGTAAGTGTTTCCGTCATTCACGCTGTCGCGGAATTCAGCAAGGCCTTGCGCGTCATAAACGTAATAGACATTCGACCAAGTCATCCAGTCATAACCGTAATACATGAAATGCTGAATAACAGCATCCATAATAACTACCGCGTTGTCGTCCGAGAACTTAAATAACGAATTGAAATCTTTATACTTGTTTTCATACCCGAAATAACTGTTTCCAGCGTGATCTCCGGTCGAGACCAGCACCGCGTCGTCGCCGCTGGGCTCGAACATTGTCCCGTCAAACGTTGCAAACAGTCCGTTATACGCCGCGCCGCTTACCGTTCCGGTAAACGTGTTATAAGTGAAAGTAAGACCGTAATTGCCCTTGTTATTATCCGAGATATACCCGACCAGACCCGCCGCCTTCGTCGTACCGACCGCGTTTGCGCCTCCGGTCACGGTCGCGTCGCTGGTACAACTGGATATTGAAACGCCTCTAGACACACCGTCGGTAAAGTTGCCCTGCTCGCATCTGCCGACGATCGCGCCTACCGCGTCGTTAGCCTTGACGGAGCCGGAAACGTTAATGCCGGAAATACTGAAGTCACCGAACGCGTAACCGACAAGCGCGCCGACAGAATTGCCCGTCTTGCCCTGCGTCTTTGTCGTATCGATATCTACGCCGTCCAAGCTCAGGTAACTGATACTTGCACCGTTACCGACTACGCCGAATAAACCGTAAACGTACTCGTTATCCCCGTTTACGTTATCTGGATCGTACGCGGCCGAGTCGCTGTAGTTGCTCAATCCGGAAATCGTATAACCGTTGCCGTAGAACATGCCCGCGAAGTACGGCGTCGCACTGAGATCTGCGGTCGGATCCGATCCGAAATCCGTTAACTCACTGTATCCTATTGGGATCCACGGTTCGGTCAGCGTGATGTTCGTGTTCAGATTCACGCCCACACCGTAATAACTGTTACCTGCGTTGACGCTGTCTCGGAAATTCTCAAGATCCTCTAAAGAGTTGATATTTATATAGTATATATTGTTTTCAGAGAAACATCCTCCGTCGTCGCCGATAATCTGATACGTATTGCCGTCCTGCGCGGATATAAGTTCTCCTTCATTCCAGTTGTTAGTAACCTTCGTTCCCACACCCACTTTGGCGACAATACCGGACGGGAATGATTCGACGCCGCTCTCCGCAGAAGCGTTGCACGTAATAGTGCCATAGTTGCCATTATCAGTGATTTCAGCGGGGGCTCCGGCAATGCCCACTATACCGCCGGCATAATCATATCCGCTGACGGCCGAGTAGTTATAGCAGTCGCGGAAAGTAATCGTTGCGTTTACGCTTGCGTCACTGTAGGCGCCTAGAATTCCTCCGGCACACGTCCCCGGTTCTTCAGACGTAGCCGTAACGTTTCCGTAATTATGTATTCCCCATACGTAACCGTCACCGTCTGAAATTTCGAAATAACCAATGCCTCCGCCGACGTTGTTTGCACCCGTGACGTCGCCGTAATTATCGGAATAGTTTGCTCTGGTTGAGTCATTTGCAGCGCCGATAATTCCGCCCGCGCCGCCCGAACCGCTGACAGTGACTGAACCGTAGTTTGAACCGTACCACATCGTGAACTCGCCGGCAGACAAACAGATGATACCGCCCGCCACGCTCGCAGCTGTCACCGTAACGTTGTTGGTGACATTTCCTATGTAACCGCCGTCCATTTGGGCAACAACGCCCGCGGCTTCAGCAGCGCTGACGGAGCCGTCGACGGTCAAATACTCTATTCTCGCGCCCTGAGCATATCCGAACAAAGCCTGATATCTCGCGCTCGGATCGTTGATACTGAGACCGCTGACAGTGTGACCTTGTCCGTAGAAAACACCTTTGAACACCTTGTCGGGATTGCCCGCTTCACCGATCGGTGTCCACTGCCCGTTCAGCTCGCTCAGATCAATATCAGCCTCAAGATAAACGTCGCGAATTTCAAAGGTTTCTCCCGCATTTACCGCGTCGGCAAAATCCTTAAATTCCTGGACTGTTTCTATTGTTAAATACACGACGTTATCTCCTTCGATCGTCGCGCCCGGATCCGCTTCTCCGACAAACGTCCTCTGTTGGTTATCCGTTATTACATAGTTGTTGACGTTTCCGGAAACGTAACAGCCGGCTCCGGCGTAAGATACGATCCCTGCAGGATAAGTTTCACCGTCGGAAATGCATCTGACATTACAGTAATTGATGTTATCAGTAATTGAAACAGGCGCATCCGCAACGCCGACAATACCACCTGCATGGGTGTATCCTACAATACCGGAATAAGACTCGGTTTTATTGTTGGAAACCACAAGCGTAGTCCCGTTGTTTGCAGGTCCGCAATAACCGAGGATTCCACCTACAGCATCATCAAGACCTGCGCCGGATATATAACAACTTACATCATAACCCGAACATCTGCTGATCTCCGCGCCTGTCTCTGCGTTCATGAAACTGCCAACGATACCGCCAAGGTAGACGCCATTTTTAATACTGTAGCCTTGGCAATCTAAAACCTTGGTGGCGCCGGTCGCCAGGCCGACGATACCACCCGCAATTCCTCCCATATAAATTCCGTTTGAATAACGCAACACTGTTTGAACATTACTTGAGGTGCAGTTTCTGATCGTACAATTTCCAGCAGTTTCGGCGACAATACCGCCCGCAATTTCACTCCCGCTGACCCCTGCATAACTACTGATATTCTCAATCAATCCGCCATCCATGTAAGCAACAAGGCCCGCTGCTTCCCGTGCTTGAACATAGGCCCTGCCTCCGCCTCCAAGCGTTAAGTTTCTGATCGTTGCTCCCTGAGTATATCCGAACAACGCTTGGTACCGTTTGATATACGACTGAGGATCGCTTTCAGTGATATTGATGCCGGAGATACAGTAATCCTGCCCGTCAAAAGTACCCTTGAATACCTTGACCGAGTCGTCCTTCACCCCGATCGGGACCCATTCTACGTCTTCTGGTAATTCAATATCATCATTGAGAAGAACGGTCTTACCTTCATAAGTATTCCCTGCGTTTACGCTGTCCCTGAAATCAGCAAAACCGTCAGTGGTGATTATATGATAGACGTCGGGATCATTGGAATCCTGATAAATATCCGGAAGCAACGGAACGGTATAAGTTCCGTCGCCGTTGTCAACAAAAGTCACCACGCTCAGGAATTCAACGTCGTTGTTATTCTCAATGTCCGTGCCGAACGTCCCGCCTAGGACTTTGATAGTGAAGTGTGAATTCTCTTCTTTTACTATGTCGCCGTAAAAAACTCCGCCGGATATTTGGATTTTTCTTTGATAACTGTAATACCATTCCTCCCCGGAACAAATAACGGAAGAAATGCTGCTGTCCGAGGGATCGCCGAACGTACCTCCGTAAATACTGACCCGGCAATCGCTCCAGGAGGAATAATCTCTGATCTCAATTCCCTGGCTGACCGTCACGTTGCCGTTAATCGTAAGTTTATTGCCGGAGAAATAAATCTTGCCGTTTATGACAACGGGAGACGCGGACGTTCCCTCAATGGTCAAAGAATATCCGCTGCGTACGTAGATATCTCCCCACGTACCACCGGATAAAGTGACGTCACAGTAGTTGTCAACAGAAACGCCTTCCGGATATGTGGAGTCATTACCCGTAAACTCATCTCTGTCATAATTTTCAATCACAGTTTCGCCCGTTGCGAACGCCGCCGTCGGAATAAACGGCAGACACATGCAAAGAACGATTATGAATGACAATACTTTTCTCAGATTCATTTTTTACTCTCCTTTTAGTTTAAAAAAGTTTAAATGCATTTTTCTGACTTTATCAAAATTTTCTCAGGCGTCCGCCCGTGGGTGTTCTTTCGTTTAGACCCGGTTTTGTCACTATCACCTCCGCGACACCCATTCAGGCGATTCCGCCATCTTTCGGAAGCCACGCTTCAAATGCCAATAAAGGGGTAAAACGTATAAATATAATATGACATTTTAATTATAACACATCTTTTTGTAGAAAACAACATATTTCTTGATATATCAAAAATAAAAATTATATAATTTGCCAGCACAATAAGATTGCGAGGCGCAAACAATAAACCGTTTGTTATAAAGGTATAAACGTTACGGAGTTGATTCATAAAAAAGGAGACGCCGCAGCGTCTCCCTGTTTATTCATTTTGCCCTGTATAGTAACGTGACCGTCTGTCCTCTCGTGCAGACTTCCTCCGGCGAAGACTCAGTCTTCGATGTTCCAAGCGTAACTTCGCTTTCGACCGCCCACGTCACGGCTTTGAAATAAAACGCGTCCTGCCCGACGTCGGCAAACGGGTTTTCCCCTGCCTGCGGTTCAGGCTTGCCCGCCGCGCCACAGGAACGTTACGACCTGACCGCGCGTACACGCCTCCTCGGGTGAGAAAGTCGTATCGGACGGGCCTTCCGTTACGCCGTCTCGCCGCCTGTCACAGCGTACTCGCCGCCGAGAAAGAGGATCTTGTGATCTCTGTTCGTACTGTAGAAATACATCCCGCACTCGCCGCCCGTGACGGTGAGTTTACCCGTTCCATTGAACGTTACTGAACCGAGGCACGAGACGGTGTATCTGTTTGCCGCCACGCGGCAGTCGCCCTCGACTACGACGGTCGCGCCGGCCGGGAGCTTTATCCCGAAGTCGGACGCTGTCGAAAGGTTGATATCGGTGAGATACAGCACGTCGTTGATATTTTCCCAGCGTTATCCCTCTCCTCGTTCGTTCTGCCGCACGTAACTGAGATCGACCGTCTCGCCGAGAGCGGACCTCATTTTCCGGCTAATAAAATCGCGCCTACGGCGCGGTGAAATCCTCGGGCTTTGCCCTCGGATGAAATCTGCCGCTTTGCGTCAGATGAAATTAAATCCACCCGTCCGCCGTCGAGGCGGATTTCATCGCGAAGCGATTTCATCCACGCTTGCGTGGATTTCACCCACCCTGTAAGGGTGGATTTAGTTGAAAAGACTCATCTTTTGGTAGACAAAAGATGAGTCTTTTCTGGGGGAAGGTGGATTCGAACCACCGAAGTCAGTGACAACAGATTTACAGTCTGCCCCCTTTGGCCGCTCGGGAATTCCCCCTGGAGCTGGTGATCGGAGTCGAACCAACAACCTGCTGATTACAAATCAGCTGCTCTGCCATTGAGCCACACCAGCACAGTCCGATATCTCCGGTCATCACCGGACACTCACATATTGTATCACGGCGGATTCTCTTTGTCAACACCTTTTTTTCGGCGCTTTTCAAAAGCGTCTTGCTTGCAAACCCGGCCTTTATGCTGTATAATTATCCCCGAAATCATATATTCCGGGAGTGTTGAAATGAAAGACGGTCTTACACGTTCGGGCGCGGTGCGCAACCCGTCCGTCGACCTTTTGAAAATATTGGCGTTCTTCCTCGTCGTATCGGTCCATTTCACCCATCAGGCGGGGATCGGGACCGAGATCCACGCCGGCCGCGCGATGTTCGCGCTCGACGTCCTTTTCGCGTTCGGGAACACGTGCGTCGCGCTCTTCCTCATGGCGACCGGGTGGGTCATGACGAACAAAAAGCTCTCCGGGTCGTATTACAGAGGGCTGATCCGCATTTCCGTGATCTACGTTCTGTGCAGCGTCTTCTGCACCGCGTGCAAGGTCGTCTTATACGCGTACCCGAATACCCTCGCGACGTACGTCAAGCAGATCATTCACTTCGAGGGCAGCGACTACGCGTGGTACGTCGAGATGTACGTCTGTCTGTTCCTTCTCATCCCGTTCCTGAACGCCGCGTATCACGCGCTTGACACGAGGAAGAAAAAGACCGTCCTTATCATCACGATGCTCGTCCTGACCGCGATCCCCGGCGTTCTCAACACGTTCAACCTTTCCGACCCGTCGTGGTGGGCGTCGCCCGTTTCCTCGCGCGAGTATTCCAAGATCTTTCCGACGTTCTTCACGTCGATGTACCCCGTGACGTACTTCTTCCTCGGCTCGTATCTGCGCGAGTTCCCGCCGAAGATCAAAAAGAGATGGCTGCTGCTCGCATGGCTCGGCTTCGGTCTGTTCGGCGGCGCGTACAACTTCTGGCGCTTCCGCGGCGGCAACTTCTTCTGGGGCGAGTTCATGACGAACGCCTCGATCCTCGTCGCGCTGATCGCCGTTCCGTTCTTCGCGCTTATCACGTCGCTTGACCTCACCCGCCTGCCGGGCGGGATCAAAAAGGCGCTTTCGCTCCTGTCGCGCTGGACGTACGGGGCGTTCCTCGTTTCCGCGATCGTCGACATGCGCTTTTATCCTCATTTCAGGAGTTGGTTCGAGGGCGTTCCGAAGCGCCTTCTCGCAGAGCCGATCGCCGTCCTGACCGTCGCTCTGATCTCCCTCGCGATCTCCGCCGTGATCGATACCCTTTACGTGTGCGCGGAGTCCGGGATCGTGAAACTGATCGGCAGACGGAAAAAGAACGTTTCCCCTCCGGCGGAGAAATGAGCCGGGGTGACGCGATGATACGAAAAGCCGAGAATATGGAACTGTTTATTAAATAATTAATGTTAAAACCGGGGGAAATCATGAATAACAAAACGATCAGAAACTGGGTCCTCACCGCGTTTTTTCTCGCGCTCGGTATCGTTCTTCCTTTCCTCACGGGGCAGATCCCCCAGATCGGCAGCATGCTCCTTCCGATGCACCTGCCCGTCTTTTTGTGCGCCCTTATATGCGGTTGGCAGTACGCGACGCCGATGGCGTTCGTTCTGCCGATCATGAGGAGCCTCATTTTCACGATGCCTCCGCTGTATCCGAACGCGGTCGCCATGGCGTTTGAACTCGCGGCGTACGCTTTCGTCGCCGGATTCGTCTATTCCCGCTTCAAAAAGCAGAACGTAGGCGTCGTGTATATCAGCATAATATCCGCAATGATCGTCGGCAGGATCGTGTGGGGCGCCGCCGAGGTCGTCCTGCTCGGCATAGGCGGCAACTCGTTCTCGTGGGCGGCGTTCTGGTCCGGCGCGTTCGCCAAAGCGTTCCCCGGGATCATCATGCTCCTCATCGTCGTCCCCGCCGTTATGCTCGTTCTAGACAGGACGAAACTCGTCCGTTTCCGCCGCGGCTGACCGCCCCGGAATAATAAACGTCCGACGTCCGAGGGCCGTCCGTTAAACGTAAAAACAGTCGGTGCTTCGAAAAAAATATGCAAAAAACTTGAAAATCCTTAACGCTTGTGATATAATTGTCAGGTAAATTGTACCCGTATACCCTCGGGACGGCGGGCGTCGGGACCCGATTTCCGATCCTATCCGTTTCCGCCGGTTTCTATATATTGTATGAAGAAAACCGAAAGAAAGAAACGCCGCGCATATCTTGATGATTTCACCAGGGATCCCTCGGGAGAATACCGGTACGGCGGCGACGTTTTCACGCTCGACGAAAATGCGGGTCTGTCGAGGAAGGGATTCATAACACGGATCGCGCTGTCGCTTGCGGCGGCGGTCGGAGCCGCGGCCGGTCAGGGGCTGATCCCCGCGCCCGGCATGGATAACTCCCCGATAGTTCTCATTCCGTACGCTCTTTCTCTCGTCGCGCTCCTCGTTCTTCTGTGGGCGGAAGCGGGCATCCTCACCGCGGAATACCCGATGAGGAAGTACAAGTTCGACCGCCACGTCCGGACCCTTCCGGTCCGCGCGATCGTATTCGCTTCGTTCGAGGCCGCGATCATCGTCGGGATGACGGTCCATATTGCGATCTACGGCGTCGGGGGCAAGATCCTCCCCGCTGTGTTCTTCTATTTCTTCTGCGTGCTCGGCGCCGTCGCGGCGCTCCTCGCGGGTCACACGGCGAAGACGTCGTCGTGGGTCCCCGTCGGGAAGAAAAGCCTCGTCGACTGAGAGGCGTCCCGGTCCGAAGGGACCCCCAATAACGGAACAACCGGGCGAAGCCCGATGAGTTCATATTCTTTTTAGGAGGAAATTATGAAAAACATTTCCAAGATCCTTGCTCTCCTTATCGCGGTTCTGATGTGCGTCGCGGTTTTCGCGTCCTGCCAGAAGACCCCCGGTAACGAGCCCGGAACCGGCGCCGAGACCGGCGCGGAACCGACCCCCGCAGGCGAGGACAAAACTCTCGTCGTGGGTTATTCGCCCTTCTCCAGCAAATTCTCGCCCTTCTTCTCTGAGACTGCGTACGACGCGGACGCGTATGCCATGACCCAGCTCGGTCTGCTTACCTCCGACCGTACCGGCGCGATCATCACCAAGGGTATCGAAGGCGAGACCAAGGAGTACAACGGAACCGATTACACCTACTACGGACCGGCAGATCTTACGATCACCGAGAACGAAGACGGTACGGTGTACTACGATTTCAAACTCCGTGACGACCTCGTATTCTCCGACGGTGAGAAGCTCACCGTGGACGACATCATCTTCACGATGTACGTCCTCTGCGACCCGATGTACGACGGCAGCTCCACCCTCTTCGCTCAGCCGATCGAAGGTATGGACGCTTACCGCGCGGGTATCGACTCCCTCTACAACCTGCTCGTAGCTGCAGGCCCGGACAACGACAACTTCGACCTCTGGGAAGAAGATACTCAGACCAAGTTCTGGGAAGCTTCCGACGCGGCCTTCAAGGGCCTCGCTCAGGACATCGTTGACTTCTGCGTTGAGAACGGATACGCTGAAGACGTCGTTTCCGCTGCCGGCGCGTGGGGCTTCGAAGTCGCTGAAGGCGGCACCGTAGACGATTTCGCCGCAGTCCTCATCGAGTCCTACGGCAACGACATCGTCGCAGCAGTCGGCGTCGAGGCTGCAAACCTCGGCATGGACGATCTGTTCCCGGATTACACCGACTACACCCAGACCCCTGTCAAGACCGGCGATTCCGCTGACAGCATCACCGGTATCCAGAAGGTCGACGACTACAACCTCCGTATTGTGATGACCGAGATCGACGCTACCGCTATCTATCAGCTCGGCGTCTCCATCGCTCCGCTTCACTACTACGGCGAGACCGACAAGTACGACTATGAGAACAACAAGTTCGGATTTGAGAAGGGCGACCTCTCTCACGTCCGCAGCGTGACCACCCAGCCGATGGGCGCAGGTCCGTACAAGTTCATCAAGTTCGAAAACGGCGTTATCAACTACGAAGCTAACGAGAACTACTATCTCGGCGCTCCGAAGACCAAATACGTCAACTTCCTGCAGTGCATGAAGGACGACGACAAGGTCAGCGGCGTTATCGCCGGCACGATCGATATCACCGACCCGTCCTTCTCGACCGGTACGATCGAGACCATCAAGGACAACAACTCCAACAAGGAGCTTGTCGGCGACAAGATCACCACCAACACCGTTGATAACCTCGGTTACGGTTATATCGGTATGTGCGCGAAAGTCATGAACGTCGGCGGCGAACCCGCTTCCGATGCGTCGAAGGCGCTCCGTAAAGCGTTCGGCACCATCTTCTCCGTCTACCGTGACGTCGCTATCGACACCTACTACGGTGACAGAGCTTCCGTTATCAACTACCCGATCTCCAACACTTCCTGGGCTGCTCCTCGTTCCACCGACGACGGCTACAAGGTTGCGTTCTCGGTCGACGTTGACGGAAACGACATCTACACCTCTGAGATGACCGCTGACGAGAAGTACGAAGCTGCCAAGACCGCGGCTCTCGGCTTCTTCGAAAAAGCCGGCTACACCGTCGAGGACGGCAAGGTCACCGCTGCTCCCGAGGGCGCCGCTCTCGAGTATCAGGCGTGGATCCCCGCTGACGGCGTGGGCGACCACCCGGCATTCCAGATCTTCACCGAGGCGCAGAAGGCTCTCGAAGAGATCGGAATCAAACTCGACATTAAAGACCTCTCCGACTCCTCCGAACTCTGGACCGCTCTCCGTGCGCAGTCCGTCGCTATCTGGGCGGCTGCATGGGGCGCAACCGTTGACCCGGATATGTATCAGATCTACTTCTCCGGCGACGGCGAACGCGATCCCGGCGGTTCCAACTATCAGTATGCTATCGACGATCAGGACCTCAACACCATCATTCTTGACGCTCGTAAGACGACCGACCAGGCCGCTCGTAAGCTGATGTACAAGGAAGCTCTTGACATCATCATCGACTGGGCCGTCGAGATCCCGACCTATCAGCGTCAGAACGCCATCATCTTCAGCTCCGAGAGAGTCAATCTGGACACCGTAACTCCGGATATCACCACTTTCTACGGCTGGATGGCTGAGATCCAGAACCTCGAGCTCAAATAATAGGGTAAACGTCTAATTAAAAACGACCGACCTGCTGCCCCGGGGCGCCCGAAGCGTCCCGGGGCAGGGGCGACCCTGCGCTTGATAAGTCGGCTCCGACGAAACGGAAGGTTTCCGGCGGAGCCGATTTATGAATCGCAGGCTATTCCGCGGGAATGAGGATACAGCGGCGGAATCCCGGCGTTTCTTTTGTTTTATCTTTAGGCAACTGACCCATTAAGTAAATTCAATCTCACAGCGGAGGGAGTTTCAGTGAGAAAATACATTCTGAAGAGATTGCTGATCTCAATTGTGATACTGTTCTTCGTGGCGCTCATCATTTACATTCTGATGCGCTGCCTCCCGACCTCGTATCTTGAAGCGGTCGCCCAGCAGAAATCCTCTCAGCCCGGCGCCAAATCGTACGAGGAGTGGATGGAACAGCTCAAAGCCACGTACGGAATGGACAGGGGGATAATCTCCGGATTCTTCACCTGGTTCGGCAAAGCGATAACGGGCAACTTCGGCGACTCGTGGAAGTTCACCGTTCCCGTCGTTGAAAAGTTCAAATCCGTTATCGGTATCTCGTTTATCATGGGGTTCGTGTCTCTGATCCTCGAGATCATCATCGCGATACCTCTCGGTATCCTCGCGGCGATGAAACAGAACTCGAAGACGGACTATACGATATCGGTGGTCGCCTTGGCGGGCATATCGCTGCCGACGTTCTTCTTTGCGTCGCTCTTGAAACTCGTGTTCGCCATAAAACTGAACTGGTTCGACCCGATCGGCGCCGTGGGGCGGAATTACGCCCAGCTTGACGCGTTCGGGAAGTTTCTCGATATGGCTCACCACCTCGTCTTGCCTATCGTCACGCTCGTGGTCATCAGCTTCGGTTCGCTGATGCGCTACACAAGGACGAATATGCTCGAGGTCATGAATTCCGACTACATAAGGACAGCGAGAGCGAAGGGCCTCTCGGAGCGCAAGGTCATTTATCACCACGCGTTCCGCAACACGCTCATCCCGCTCGTCACCATTATCGGCGCGTCGCTCCCGGGTCTTTTCTCCGGAGCGCTCATCACGGAGACTCTCTTCTCCGTCGAGGGCATCGGATACGTTTCGTATCAGGCGATGGTCTCGGGCGACATTCCGTTCTCCATGTTCTATCTGTCGTTCCTTGCCGTGCTGACTCTGGTCGGCAACCTTATTGCGGATATCCTGTACGCCGTGGTCGACCCGCGCGTCAGGATCGCCTGACGGGAGGTGCGAAGACATGGCGGATAAAAACAGACCGGACAACATGGACAATCTGAAAAACGCAAGCGTTTTCGACAACGTTCCCGTAACTCACGTCGAGAGCGTCCCCGCAAGGGCGGCTCAGGATCACGCGAAAAAGATCGCGTCGGACGGCGGGGATCAGGGCGGAGAACACAAGTACAGTCTGAACGACGACAGGCGCGTAAAAGTACTCTCTCCCGGCGCGCTCGTCGCAAAGAGATTTTTCCGCAACAAGATCGCGATGGTCGGTCTTATCGTCCTTCTTTCGATGTTCCTGTTCTCGTTCCTCGGCGGCATCGTCTCTCCTTACACGCAGTCGCAGCAGTTCTACCGCGACGACATGATGCTGAAGGAGTACGCCAGCGCGAAGGAATCGAACGAGCTGAGATACGACACCGCTCCCGGACAGCAGTTCGGCGGCGTTATTCAGGCGCAGCTTTCGCTCGCGCTCAAAGCGGGCAATACCGAATTCAAGACGACCAAAGGCAGCTATGAGATCGTCGAAGAGGGGACCGATTTTTACTCCGTCCGTATCAAGGGCGGCGACGAGATCGGTATCGCCTTCAAGGATATCCTCTCCGGCGCGGGATCGGACGATTCGATCTCGTACGAGTACCGCCGCGCGGCGCTGAAAGCGTACACGAACGGCGAGACCTCGTTCGAAGCGGAGGGGAAGACCTACACGCTCGACGAGGACGATATGATCTACGACGACTCCGGAAAGAATATCGGATACGTCAGCAGATATATCGTTCAGGCGTGGTATCCCGACGTTTTCCTGACGAAGGAATGGAAAGAAGCGCTCATCGAAAGTTTCGAGAGCGGTGAAAAATCGTTCAGGTTCACCGACGCGGACGGTGAGGAATCGGAATACGAACTGACGTACGATCCCGACAACCTCCGCTGGGTCATCAAACAGGAGCGCGCGACGCGCGTCCTCGATACGAAGTCCTCGCCTTCGTGGGAGCACTGGCTCGGCACGGATAAAGACGGTATGGATATGCTCACCCGCCTTATGTACGGCGGCCGCGTATCCCTGATAATCGGTTTCATCGTTGAGATCATTTCGACCGTTATCGGCGTTATTCTCGGCGGTATCTCGGGCTACTTCGGAGGATGGGTCGACAACCTTATCATGCGTATCGTCGACATCTTCTACTGCGTCCCGTCGATGCCTATCCTGATCATTCTCGGCGCGGCGCTCGACCAGTATATGGTCCCGCCGATGATCCGAATGGTCTACCTGATGCTCATTCTCGGCTTCCTCGGATGGCCCGGCATGGCGCGTCTGGTCCGCGGTCAGATCCTCTCCCTGCGCGAGCAGGAGTTCATGACCGCCACGGAAGCGTCCGGACTTTCCGTCCGACGCAGGATCTTCAAGCACCTCGTTCCGAACGTTATCCCTCAGCTGATCGTCTCCTGTACGATGGGACTCGGCGGTACGATCATCACGGAGGCGACGCTCTCCTTCCTCGGACTCGGCGTCAAGTATCCGTTTGCTTCATGGGGTAATATCATCAGCGACGTCTCGGACCAGTCCGTTCTTACGAACTACTGGTTCCTCTGGATCCCCGCGGGTATTCTGCTCCTCGTGACCGTCCTCGCGTTCAACCTCGTCGGCGACGGTCTGCGTGACGCCTTTGACCCGAAGATGAAGCGGTAAGGAGGGGGAGAAGATGGCAAAGAAAAGATCGGAAGGATATCTCTCGGCGAAAGAATCGCGGAGAATATCGAGAAGCAATAAAAAGATAACGAACGCGCTCGAAAAGAAGCGCAAGAAAAAGAACGTACCCGAATCGGCCTTCCTGACTCAGATGAAGGATCCGAACAATTCCCTTGAGATCGAAAATCTGAAGACGTGTTTCTTTACCGACGTGGGTACGGTCGCCGCCGTCGACGGGATCTCCTTCGACGTCCCGCAGGGCAAAACGATCGGTATCGTCGGTGAATCCGGATGCGGAAAGAGCGTTACGTCGCTCTCGATCATGCAGCTTCTGCAGCGTCCGCAGGGTCAGATCGTCGAAGGCGAGATCCGTCTTAATCTCGGAGACAAAGCGTACGATATCGTCAGAACTCCTCAGCAGAAGATGCAGCAGATCAGAGGCAACTATATCTCTATGATCTTCCAGGAGCCGATGACGAGCCTCAATCCGGTGTTCCGTATCGGCGCGCAGGTCGACGAGGTCCTCGAGCTTCACGAGGGTCACAAGCTGAACGCAGAGCAGATCAAAGCCCGCACGATCGAACTTCTCGAGATGGTCGGTATCGCGAACTCCGAGGGCGTCTATAAGATGTTCCCGCACGAGCTTTCCGGCGGTATGCGTCAGAGAGTTATGATCGCGATGGCGCTCGCGTGCAACCCCAAGCTCATCATCGCCGACGAGCCCACGACGGCTCTCGACGTTACGATCCAGGCGCAGATCCTCGATCTGCTCCGCAGGCTGAAGGACAACATCAACTCTTCCATCATGCTCATCACCCACGACCTCGGCGTTATCGCCGAGATGGCGGATTACGTCGTCGTTATGTACGCGGGCCGCATCGTCGAGAGGGGAACGGCGGAGGAGATCTTCGCAAATCCGTGTCATCCGTACACGATCGGACTGATGGCGTCCAAACCGGTCGTCGGCAAGAAGGTCGATAAGCTTTATTCGATCCCCGGAAAGGTGCCGAACCCGGTCAACATGCCCAACTACTGCTATTTCAAGGACCGCTGCGAGATGTGCGTCGACGGATGCGACGGGGAGTACCCGTGCGAGGTCAGTATCTCGCCCACTCACTCGGTCACCTGCTACAGGTATTACGACAAGAAGGAGGGTGAATGACGATGGCGGATAAGCACAGCGCAGCGGAATCCCGGGGCATCACCCCCATTCAGTACGATCCTCAGTATATCCTGATGGTCAACTCGCTGAAAAAGCACTTCCCGATCAAGAGCGGTATGATCTCCAAGACCGTCGGTTGGGTCCGCGCGGTCGACGGAGTCACGTTCAACCTCAAGCGCGGTACCACGATGGGTCTGGTCGGAGAGTCCGGATGCGGCAAGACGACGGTCGGCAGAACGATCCTCCGTCTTTACCCCACCAAGACCGCCGGTCAGGTGCTTTTCAACGGCGAGGAGGTCTTCGACAAAACCCCGAAGGAGATGCGCGACCTGAGAACGAAGATGCAGATCATCTTCCAGGATCCGTTCTCATCTCTTTCGCCGCGTCTTCCCGTCGGCGAAATAATCGGCGAAGCGGTGCGCGAGCATAAACTCGTCCCCCCCGACGAATTCGACGACTACATCGACGATATCATGGACAAGTGCGGCCTTCAGCCGTTCCACAAGGACAGATATCCGCACGAGTTTTCCGGCGGTCAGAGACAGCGTATCTGCATCGCACGCGCTCTTGCGCTCAACCCCGAATTCGTCGTCTGCGACGAGCCGGTCTCGGCGCTCGACGTGTCGATCCAGGCGCAGATAATCAACCTGCTCGCCGATCTTCAGAAGCAGTTCAAACTCACCTTTTTGTTCATTTCCCACGACCTGTCCGTCGTCGAGCACATCTCCGACGCGGTCGGCGTCATGTACCTCGGAAACCTCGTCGAGTACGGCTCTACCGAGGACATATTCAAGAATCCGCTGCACCCGTACACCAAGGCTTTGTTCTCGGCTATCCCGGTGCCGGATCCGACTTACAAGATGAACCGCATCGTTCTTGAGGGATCGATCCCGTCTCCGGCGAATCCGCCTGCGGGGTGCAAGTTCCACACCCGCTGTGCGAACTGCATGGAATGCTGCAAGACGGAAGCGCCCGTTCAGAAGGAGATCGAACCCGGCCACTTTGTCGTCTGCCATCTGTACGACAACGAAAAGGAAGTCGTGCACGAAGAAAAGCCGGCGGCGACCGAAGAGGCGGCGAAGAGCGATGAGTGATAAAAACGAAGACGCCCTCCGCATGGAGAGCGCCGAAAATGAGATCACTGAAAAGGAAAAAGAAGTTGTCGAGGACGACGGACGCACCGTCGCCGATATGAGCGGCATCGAGGGACACGCGTCGTTCCTTGGGTCGGTCATCGGTCTTCGCGGCGACAGAAAACGCCGCCGGGAGATCACGGACGAGCTCGGCGGAAAGCCGGAAAGAAGCGGCGTCGATATGACGCGCGAAGAGAAGCGCTGGTTTATAGGCGGCGCGCTCGGAGCGGCGCTTCTGATCGCTTTGGCGTTCGGCCTCGGCCTCGGACTGATTATTCTTTTGATGGTTCTTATATGGTAAAAGAACGCCCCGAACGGGGCGTTCTTTTTTTGCTTATTTTGGGTTCAGTCTGCGAGCGAACGGAGGTATTCCTCCCGCGTGAGTTCGAGGTGAACGATCCCGTCGGATATTCCGACCTCGCGGAAGCCGACCGCTTTGTGGACGTGATACGCGGCGCCGCGCGTCGTCTCAAAGTCGTTGCTGAGGCGGGGTATGCCGTCGATCCCGAACGCGCGGTCCGCGAGCAGGCGGAGCCCCTCTTTGGCGTATCCTTTTCCGCGCTCGGGAGCGTACACGACGATGCCCATGTCGTATCTGCCTTCGGCTTTTTTGTGGTAGTTGACGTCGCCGACGAAAGCGCCGTCGGATATGCGTTGAAGATAGGCGTAGAAACGCTCTGGCTCGCGGCCGATCCACCCCGAGATCAGATCGTCCCATTCGGACTCCGGGTCCGGGATGCACCCGTCGGGCGGGAACCACGGCGCGTTGTACGCCATAGTGGCGGGATCGGTCATCATTTTGATATAAAACGCGCCGTCCTCCGGACGGGGGATATAAAGGCGAAGGGATGGGGACATGGGGACCTCCGGTGGGATGATTTCGTTGGGATAAATATAGCAAATATGATCAGGTTTTTCAAGGGGGGGGAGTTCAAATCTCTCCAGCCAAAGGGAAAGCACGCCTGTAGCGTGCTTTAGTTATCTGATGAAGACAGCGAAAGCTGTAAGAGTCTCCCCGGGTTGCGGTGCCCGAAATCGCATCGGCGCCTTGGAGCGGCGCCGCGATTTCGACCGCTGCCCCGGTCTCGCCTCGCTTCATCCGCCACCGGCGGCGCTCGGCGAGCCCGCCCCCGCCGGTTCCCGGCGCGATCTCTCCTTCTCCGAAAAGGAAAAGGACGCATTCGCGTCCTTCTTTAGCATAAAGATTGTTCTTTGCATATCAGAGACAGTCTTTGAATTAGTCACCATTCAACTAGATTCTATCAAAATGGTCTAAAATAATATTTTTCATATAATCGAATCTATTTTGAATAAAATTGAAATACGCTTCTTTGAACTCATCAGCTGATAATTGTTTATCACTAAGCCAGTCCAAATCTTCTTTTTTTGTGAAACTGTAGTTATCTTCTATGTATGAAATAGTCTTTTTGGTTTTTTTCAAATATTCAGCATCCTGATATATTGTTTTCTTTCCTTTACTACGATTGTCATATTCTGGTAAAAGGCAAAGATTGCCAAATGAACTTATAGGCAACCTAAGATCTCCGTTATATTTACTGATTAGTTTCTCTTTCATCAACTGTTTGGTTGCAAGATGTTCTATATCAAATTTTGAATCATCTAGATGATTCAAGGCGGAAAAGTTGTTCATTAAGTATACCAGTGCAAGCATCAAAAGTTCTGGTTCCTTTGCCGCAGCAACTTTTCCAATTTCCGACCTTTCATTATTCAAGTTCGCAAACCAGTTGTCGAGGTTGTTTGAGAACTCGAAACGTGTGACGTCCCTAGTATAATAGTTAGGAGTTATGAGAACTTGGTCCATTTTTTTATCGCCAGTTCCTGACCATCTTCTTTGCAAGATCTCCATAATGTATATTTTCGGCGCATTTTTCTTGAAGGCAGCTTCAGTACTTTTGGACCATTTATCATTATTTATATAGTCTAAATGGATTTTATATTCAACAATATTTTCTTTTGAATCTAATGTGATATCTGCATATTTCATAAGAAATACTGAAGCAATTAAAGAACATATCTGAAACTCTGTATGCAGGGGATTTTTACCTGAATCAGGTCGTGAATTTGACTTAAAAGTATTGTACTTTCCTATACGACCATCTACAAACTTTACGCACTCGATGATTTTGGTGAGAAAAATGTTTATATTTGAGTTGCCAATCAACTCCTTAAGCTTACTGCTCATTTTATGAGCGTCTTTGTTTTTTAGTCCGAGACAGATATTTATAAGCGTGAATCCTACACTATCAACCTGTGTCTGTTCTTTCGCTGTGCCAAAAAGATGAGGATAACTATCACATAGCATTTTCCCGAAACCGAAGGCGATTTCGTATGTATTCAACACTTTTTCATTTAGAAATGCCACGGAATCATAATCATCAATGTTCGTCATTCCGCCAAGCATGCTATCGTATCGATCGCGATTCGCAATAACAATTTTAACGAGGTTGTCAGAGATACAATATTCATCTGTGTTCCATGAAGCAGCATAGATTTGGTATTTTGATAATTGAGTTCCTTTAGAGTTTATGCGCTCAAAAAGAACAGGCAACAGATCTGGATCACCCTCAATAACAATAGCTGGAATATTGATGTCATTGATAGTATAACAAGTCTGTTGAAATGCTTTTAGCATTGGCTGAATTAGACGCCCTATTTCCCCTTCTTTGCCAAGACAGGTTGGGAACTCTTTGGCAATTATTTCTCCAAATTCGTAAAACTGCATGCCAATAACGGCATCAAGTGTATGGCAATGCTTAACCCAATCAATTAGAGATGAATTGACCTTCTCTGCAATAATTGTCTGGGATCCAGCGACATTTATTTTTCTCACTATCTCAGGAATTACAGTATTGTCTATATCATCATCATTAAAAAACTGTGCTGGGTTTTCAACAAAGCCAAAAACGGTTGTAACCCTTTGAAGGCCGTCAATGATTTGATATTTTCCAGAAGGTTCTTTATACAACAAAAGAGAACCGAACGGCAACCCCTTTTTTATTGTGTCAATTAAGTCCGCTTTTTGAGTTTCAGACCACACTATCCCTCTTTGATATCTAGGAACCTTGAACACTCCGGTATCCATGTTTTGTTTGATTTGGGCAGGCTTAAAAGACTCTAGTTTCCAAGTGTTTGCCATAGTGATCCTCCAGCTGAATGAAAAGGATGTCAACAACTGACGTTCTAGAAATTAAGTATCGCAGTACTTGCTTAACACGCATCATACTTATTTTTCAAATGCACGCATATTATATCATATTACCCCTTTATTTTCAAGATTTTGAGCAATTACGCCGTTTCTCGACTGAATAATACAGATGATTATTATTTTCAAAGATTTCCCTGAAAAAGGAAAAGGACGCATGCGCGTCCTGAAGGGGTTATCCGGTGAAGACAGCGGTTATCGCAAGAGAAGACGCACCCCCTTTGCGGTGCCCGAAATCGCATCGGCGCCTTGGAGCGGCGCGCGATTTCGACCGCGGCAGCGTTATCGCCTCCCCTCGGCCCGCCCCCGGCGGCGGGGAGGCGATAACACCCGCGCCGGTGCCCGGCGCGATCGCTCCTTCTCCGAAAAGGAAAAGGACGCGGATGCGTCCTTCCTTTTCGGAGAAGGAGAGATTTGAACTCTCGCGCCGGTTACCCGACCTACACCCTTAGCAGGGGCGCCTCTTCGGCCAACTTGAGTACTTCTCCGAATTCACAAAAATATTCTTTTGTACACGATAGTATACACCACCGGGAGCCGTTTGTCAAGTGGAAAAATATAAAAGGACGAAGCGGCGCACCGGTCCTCGCCGCAAGCGCGGAAAACCGCAGAAAAAAAGACCGAAAAGCGTTTTTGCTATTGACATTTCTTCCCCTATACGATAAAATGCTATAGGTAACATTCTTGCTCTTTCGACAATTGCCTTTTAGGAGAACTCAGACACCCCTTTAAGTTCGTCGAAAGGCGTTTTCCTCCCCTTGTTTCGAGGCGGGGAAGCGCGGGAAGGTAGGTTCAAATGAAAAAGAAAGCCGCCGTTATCGGCTACGGAGGAATGGGAGGCTGGCACGTCGATCACATCCTCAAAAGCGACGTCGTGACCCTTGCCGGGATCTACGACATCAAAGAAGAAAAGCGCGCGCTCGCGGAGTCCCGCGGCATCAGGGCGTATTCGTCCCGTGAAGAGCTCCTCGCCGATCCGGAGATCGAACTCGTCACCGTGGCTACCCCGAACGATGTTCACGAAGAGATCGTTATCGCCTCGCTCGAGGCGGGTAAAAATACAATTTCGGAAAAACCGGTCACGCTCTCCCTCGAGAGTCTGGAGCGGATGATCGCCGCCTCGAAAAAGGCGGACCGCATCTTTACCGTTCACCAGAACAGGCGCTTCGACGTCGACTATCTCGCGATGAAGAAGATCCACGACAGCGGCGAGATCGGCGAGATCATCGACCTTGAATCCCGTATCCACGGGAGCCGCGGCATCCCCTCCGACTGGAGAAGCGAAAAGGCGTACGGCGGCGGTATGCTCTACGACTGGGGCATCCACCTCATCGACCAGGCGCTCATGGTCCTCGGTTTCGACGTTGAATCCGTCCGCTGCACCTGCGACCATATCACCAACGACGAAGTCGACGACGGCTTCAAACTCTATATCGACCTCAAATCGGGCAAAAAAGCGTATATCGAAGTCGAAACGTACAACTTCATCGCCATGCCGCGCTTCTATATGAGAGGACGCGGGGGTACCGCGATGATCACCGACTGGCGCGAGAAAGCCCGCGTTGCGAAATGCAAGGCGTGGCACGAGTCCGACGTTCTCCCTGTCGAGACGGCTGCGGGCATCACCAAAACGATGGCTCCGCGCGACTCGATCACGATGGACGAGTACGAGATCGAAAGACCCGCGTCCGACGTTCACGACTATTACCGCAATATCGTCCGCGCCATCGACGGCGTCGAGGGACAGTTCGTCACTCACGACCAGATGAGGGTCGACCTCAAGGTCATCCTCAAGGCGTTCGAGTCCGACGCCAAGGGCGGCGACAGAGTATATTTCTGAGGGACGGATAATGAATAAAAAGACGAAACTCTGGGAGGGCGGCACGCCGTATTACGATCCCGCGAAAGGGCTGGACGAGCCGTCGCTCGTCCACTACACCGACCTCGGTGGCAGCGCTTGCCCCGACCGCGAAAAGACCGGCTGCGTCATCGTATTCCCGGGCGGCGGGTACGGTTCCCTGACTGATTACGAGGGCGAACCGATCTCCCGTATGTTCAACAGTTTCGGCATCAGATCCTTCGTTCTCAACTACCGCATCACGCCGTACCAGTATCCAGCGATCCTCATGGACGCGCAGAGAGCCGTCCGCTGGGTCAGGTATCACGCGGACGAGCTGCTGATCGACCCGGACAAGATAGCCGTTCTCGGATTTTCCGCGGGCGGTCACCTCGCGTCGTGCGCGTCGACCGTTTACGACAGAGGCCTTGAGAGCGGGGACGAGATCGACCGGGTCTCGTGCCGTCCGGACGCAGGCATTCTCTGCTACGCAGTCATCTCGATGCTCGAACCGTGGACGCACGACGGAACGAGAGACGTCATGATGGGCGACCGTCCCGACAGAGAAGAACTGACCCGCCGCCTCACCGGTTATCTGAACGTGACGGAGGATACCCCTCCGATATTCATGTTCCACACGACGGAGGACAGCGCGGTCCCGCAGGAGAACTCGCTTCTTATGGCGCAGGCGCTCGCCGAGAAGAAGATCCCGTACGAACTCCATATGTTCATGGACGGCGATCACGGCCTCGGCCTCGCCACGGGTATGCCCGGTCTTGAGAAGTGGGGAGAACTCTCGGCGATCTGGCTCAAAAAACTCGGATTCTGATTTTTTCGGCGCGGACGGACGTCCGCGCCGTATCTGTAGGTGAACGAAATGGCTGAAAAGATAATACCGTGGAATGACGAGAGGGTCGCGGACCTTCTCTCGGCGCTCCGGGAGATGAAACTCACGGTCGGAACGGCCGAGAGCTGTACGGCGGGGATGATCTCGGCGAGGATAGCCGATATTCCCGGCTCTTCCGACGTGCTCACCGGCGGGATCGTTTCATACTCCAACGACGTGAAGATGAAGCTTCTCGGAGTGAGTGAAAAAACGCTCCGGGAGCGCGGAGCGGTGTCGGAGGAGTGCGCGGGCGAGATGGCCGAAGGCGCGCGCAGCGCGCTCGGGTGCGATATAGCGGTCTCCGTCACGGGAATCGCGGGGCCGGGAGGCGGTACGCCGGACAAGCCGGTCGGAACGGTCTGTTTCGGTATCTCGTCGTCGGACGGGGTACTCACGAAGACGGAGCGGTTCGGCGAAGCGGCGGGGAGGGCCGGAATACGGACGCTGACCGTCGCCGCGGCGCTCGGGATGATCGAAGACAAAATAAAAAACCGGGGTTGAACCCCGGTTTTATTTACGTACACGTTTTTTCGTTATTTGACCGCTTCCAGATACAGTTCTTTTACAAGTCCTAAAGTGTTATTGAGGTCAAAGTTCTTAAGTCGTTCGGAATTCCTCCGGATCTCATCCGTACAGTCCGAACTTAACGCCAGTCTCAACTTATCCGCCAGATCTTTCGGATCGCCGGGATCGAACAGCAGCTTGCTGTCCCGAAGCAGATCGTCGGTCCCGCGGTTGCGGGAAGCGACGCAGATCAGTCCGACGGCCATCGCCTCCATAAGAGCGACCGGAAGACCTTCGCGGAAAGACGGAAAGACGAATATATCGGCCATACCGTAAAAGTCGACTACGTCCGTTCTGTATCCGGTCATGATCACGCGTTCGCTCACGCCGAGGCTCTCGGCGAGTTTTTTGTGCTCTTCGATCAGCGGTCCGCGTCCGCAAAGAACGTACCGGGCGTCAGGGAAAGAGGGGAGAGTCCGTATGACCGCTTTGTGATTCTTGTTGGCGTTTACCTCGCCGACCGAGAGAAAAACGGTCGCATCCGCCGGAATACCGAGCTCGGCCCGCAGACAGGCCGCCCTTTCGGGATCGCCTTTTCTGAATTTGTTCAGATCCACGCCTACGCCGGGGACGTACTTAACCGCTCCCGCCTTGAAAGCCTGCGCCCGTTTATAGTCCTCGGTCGATATTGTGATGAGAACGTCCGTTTTCCGCGCCAGGATGCGTTCGGCAGGATAGTACAGAAGCCAGTTGACGGGCGACGCGCCTCTGTAGAAGTGAAAACCGTGGGCGGTATAGAATACTTTCGATCCGTTTTTTCTGGCTTTTTTCGCAGCCAGCCGCGTGAGCATGGCGCCGACCGGGGTGTGACAGTGGATTACGTCGTAGCCGCCTTCGTCAATGATTTTTTTCAGCTGTTTATACGCCCTGACGTTTCCGGGTTTGAACGGGTTGCGCTCGAACGGTACGTCATAAAAGGCGTCGCAGTACGGGATCGCGCAGTCGGACGGCTCGTCGAAATCATTCCTTGCGGCGACGGCGGTCTCCCAGCCCATTTCTTTTAACATCCTCAAGTAGGGAACGTGGAATTGAAGGATGTGGTTTTTGACTACGGTCGCGACGTAGAGTATTTTCGGCATCGGCAATACCCATCCTAACTTTTCGATCTTGACGTTTCCTGCATTCGTGATCATCCGAAAGCCGCGCGGACACGCGCGCTCCCGGGCGGGGACGGATCGGCGGTCTCGCCTGATCCGTTTTTATTTGACCGTCTCGGGTTCTTTCTCTTTGGATTCCGTGCCGTTATCCGAATCCATCGCCGTCGTCTGTCCCGATTCGACGCCTTCCGTGCTTTCGGAAATGAAGAGGATCTTAACGGTCGCAAATATCAGTTTGAGATCCTCGAAGAACGACATATTGTTTATGTACAGCAGATCCATCTCGAGTTTGTCGTACGGCTGGCTGTTGTATTTTCCGTATATCTGGGCGTATCCCGTAAGGCCCGCTTTGACCTGAAGACGGAGCGAGAAAGCAGGGGTGAGTTCTTCGTACTGCTTCGCGATCTCGGGCCTTTCCGGTCTCGGTCCGACGATGGACATCTGGCCGGCAAATATGTTGAACAGCTGAGGCGTCTCATCCAGACGGACTTTGCGCAGGATCCTCCCGACGGGGGTGATGCGGTCGTCTTTGTCGCCGCTGGAGAGCCTTGCGACGCCGTCTTTCTCGGCGTCCGTCCTCATACTGCGGAATTTCAGGAGTTTGAACGTTTTTCCGTCCTTGGTAAGTCTTGTCTGCTTGTAGATCACGGGGCCGCCGTCGTAGATCTTGACCGCAAGCGCGCAGATAAGCAGAACGGGACTCAGAACGACGATGCCGATCGCGGAGAGGATCAGATCGAAGAACCTTTTCAGGAAAAGGTACTCGGGCATGATATGTTTTCTTTCGACCGAGACGATCGGTACGTGGAACTGCGGGATGCTCTTGGAGCCCATCATGATTATGTCGCCTATATGAGGGGCAAAGTAGCCCTCGATCCCGTTGTCAACGCAGTATTTCGTCAGCGCGTTGCAGACCGTCGAGGGAACGCCGACGACAAAGATCGCTTCGGGCTTTCCGATCTGTCCGAGAAGATTCCCGATATCGCCGCCCGAGGCTTCTATGTATTTGACGATCTCAAATCTTTTGGCGTGCTTTTTTACCTCCGCGATCCTGCGGAGGTCTTTTTCGACCCTGTAGATCACGACCGATTTCTTCGCGCGGTTCATTGCGAAAAATACTCTGTTCGCGATCGCGGTCCAGATGATGTTGAAGAGCACCTGCATCGGCAGCAGGGAGAGAAGAGGAAGAGGATTCACGAATCTGAGCCATGCGAGGCAGGACAGAACGTAGATGATCCCCGCCGCCAGAAGTTCGGACAGGGAAAGGGAATACACGATCTCGACCTTTCTGCAAAGACCGACGGTATACGCGTGGAACACGCGAAACAAAAACGCGAGCACGACGGCGTAGAAACCGCACATCAGGATCGAGAACCGGATCTGGACGTCGGTACTCGAACTCAGATGATAAAACATCATCCAGCAAGTGACGAAAAGAGCGACGGACCCGGAGAAATGGATTATCTTCAGGATGCGCATTATCACTGCTTTCCAATAGAAACTGTTCCTTTTTACTTCTTTTTCCATATCCTGTTTCCGCTTTTCAGATTATGTGATATTTTCCCGTCAATCTTCGGAAATCGGGCGGGAAACGACAAATTTCCGTTCCCCGTCAGTTTAACATATAATGAACGAAAAGTCAACAATTCCGACGGGGGACGCACCCTCTGCATTTTGGATCGGTTTCCTTTTTTCGGCGGCCGAAGAACAGGCCTTTTCGCGCGGGTGAGGGGCTTACTTAACGGCGGCTTTTTCGGGTCCCGCCGCAGCTGCGGGCTCTCCGCCCGCCTCTCTTTTTGCGGCGGCAAGCATCAGTTTGATGCGGTTCTGCTGGTTTACGACGGAAGCGCCGGTGTCGTAGTCGATCGCGATTATGTTGATCGACGCGTTTTTCTTTTTGATCGGCTTCATCATTCCCTTGCCGCAGATGTGATTCGGCAGACAGCCGAACGGCTGGGTGCAGACGATGTTCGACGCGCCCGATTCGTAAAGTTCGATCATCTCCGCTGTCAGCAGCCACCCCTCGCCCATCTTGACGCCGTGGCTTATATACCCCTCGGAGAGGGAAACCGTGCGGTCGAACGGAGTGTATGGGCGGAATTGCCCGCTCTCTTTTATTATCTCTATGACGTCCCGCTGCTTTTTCAGAAGGAATTTATACGCGAGCCGGTTCAGCCGCCAGCGAAGCGGGCCTCTGCCGTAAAACTCGTGGTCGACGATCCCGTTGTAGACGCAGTACATACAGAAATCGAGCAAGCCGGGTACGACGACCTCCGCTCCCTCGGAAACGAGGAAAGATTCAAGATCGTTGTTCCCGAGCGGCGAATACTTTACGAAGATCTCGCCGACGACGCCGACCTTGACCTTTTCGGTCTTCGTCTTCGGGATCGACGCGAAATCGCGGACGATCGCGCGGTAGTTCTCCTTGACTTTGCGGTATTTTATTCTGTTGTTCGCCATCTCGTCGGTCAGACGGCGAGTCCATTCTTCCGCTTTGCGCTCCGCCGTGCCCGGTTCGTTCTCGTACGGTTTCGTTTGGTTGACGAGCGTCATGAGAAGGTCTCCGTACGTGACCGCGTAGAGCATCCTGTGCAGCATCGGAAGCGAAAGCCGGAAACCGGGGTGACGTTCGATCCCCGCGAGGGAGAATGAGATCACGGGGACGTAACCGTATCCCGCGCGCTCGAGCGCCTTGCGGAGAAGGGATATGTAGTTCGACGCGCGGCATCCGCCGCCCGTCTGAAAGAGCATCAGGGCAACCTTGTGCGGGTCGTATTTTCCGCTTTCGAGCGCGTCGATGAACTGCCCGATGACGAGGATAGCCGGATAGCACGTGTCGTTGTGGACGTACCTGAGTCCGGTCTCGCCTATTTTCGGGCCCGACGTCGTGAGGACCTGAGCCCTGACGCCGTAGTTGTTCATTACCCGGGCGATGAGTTTGAAATGGATGGGAAGCATGTTCGGAATGAAGACGGTGTAGTCTTTTTTCATATCTTCGGTATATCTGATATATTCTTTTTTCGCTTTCACGGCTCTCCCTCCTTTCGTCGGTTATTGTCGGGTCTTACTCCCGCGCCGCTTCTTTTTCCTCGATCGCGGCGAGGAGCGAGCGCAGTCTTATCTTCACCGCGCCGAGATTCGTTATCTCGTCTATCTTTATCTGAGTGCAGTATTTGCCGCCGTCCTCGAGTATCCGTCTGACCTCGTCCGTCGTGATCGCGTCGACACCGCAGCCGAACGAGACGAGCTGGACGAGCTCCGTGTCGTCGTGCTCGGCGGCGTACCGCGCGGCGCGGTATAGTCTGCCGTGATACGTCCACTGGTTGAGGACCCTGACCGGGGGCTGCTCGGCAAGATGCGCGACGCTGTCCTCGCTGACGACGACGAACCCGAGCGAGAGCGCGAGCCTGTCGATTCCGTGGCAGATCTCCTCGTCGACGTGGTACGGGCGTCCGGCGAGGATCATGATCCTCTTGCCGTTCTCACGGGCGAAGCGCAGCGCCGCCTCGCCCTCGCGGCGAACCGCCGCGTAGTATTTTTCCTGAGCGGCGAAGCCCGCCCTGACGGCGCGGCGGATCGCCGCCCCCGTAAATCCGGCGTCCCTGCCGCCGAGCGCGGCGAAGAGTTCCTTTTCGAGTTGTGTTTTTTTGTTTATGTTCAGGTAAGGGAAGAAAAAGCGCGATCTTCCCGTGTCCTCAAGGTTGCCCGCGAGCAGTTCCGAATAGTACGCCACGACGGGGCAGTTGAAGTGATTTTCGGTGACTTTTTCGTCGACGTTGTACGTGATGCACGGGTAGAAGATCAGATCGACGCCTCGTTCGACGAGTTCCTCAACGTGACCGTGCATGATCTTCGCGGGATAGCACGCGGTGTCGGACGGGATCGTGAACTGTCCCTTCTCGTACGTTGCTCTCGTCGACATCCCGGAGACGGTGACCTCGTACCCGAGCGACGAGAAGATCTCGTGCCAGAGCGGCAGAAGCTCGTACATTCCGAGCGAGAGCGGGATGCCGACCGTGCCTCTCGTTCCGGGCTTTGAGGGAAGGGACGTCAGATATTTTCTCTTGAAATCGTAGAGGTTGTGAAGACCCGCGTCGCCCGGATCGCGTCCGAGTCCGCGCTCGCAGCGGTTCCCGGAGATGAAACGCCCGCCCCCCGAGAAAGTGTTGACGGTGAGGTGGCAGTTGTTCGTGCAGCCGCGGCAGATCGTGCTCTTCGATTTGTGCGTGAAGTTTTCGAGCGCTTCCCACGGGATCAGACCCGTCGGGCCCTTGTGGCTCATCGCTTTCAGCGCCGCGCCGTACGCGCCCATAAGACCCGCGACCGCGGGACGGACGACGCGCCGTCCGAGTTCGCGCTCGAGCGCGCGAAGAACAGCGTCGTTGAGCAGCGTTCCGCCCTGGACGACGACGCGCTCGCCGAGATCGTCGGGGCCGGTCGCCCTGATGACTTTGTAAAGCGCGTTCTTGACGACGCTGATCGAGAGGCCCGCCGAAATATCGTCGGCTCCCGCGCCGTCCTTCTGCGCCTGTTTGACGGACGAGTTCATGAATACGGTGCATCTGCTTCCGAGATTGACGGGAGAACGGGCGAACAGCCCCGCTTTCGCGAACTCTTCCGCCGTGTAACCCATCGACCTGGCGAACGTTTCGATGAACGAGCCGCATCCGGACGAGCACGCCTCGTTGAGCATAATGCTGTCGATCGCGCCGTTTCTGATGCGGAAGCATTTTATATCCTGCCCGCCGATATCGAGGATGAAGTCGACGTCGGGCATGAATCTTTTTGCGGCGGTGTAGTGTGCCGCTGTCTCAACGACGCCGATATCGACGCCGAACGCGTTTCTGATCAGGTCCTCGCCGTATCCCGTGACGGCGCTTCCCGCTATCTCGATCGTATCCCCCGCGAGGGAGTAGATCCGTCCGAGCCGGTCCTTTATGACCTCGACGGGGTTGCCTCTGTTCGAGGAATAGTACGAATACAGGATCTTTCCGCTCTCGGTGAGCAGAACGAGTTTGGTCGTCGTCGAACCGCAGTCGATACCGAGATACGCTCGGCCCGAGTATGAGGCGGGGTCCTCCGTCTCAACGGTCGCTCTCGCGTGGCGCTCCGCGAATTCCCGATAATCGTCCTCCGACTCGAAAAGCGGAGGCAGAGACGCCTCGCCTGACGACTTGACTATGCAGTTTTCGATCTTTTCGCAGAGATCGGAGAGGGTTGTTTCAAGCCCGTGGTCCCTTGCGAAAAGGGACGCGCCGAGAGAGACGGAATGGCGCGCGTACGGCGGACAGACGGCGTCGTCCTCCGAGAGTCCGAGAGTTTCGCGGAAACGCTTGCGGAGCCCCTCGCAGAAAAAGAGCGGACCGCCGAAAAAGAGGACTTTTCCGCGGATCCTGCGCCCTTGCGCCAGCCCCGCGATCGTCTGATTGACGACCGCCTGATAGATGCTCGCCGCGACGTCTTCTTTTTTCGCTCCCTGGTTGAGGAGGGGCTGGATATCGGTCTTGGCGAAAACGCCGCATCGCGACGCTATCGGATATATTTTTTCGCTGTCGAGCGAGAGGGCGTCGAGTTCCCCGACCGTCACGTCGAGAAGCGTCGCCATCTGATCGATGAACGCGCCGGTCCCTCCGGCGCACGTGCCGTTCATCCTCTCGTCGACGCCGGTCCCGAAAAAGACGATCTTCGCGTCCTCGCCGCCGAGTTCTATGACCGCCTCGGTGTCGGGATGGTACGTCCTCACGAGTTCTGTCGTCGCGGCGACTTCCTGAATGAACGGGATCCCCGCCGCCTCGGCGACGCCGAGACCTGCGGAACCCGAGACCGCGGCGCGGACCGTCACGTCGCCGAGTTCCCGGAGCGCCTCGCGCAGCAGTTCCGCCGTTTTCTGCCTTACGGCGGACAGGTGCCGCTCATACCGCTCGAATACGATCTTTTCGTCCCTCACGGCGACGATCTTGGCCGTCGTCGAGCCGATATCCACGCCGACCGTTACGGGAGCGAAGGAAAAGGACCCCGTCCCGCCGTTTGGGGCGGAACGGAGCGTACCGGTATTCGGTTCGTACGTTATCCTTTTTTTCTCTTCCATAGCTACGGTCTCCGGGTCGGGTCGTTTGACAGTCAGATCTCCCCGGCCGTGAGGGCGATGAGAAGGTCGTTATCGTCGGGCTGATCGCAGTCGCCGACCGCCGCGCGGTTTTTTCTCACCGCGCCGCACTTTCTGCATTTATGGTAAATTACGAATCCTTTTTTAGGGTCGGGTTCCGTCTTCACGGCGTCCATTATCCCGCCGCACTCCGAGGCGCGGTCGCCGGGATTGACGTCGAGGTGGACGGAGCAAAGGCAGAACGGGCAATGATTGCGCGACGTGAACCTCAGGGGCATCACGTCCCTGCCGCAGACGGCGCAGACGAATCCGTCGTCGTTTTTGCGAAAGCGTTTTTCTTCCACTCGCGCACCTCCTTATCCATTGTCCCGGAAAAAATTTTGTCCCGAATGTTGCAAAACGGGCTTTTTATGGTATACTTATTATACGGAATGAGAACGATATCTCTGAAAGGCGGTTATTATATGATGAAGTTCAAAAACGATGAAAAGAAAGTATCCGACGGTCTGAAAGCGTTATTCGTGGTCGTCGGCGCAATAGTCACGATCGGAACGATCGCACTCGTACTTTACAACGTATTCAAGAAATATTTCAAGATCACCGTCGAGTGTGAAGGCGACGACGAGGACTGCTTCGACGATTTCGACGAATACGATCCCGTCTGCTCTCCCGAGGACTGCGCTTCCTGCGACAAAGCGGAGGAAGAAGACGATGAGGATGAGGATGACGAAGAAGAAGAGGAAGACGAATAATTAAAGTTACTGCTTATACCACGGCGGGAATCCGCCGTGGTATTTTTTTATTTCGACTTCACCGACGCAAAGTAGAACGTTCCGTCCTCGCGCTTGACGAGCGTGGAGGAGTATCTCATCGTCCGCTTGCCGTTGGAACACTCGAACGATACCCGGTAGGTGTTCCGCGTTTCCTCGATCTTCGTCAGCGTCACGTCGTAAGCGTCGCTTATAGGATGGCCGATCGGGATATACGCCGCGACGCGGGGAAGATACTTGAACGCTCTGCTGTCTCCGTGTGAGATCTTGACCGTTCCGCCGAAACAGCGGTACATCATCGACTCGAATTCGGACGCGGGAATTATCTGCGACACGGCGAGGTCGGGATACTCCTCGTCCACGTCCGCGAGAAGGTCGGGATTCCCTGCGTACTTGGCGTAATCGGTGTAGAGCATATAGTTCAGAAGACTGTCGTGACAGAGCGTGATCGCGTCTTTCGTGTTCGAGAACTCGGGCAGCTTGACCGAATCGATCGAGAGCATTTTTATCATAGAGGAGATCTCCGCGGCGATCTCGCCGTCGAGGGGGACTTCCCTGATCACGTTCTCGTCGGAGTAGTCGGGATCTCCGAAACCTATCGCCCGCGACATCTCTCCGAGCGCGCGGCACGACGCGAGGGAGAAGAGCAGAGCGAGAAGCAGAAACGCGCCCGCGATCCTTTTCATACCGTTTTCCTTTCCCGGAGGACGGCGGGTGCCGCCTCCGCGTACATATAGAGCGTTCCCATAATGAGAACGGGCAGTTTCGTTTTTTCAGCCGCGGCGATCGCACGGCTGATCCCGTCGGCGACCGTGCCGCACGTTTCGGCGGGGACGCCGCATTCTTCGAACAGAGAGGCGGACTTCGCGGGATCGAGCGACCTCGGATTATCAGGCTTCACGGTGAATACCCGATCGGCGACCGGGGCGACCGTCTTTATCATTTCGGCAAAATCCTTGTCCGCCATAACTCCGAATACGAGGATGGCGCGCCCGCCGAGGAGTATTCTGACGTTTTCCGTCAGGGCGCGGATCCCGTCCGGGTTGTGCGCCCCGTCGTACACGACGAGCGGTTCGCGCATGAGCGGCTCGAACCGCGCGCTCCAGCGCGCGGAGGCGAGCCCGTTTTTGATATCTTCGTTCTTTATTCTGAATCCGCGTCCGTTCAGGACTTCCGCGGCGGTCAACGCGACCGATACGTTGTCGAGCTGATGGATCCCCGCGAGACTGACCTCGAGTTCTCCGTACGGTTCGGCGGAAAACGAAGTCCCGAAAGGGGTGAGGCGCGGCGACGCGATCCGCCTGTTCTCCGCTCTGACGAGCGGACAGCCGGTTTCCTTCGCGCGGGAAAGAACAGGCGCGAACGCTTCGTCCGAAACGCGGCCGACGACGACCGCCGATCCCGTCTTTATAATACCCGCTTTTTCCGCGGCGATCTTCTCCTCGGTGTCGCCGAGCAGCGCCGTGTGGTCGAGGCCTATCCCGGTTATGACCGAGAGGGTAGGCGGATCGATCACGTTCGTCGAGTCGAGCCGTCCGCCGAGCCCCGTTTCAAGGACGACGGCGTCGCAGCGCGTCTCTGCAAAATATTCGAAACCGACGGCGGTGAGGATCTCAAATTCCGTCGGAGGGTCGCTCATCTTTTCCGCCGCCGACCTCACACGTTCCGTCACCCGTCCGAGAGCGCCGCCGGGGATCGGCTCGCCGTCGACTTTTATCCGCTCCTCGAAGAAACTGACGAAGGGGGACGTGAAAAGACCGGTGCGGTATCCCGCAGCCGTCAGAACGGAAGAAAGCATTGAGCAGACGGAGCCCTTGCCGTTCGTTCCCGCGACGTGGATGAAGCGCAGATCTTTTTGCGGGTCGCCGAGCGCGCGGCACAGCTCTTGGATACGTTCGAGACCCGGGCGGCTTCCGCGCCAGCTGACCGAATGGATATACTTTATCGCCTCGTCACGCGTCATTTTTTCTTTTCACCTCCGCGATGCGAAGCCTCTTTTTGAGAGTGCCGCCGAGTTTCAAAAGGACCGGTATCAGAACCATCTCGACGGGAACGAGTATCGCGTATTCGCCGAGCCTGTAAAGGAACCACCCCCACCAGGTGCGGCTCCCGTAAAGTTGACTTACCCAGACCGTGTTGACCGTCAGTCCGAGGATAAGGCAGTTGAACAGAACGGTGACGGCGACGTTCGGGAATATCCGCACTCGGTTCCTGATCGGGGGGACGGGTCCGCCCTTTTTCCTCGTCAGCAGTTTGCCTGCGAAGTCCGGGTTGAGCAGGAATCCCGAGATCACGCCCATCAGCGCCGCGCAGGCGGTGAATCCGGGGTGATACGGACCGATCGGAAAGAGGATCGCCCCGAGCAGGTCGGAGAGTCCCCAGACGGCGGCGCTCATACCGGGTCCGAACATGATCGCGGCGAGCGTCGGCGGGACGAACGCAAAACCGATCTTGAGCCCCATCGTGTTGATCGAAGCGAAGCGGTTGAGCACCACCTCCGCCGCGATCAGAAGCGCCGCGACGGTGATGTAAACGACCGGTTTGTTTTTGAGTTTCAAAAAAAACACCTCCCATGGAAACAGAATCATATTCCGCCTGAACATCCATGAGAGCGTCTCAGATAAATGTTACAGCGGGATGCGGCAGATGCACCGCAACGGTCTGCCGACCGTTTTCGTCTCCCGGACAACTCCCCGTCCCGGGAGCACTTGACGCGCAAATGCCTACTCTGTCATGCCGTCCTCAGACGGCGTATATATAATAGCACAAAACGGGGGGCGTTTCAACATTTTTTATTTCTTTATATCTTTAATTCTTTATATCTTTATTCTTTATTTCTTATTGACGTTTTTCCGCCTGCGGAAAAACCGCCTGCGGAAAATCAACATACGGCGGGCGGAGGCCGGGTATTCCGCAAACCGCGCACTTGAATTGGGGCCCCCCTTTATGGTACAATATAAAAAACAGGTATCTTTTATGAAAGGAACCCGAAAAATGGAAGATATCACTGCGAGAGTGACCCTCCGCAAGATAATCGACGAGATGAAACTGACGGAAGTCGTCATGCCCGATTCGCCTGACGAGGTGACCGTCGGAACGAAGGAGATACAGAGGCCGGGGCTCGCGCTCACCGGCTTTTACGAGCATTTCGATCCCAAGAGGATCCAGATCATCGGGAGCGCGGAATCGTGCTATCTCGATTCGCTCGATCCCGAAGAAAAAAGAGAAAAGCTCCTCGCTTTTCTGAAACGTTCGCCCGTCGCGATCATATTCACTCACGCGAGAAGGCCCGACGAGGTCATGCTCGACCTCGCGGAGTATTTCGGCGTGCCGATCCTCACGACGGACGAAAACACGAGCACGTTCATGGCGGCGCTCATCGCGTTCCTAAACGTGCGGCTCGCCCCGCAGATCACCCGCCACGGCGTTCTCGTCGAGGTATACGGCGAGGGTATCCTTATCCTCGGCGACAGCGGCGTCGGCAAGAGCGAGACGGCGATCGAGCTCATCAAGCGCGGCCACCGCTTTATCGCGGACGACGCGGTCGAACTCAAAAAGGTCTCCGCCAAGACGATAATCGGAGAAGCGCCCGAACTCATCAAATATTACATAGAACTGCGCGGCATCGGCATCGTCGACGTTAGACGCCTCTTCGGTATGGGCTCCGTCAAGGAGACGGAAAAAGTCGACCTCATCATCAAACTCGAACCGTGGGAGAAAGGCAAGGAATACGACCGTTTCGGCCTTGTCACCGAGTACACGAACATTCTCGGGATCGACATTCCCTCGACCGTTATTCCGGTTCAGCCGGGACGCAACCTCGCCGTCGTCATAGAGATCGCGGCGATGAACAACAGGCAGAAAAAGATGGGCTACAACACAGCGGAGGAATTCGACAAAAAGCTCTCCGCTCTCGGCGGGGAGTGATCGGGTGAGATATTCGGTCAGCACGTACAGCTTCGGCGGGTACGCCTCGCGCGGCGTCCCGTTTATGATCGACGAGGCGGCGCGCCTCGGATTCGACGGTATCGAATACTGCGTCGACGGCGAGTTCTCTGACGACGAGTTGAGGTCGTTTTCAAAACGGGCGAGGGACGCGGGGCTGTCCCCGGTTTGCTCGTGCGTCGGCGCCGATTTTCTCAACTGCGAATCAGTCGACGGGGAACGCCGGAGAGTCGAGAGGGAGATCCGCCGCGCGGCGGCCCTCGGGGTCCCGCTTCTGCGTCACGATATTTCGCGCGGTCTGAAGGGTGGGCTCTCCGACCGAGACTATACGGACGCGTTGCCCGTCCTCGCGGACGCGTGCCGCTGGATCGCGGAGTACGCGCGCTCGTTCGGCGTTCGCACGTGTACCGAAAACCACGGATATTTCTCGCAGGACGCCGCCCGTGTTCTGTCGCTTTACAAAGCGGTCGGAGACGACAACTTCGGGCTGCTCTGCGATATCGGCAACTTTATGTGCGCGGACGAAGACCCGGTCGCGTCCGTCGCCGCAGTCGCGCCGTACGCCGTCCACGTCCACGCGAAGGATTTTTATCTCTTCCGCGGCAAAGAGCCGACGGGGAACGGATGGTTCCCGACGCGCGGAGGCGATTTTCTGAAAGGGGCGATCATCGGCGAGGGCGACGCCCGCGTCGGCGAGTCGCTTTTTGCGCTTCGCTCGGCGGGGTACGACGGATTCGTGACGGTCGAGTTCGAGGGAGTTGAAGACAACCTCGTCGGGATAGCGCGCGGTCTTGAATTTTTGGCAAATGTAAAATAAGCCGAAAGGCTCAGAAAGGATAGAAATAATGGGAATTCTGTACAGACCCGGCGACGGGATCACCTACGGCGTACCTGACAGATATTACGAGGAAAACGCTTTCCGCGCGATGGAGCGGGAAAACAAACCGCTTCCGACGTGGGAGGAGTCGCGCGACCTTTTGCCGCGGCCGATATGGGACGGGCACGACGACGCGATCGCCTGTTACGACAAGGCGTGGGAGATAGCTTTCTCGAACCTGAGACAGCCGACGGAGATCTCGGGGTTCAAATCGAACTTCATTGACACCGCGTTTAACGGGTTTTTGTTCATGTGGGACTCGTCTTTCATTCTCATGTTCGGAAAATACGGAACGAGGGTATTTAATTTTCAAAACACACTGAACAATATGTACGCGCGTCAGCATTCTGACGGGTTCATCTGCCGAGAGATCTGCGAGACGGCGGACGGAGAACAGTTTTTCCGTCACGATCCCGCGTCCACGGGGCCGAACGTGATGGCGTGGAGCGAGTGGGTCTATTTTGAGAATTTCGGAGATCTTGACAGGATATCAAAAATTTTCGCGCCTTTGATGGGTTATTACAGATGGCTGAAACTGTTCCGCACGTGGCGCGACGGTACGTATTGGTCGAGCGGCTTCGGGTGCGGAATGGACAATTCGCCCCGCGTTGAAAAGAAGTATTACGACAATCTCGAGGTCTCGCACGGTCACATGGTATGGATCGACGCCTGCTGCCAGCAGGTGCTCTCCGGGCGTATTCTCTGCCGGATGGCGAAACTTCTCGGACGGGAAGATGAAACGAAAGAGATCGAGGACGAGATCGCGATGCTCGCCTCGTTCGTCAACGAAAAGATGTGGGACGAGAAGGACGGCTTTTATTACGATCTCTGGTCAGGCGACCGCTTGTCGGGCGCGAAAACGCTCGCGTCCTACTGGGCGCTTCTCGCAGGGATAGTGCCGAAGGACAGGATCGACCGTTTCGTATCGCATCTTTTTAATCCGGACGAGTTTTATCGCGTCCACGCGCCCGCCTCGCTTTCAGCCGATCACCCGGAATTCAATCCGAAGGGCGACTATTGGCAGGGGTCTGTGTGGGCTCCGACCGCGTATATGACGCTGAAGGGACTGGACGCCGTCGGAAGGTTTGATCTTGCGCATAAACTCGCAATTAATCACCATGGAAACGTAGTCAAGGTCTTCAACGAGACGGGTACCGTTTGGGAAAATTACGCCCCGGACTTCGTCGAGCGCGGGAGCGCGTCAAAACGCGATTTCGTAGGCTGGACGGGTCTGCCGCCTATCGCCGTCCTTTTAGAGTACGTTATGGGGATCATCCCCGACGGGATGAACAAGACGGTAACGTGGCACGTCAACCTGACGGAACGTCACGGAGTCGAAAAATACCCGCTCGGCACGGACGCGGAGCTCGACCTTATCTGCGAGGCGAGGAAAAGCGAGGACGAATGCCCCGTCGTAACGGTAAAATCGAACATCCCCGTCACGGTCAAGGTAGTCTGGGGTGGCGGAGAATACGAAATAAGAACGTGATCATTAAGGGACCGCGAAAGCGGTCCCGGTCGTTTGGGGGAACTATGAGATTTTCACTCGATCATCTGATAAAAACGCAGGAAGACATGGAGCGGATCGTCCGCGAAGTCGGGATCCTTCCGATGTTTGAAAACTCGATCAGGGGATTCTCGGTCGAGGAACACGTCGACCCGTCCGTCTGGTTTTCCGATCAGCCGGGGCCGTGGGAGTGGAAAGGTCCCGTGATCGCCGCTACCGGTTGCGCTTACGGTAAACTGTTCGAGGGCAAAGCGGCGTTCGTCAGACGTGACGTTTACGCGCGTCTTGCCAATTTCCGCCGCGACGGATACGATTTCGACGCTCGGTTCGACGACGGGCTCGCCTCGTTCAGAGAAAAGGACCTGTACGATCTGATAGCAAGCCGCGCGCCCGCGCTCTCACGCGATCTCAAGGCGGAGGGCGGATACGGCAAAGGCGGCAAAAAGGGTTTTGAGACGCTCCTCACCGGACTGATGATGAAGGGGTACGTTCTGACCGAGGATTTCGTTTACGACAGAGACAGAAACGGCAAGCCGTACGGATGGGGCGTCGCCGTGATCTCGACGCCGGAACGCGTCTTCGGGAAAGAGATCAGGGACGAGATGTATAAGGAAACGCCCGAGGAGTCGCACGAAGCGCTGGTCGAGATCATTTCGGCGGCGATGGACGGTCCCGACCGCGACGGGGTGCGGAGATTTCTCAAAAAACGCGCTTAAAGATGTTGACAAACGTAAACGAGTGTGTTATTATATCATTCGCTGACACGGAAGACCGTTTAATCGGTATTTCGTCCTCACGCGCCTTTAGCTCAGTGGATAGAGTGCCCGGCTACGAACCGGTAGGTCGTGGGTTCGAATCCCCCAAGGCGCGAAAAAAAGGATGGG
>JAFRQK010000013.1 GCA_017428635.1 Clostridia bacterium | reverse complement strand
ATATAAACGGCTCCGCGTCCAAAATGATAGTCATACATCATCTCGAAGAGAGAGTTCATATCATTTCGAACCGACGATCCTTCGTCATATCAAAGAGCCGGTCATATTCAATTTCCCCTTAAACGTGTTGAGTACGACGGTGGCAAATGACGCCACCATACACATAGCTGTCTCGAGGACAGCCGTCTGCTTTGCCGATCCACGGCGGGCAGACCGTGCGATGCCTTCACGTCCTCACAGGGACGCGCGAACGCTTAAAAAGGATAAGCGTTCTGCTCGGCATAGGGTTTCATTATCGATTAACCCACGGGAACGTTCGACCTCACAGCTTCTTTGGGAGGCGGCAAGGAATACCTCTCTGTCTGTTCCTTGGTTGGCTTTGGTCAGAAGCCTTCGCAGCCGTAAGACAAATAGACCGGCTGTATAGAGATTTTCGTACGCAAATCCCCGGCGTCCCGGTGTACCTCGCATCACTTCATTTTCGTCATGAGGTTCTCCACGGGGAGAGAGCGGCGTCTGATTGTCAACCTAATTTTCGTTACGTCCGCCGCGAACGTTTGCCGCAGGTTTCGCTAACCACGAAGGTTTTTGCGAAGTACCACAGTCATCCCTTGGCGGCTTGGATGACCCTTGTTTATCTCTGAACGAAATCTCTTCTTCTGTAAAGAACTCTGTTTCGTACAGAGATTGTGAGTGCCTTTCATTTTCGTACTGAACGGATTGCCATTATCCGTTCCCGGCACTTTGTTTCCCCCGGCTGCAGTTACTCGACTGCAACTGTTCCGAATTAAAAACTCTCCTTCCTTTATCGAATTATATTTTGCATCCCGCAGACTTGACCGAACAGGCGCGAAGCCTGTTGCTCTCATCTACGAGAGAACAAAAACACAGGTTGGAGATCGGGCGGCAGAAGTGTACATATACAAAAAGATACCGTTGACATAACAGGCGCCCTTACCGTTCAAATCAATTCAGGCATATACGTCAACGGTATCTACATTCAATTATACTTCTGCTGCCTCTATATAAATATTACCCACGTTTTTTAGAAAAATCAAGAGCACACTTGTGATTTTTTGAGTTTTCAGTAAAGATTTTTTACAACTTTTATCTCATAGAACAGCGCGGCGGGGCATTTCTGCTCAGCCGCACGTATAAAAGCTGTTAGTCATAAATCTCAAGCCAATCCGTTTTATAGCAAAGGTATTCGCCTTCCCACCAGGACTCCATAACAATCAGTTTCCCGGTTTCGTCTTCCTGAAGAATCCGTACACATTTGCTTCCGACGTACTGCTCCGGCATCTTGACCTTGATCGTGATTTCGCCGTCAAGGTGTATGATCGACGAGCCGTCGGAGGCGGTCAATCTGACTTCATAATAGGCAAGAACTTCGGAAGAAGCACCCATTTGCTCTTTGACTTTTTCCACGACCTCTGCCGGAGGTGGAACGATCTTTTGCACATCAAATTCGGATCCGTCTGGTGTTGCACTGTTAGGAACGACTATTATGACTTCGTCATCAAGGAATGAGAGTTCAACCTGTGACGGACCGAGAGCGGGTATGTCTCTCGTCTCGGTATGGCTCGGATCGTTCTTGCAGGTGCGGGTTTCTTCGCCGGGTTCCGTTTCGGTGGGTGCTTTGGTTTGTATCCACTCGCCCCAATCGTGCGCATCCTCATCAATCGGAATCGTTTTTTGTTCTCTGCTGACTTCTTCATGGCAAACAGAACAGTATACGACTTCGTCATAACTTCCTGCGGTAGAACAGGTAGGGGCAACTTCGTTTTCTCTTACTGCTTCTGCCGGGGTATGTCCGGTTGCGGGTATCGCTTCGGTATACGTATGGCTTGCGTCATGCTTGCAAGTATGCGTTCTTACGCCGTCCATCGTACAGGTTGCGGGAGTTGTAACCGTCCCTTTGTCCCAATCGTGACCGATAGCGGGTACTGTCGTAGTCTCACGGCTGATTTCGGCGTGGCAGACGGAACAATAGACGACTTCATCGTAGCTGCCGTTAACTTCACAAGTTGCCGCCGTTTCATTCTCTATTACGGCAGACGCAGGGGTATGACCCGTCGCAGAAATCGCTTCCGTATACGTATGGCTTGCGTCATGCTTGCAAGTATATGTTCTTATGCCATCCGTCGTACAGGTTGCGGGAGTTGTAACCGTTCCTTCATTCCAATCGTGACCGATAGCGGGAACGATCGAGATTTCACGGCTTAGTTCGGTGTGACAGATGGAACAATATACTACCTCGTCGTATTTACCGTCAATTTCGCAGGTTGGCGCGACTTCATTTTCTATTACTTTTACATCAGGAGTATGTCCTTGCGGACAGAGTTCATCGACAAATATTACAGCAAAAGTGGAGAAATGAGAAGTAACAAACGACACTTTGTTATCCTCAAAATCAGCGTGCATATCCGTCATATGTCCTGCATTATCAATGTAATAAAGCTTTGCGGTTTTGCCGTCGGGTGCTGTTTTTTCAAAGACAGTCGTTACTTTAGCAAACCCTTTTTCAAACGTCGCCCCGTCGAGATGAATATTCATAACAAGCTCTGCGTCATCAACGTCACCTTGTGCGTAATCCATCTTAAATACAACATTCTGTCCGCTTATTTGATTTACGGCGTTACTGTCAAATACGATCACGGAGGAGTCTGAATTAATTGTGACTGCACGATTATTCTCTTTTGCTTTAGAAAATGCATCAGTTACGCTGATTCCTTCAGAAACATTTTCATCATTTGTATCAATATCGTCCGAAACGAAATAATTATAGTGGATTACAGCGTCTGCTAACGGGGCGTTATATTCTCCGATAGCAGTTGCTTCCCATTCTAAACGCGAACCTCTGTAAAAAACCTCTATAAGACTATCGCAATAGTTAAAAGCAGATCCTTCAACTTTAGTAATGCTTGACGGAAGATTCACACTGATTAAATCTGAACATCCTTCAAAAGTCCCTCCTCCAATAGAAGGTATACCGTCGGGGATTGTTATTCTTTTCAATCCGATGCAGTAACAGAATGCGTCTCTGTCTATGTAAGTAACGCTGTTCGGGATCACGACACTTGAAAGATTACTGCAATACCCGAATGTGTGATATTTGATATGCGTTATGTTGTTCGGCAGAGAAATGTGCGAAAGATTTGTACACCGTGAAAAACAATCGTCACCAATTTCTGTCACATTATTCGGTATCATAATGCTTTCAATGGCACTTTCGGAAAAAGTAGCGCTTCCAAATTCCGTAACTCCGTCTGGAATGGTAATGGTTTTTAAACTCCGACAATTATTAAAAGTACTGTCTCCGATATTCAAAAGGCTGTCAGGCAGTGTTACTTCTTTGAGATTAAAACATCTCGCAAACGTTCCCCTTAGTTCTTTTACACCGTATGGAATCGTGACACTTTCCAGACCGTAGCACCGGGTAAACGATGAACCCATAGTTTCTATCGTATTTGACAGTTTGATTTCTTTAAGGTTTGTGCACCCGTCAAACGCACCGTCACCCGTGTGTGTGATACCGTTGCTTATGATGACTTTATCGATTGCGTCAAGATGATCATACCAAGGCATTTCGTTATATGCCTCGTAATCGTTCATAGCTCCGGAACCGAAAACCGAAAAAACGCCGTCGGAGGTCAGCGCCCAGCTAACACTGTTTCCACAGGTGCCGCTGTCTATGATAGGAAGATGAATATAGCCGTCTGGCGTCGATCTGTTTTTCCAGGTATCAAATGAAAGGTTTCCGCTTGTATTCACATAATAACCGGTAGTAGTATTCTGATACCCCTCGGTATAATCACAGTTATCAAGATTAGCTTCGGTTAGATAAATTATATCGCCCTCAATAGCTTCAACATAAGCCACATGACCGGGATCTCCGGATGTCCATACGGCAATTGAATGTGCAGCCGGCGTCGAATCATATATCAGGCTCCCCGAAGAATAATTCCAGGTGTTCGCGTTTCCTCTGTACGGTAAATCAATCCCAAACAGTTCATAGGCTCTTCCCCAGCAATACCATGTACACTGTTCCTGCCCTGTTCGCAAAACGACTGAATAAAACGGATTAGTGTAAGAATAATATGCGTCCGAATCAAGGTTTACACCATAGTTTCCCACTGCATATGCTGTTAAAGGTAGCGTCGGCAAAAAAGTTAACAAAAGTGATAGTGTCAAAAGAATTGATAAAAATCTCTTTTTCATCTTGTATTCCCACCTAAAAATTAAAAATCAAATAAAAGTAAGATGCCGCCGATCTTTCGACCGACGGCAAATATAGAACATGTCGCAATCGAAAGTTACCACACTTCTTTTCACTCCTACTCGATAGCCACCAAGGGACCTCGTAAAAGGCGATTGGACATAATTCTACCTTGAATTATGCCCCTTGGGTGACTTGATAATCGAGCAGGCAAAAAGAATCAAATATACTTTTTGATTATACGTTCCCGACTGGGATTGAAAAGAAATGTGGTAATTATATTATATCTAAATCCGTTCAAAAGTCAATGTGTTACAAAGTAATGTAAAAGAAAATTTATAAAACATAAATAATAGACTCGATTTAATCGCCTGTAATGCATATTTTTTTATCAACAAACTCCTAATGTGTCACAGGATCAACCGCTATATTAATGATTTGCTTCTGCTGCTTTGCGGCATATGTCATACTTTGATATGCGCCGCCGGAGTTATGTTCGACATAGCACACTATAAGATCAGAGCGGTCGACCATGCGCCTGTTTCGGATCTGCATAGCAGCTTTGAAATGCGCGGCGTGAGACTCCGGGCAAATCTCGATCTCGTCGTAATACTCAGCAAAGCTGTCATCATTATTCTGAAACTCGGCGGAGTTATACGGCAAAACCAGAATGTGCGTACAGTTATCGTCACGGAATTCTCTTTTAACCCTTTTGATAGTACTTGAAACAAGTTGGTCGAAGTCGCCGTTCCTGCCGACGAGAAAATCAACGTACTCGTGTTCCCGGAGCAGTTTTATAATCAATTCTTCAAGCCGGTCCTCGATCATTCTGAAACGATCTATATAACGATGCCCGAAGAACGAAACAGTAAAAATCTCCAACAAATGATTATAATTAAGCATCAAATGCCCTACTCCTTGCAAATTGGGATATTATATATCCTATTATGACAAAAATTAAACACCTGATATCCTATATTAGACACGACTATGCCATATAATATCTTATGGAATGTAGGATAGGTGGTGGAATGCCTTATGTATGAAGATTTAATCGCTAAACGTCTCGCCAAATTGCGCGAGTTAAAGGGTGTAACAGCGCGTGAAATGTCATTGGATATAGGACAAAACCCGAGTTATATAAACCGTATCGAGAATCAGAAATCAATGCCGTCTATACAGGGGCTTTACTATATCTGCGAATACCTCAAGGTGACGCCGGGAGAATTTTTTACGGAAAGTAACACAAATCCGACCCTCGCTAACGAACTTTCTGAGAAGATGCGGAGGATGACACCCCGGCAACTCGAAAGTCTCAAATCCATAATCGATGGAATCACGGATTTGAAAAAGAAATAACAATAGGACATTGTATATCCTATTATACTACCCAATTGTAAAAAAGTAAACACTTTATTATAAAATTTCGGCGACCGCAAAACGCGACCGCCGTTTTCGGTTTTACATACAATTCAACTACCATAGCTTTCAAATAATCACTTACTTTGACAAAAACCGGGAGGCGCGAACCTCCCGATCTTTTACAGAAGTTTTTGATAGTCTCTTGCACCGTATATGATACGGTAAACGATTACCTTTTTCTCGTTCTCAAATACCTTGAAGAAAAGAATATAGTTTTTGATCAACGCCTTGCGGTATCCTTCCTTTTCAAGCCGCGCATCTATGCTCTTGGCATAAATGAACGGGTTTGAGCGAAGGTAGGAATAGCATTTGTCCACCTCGTCAAGCAGATCGCCCGCCGCGATCGGATTTGATAACTGAACGGCGATGTATTCTACGATCGCGTCAAGGTCTCTCCCGGCAAGCTCGGTGATCAGAATCTTATACATTGTACTTTTCCCTGATACTCTTCAAGCCTTCACCGGCGTCAAGTACCTTTCCTTGCCGAGCCTGCTCCTCGGCGGCGTCAAGCTTCGCATATACGTCGAGCATATACATCTTTTTTTCGTACATTTCCATACTCATAATAACCATATCGCCGTAACCGTTCTTCGTGATAAAGATCGGCTCGGTAGCATTTTTACACATTTGAGACAACTCGCTCGTCTTTTTTAAATCTCTGATCGGAATAATTTGAGGCATAATGTACATCTCCTTTCGTGACATTATTGTATCACAATTATGCCCCGTTGTCAATAGAGTTATGCAAGAAAAAAGAAAAGTTTACAAAACAAAAACCGGGAAGCGTGAACCTCCCGATCTTCTTGTTTTACATACAATTCAAGCTGCCTTGACTTTCAAATAATCACTTGTGTGAGGATAATTGATATGAACTGTCGTATCTATGTCCGCGTGACCCAGCCATCAACTACTATCTTACCGGACCGGATATCAGCATCGAACTCTATTGTTTTGTCGATTTTTTCGTTTCGGTTGAACCCGGTACGGTGTATGTGGTAAAATACATTCAGTTGATATTCAATGAATATCAGGTGCGGGGAAATTCCCATCGCTCCTGAACGCTTATCATTAAAGGAGAAACGGTAACGTGATACAAGAAAAAAGACTCATGAAAGCCACCTGGCAGATTATGGAACAGCTGCTCGAAGTCGACCGGATCGACGAGGCGCTGTCGGGAAGTCTCGATATAATCGTCAACACGCTTGAAAGCGAGGCGGGGGCGATCTGGATTCTTGATGAAAACACGAATCGTCTCATCCCTATGTTCTATATCGGGGCCGCGGATATTTCCGGAGTTTCGGTGGAAAACGGGATCGGGATCGAAGGCGCCGTGACCGGGACCGGGAAATCGGTGATCGTCTCTGACGCCGCGAACGATCCGCGTTTTGACGGATATGTGTTTGACGACTACGGCCTTGTCACGAAGTCCATGATTTGTGTTCCCCTGAACAATCTGCACGACGTGATCGGATGTGTGGAGATCGTAAACAAAAAAGACGGTACTCTCTACGATGCCGAGGAACTGAAGATCTGCGAGCGTATGGCGGCGCTCGCGGCGATAACGATAGAAGAAAAGGGACTTTTCATCGATGCCGGCGAGAAGAAGGAAGTCCTTGCGACGCTCAGAAACGTCACGAAGGAATACCCGTCGGGGGACGGAAAGGTTCAGGTCCTGAAGGGGATCAATCTCGATATCTACAAGAACGAATTCGTCGTCGTTCTCGGCGAGTCCGGATGCGGTAAATCTACGATGATGAATATCATCGGCGGAATGGATTCCCTTACGGACGGGGTGATTACCGTTGAAGGCAGGGATCTGTCGCACCCGACTGAGGCGGAGCTCACTCGATACAGACGCGAATTCGTCGGATTTATATTCCAATCCTACAATCTTATGCCTAATCTGACCGCGATCGAAAACGTACGGTTCATAGCAGAGATAGTGAATGATCCGATGCCCTCGGAGGAAGCGATAGAGAAGGTCCGGCTTACCGATCGCGCGAACAACTTTCCGGGACAGATGTCCGGAGGACAGCAGCAGCGCGTCTCGATAGCGCGCGCCATAGTAAAGCGTCCTAAACTCATTCTCGCCGACGAGCCGACTGCGGCGCTGGACCATTCGACGAGTATCGAGGTCCTGTCCGTTATAGAAGACATAGTAAAAAATCAAGGTGCGACAGTGCTGATGGTCACGCACAACTCCGAGATCGCGAAGATGGCGGACCGGGTCGTCAAGCTGCGCGGCGGCAGGATCGCAAGCATCAGGAAGAACGTTCATCCGCTTCACGCGGAAGAACTCGTATGGTGATTTGCCATGAAACGGACTCAGATCAAGGATGCGGTACGGAATATTAAAAAGAGGTGGGTCTCTTTTGTGTCCGTGATCGTAATAGCTCTTCTCGGAACGTCGATTTATCTCAGCATCGGTTTCGCCGGCGGGGCGATTATCCGGAACGGTTCCGAGATGTACGATGCAATGTGTTTCCGCAGCGTCGAGGTCGTCTCCTCTATGCTGATCTCCGAGGATGACGTCAGTCTGCTCGGAAAGCTGGGCGGAGTAAAGTGCGCGGAGCCTGTGTGGCAGGCAGGCGCATGCGTTTATCACGGCGAAGGTCTTAAGGCGGACACTTATCTGATCTCTCTCACCGGGCGGGTCAACGTCCCGCAGCTGGAAGAGGGGAGGTTTCCCGAAGCTCCGAACGAGTGCGCGATTGAGCAAAGCTTAGCTGAGGAGATGCAGTTCCGGATCGGCGACGTGATCGACGATATTTCGATGACAGACGACGCCGGACAGTACGTTCTTGAATGTGAATTCCGGATCACCGGAATCGTGAAGCATCCGGATCACGTCAGCCGGACGTTTGCCCAAACGGGCTATATCGTCGTTCCGAAGGAAACGTTCGATCTCGAGACCCTTCAAGGTGCGAGTATGAAAGCGGAGATACTTCTGGACGGTGAGAACGGAGACCGCTTCTCCGGCGCGCACGGATCCGAGGTCGCCTCGCTTGTCAAAAAGATCGAGGAGCTCGCACCGGAACGTACTCCTCTGACGGATGCCGCAGTGAAAAAAGCGGCGCACGGACGTGTCGACGCCATGGAAGCGGATTTGCGTCAGCAGCTGGAAAGTGCGATGAGCGAAACTCCGGACGATACGGAAACGATCGGATACCTTGAAAAAAGTATAGCCGATCTTGATGGATACCGCGAGGATATCGAAGGAATGGCCCCGTCCCGTTGGATCGTCCTCGGAGAAGAAAGCAGCACGGGTTACGCTCAGATAAAGTCGTGCGGAGAGACCCTGCGCACGCTTCAGACGAATTTCGGACTGATGTTTATCGCGATCGGCGCACTTACGATCCTGGCGACGGTCGGAAAGATGGTCGGCGAACAGAGAAGCCAGGTAGGAACTGTTAAGGCGCTTGGCTTTTTTAACCGCGAGATCCTCGGAAAATATCTTTTGTTCGGCGTGTCTGCTACCGTTTTCGGAACGATCGCGGGATGTTTCGCCGGACGCTTTCTGCTGGAGAGGATCGTCCTCGACAACTACAAGGATAATTTCATATTCGATCTTTCCGCGCCGCTTTTCGATCCGGTTTCGGCTTTGATCGTCTTCGCCGCGGGTATCGTTCTTTCGTCCGGCGCCGTATGGATCGCATGCAGGACTCTTTTGAGGGAGTCCGCGAACGCGCTGATGCAGCCTCCCGTTCCGAACGGGGTCAAAGGGAAGGGAAAAGACAATAGCGCCGGGCTGTACTCCCGCCTGATTCTGCGAAACGTCCGGAGCGACTGGAAACGGGTTCTTGTCACCGTCGTGAGCATACTCGGATGCTGCGCGATGATCGGAGTCGGATTTACACTTAAGCACGCAGTCAATAACTGTCCCGAAAAGCAGTATCCCGGTATAATAAATTATGACGCTGAGGTGAAATACGAACCGTTCGCAGAAGAGCGGTTCGGGGAGATCCTCGATGAGGCGGGCGCGGAAAGAGTAAGTCTGTTAAGTACTTCCGCTTCCGTAAGGACCGACGGGTACGGAGCGGTAAAACTGCTTGTGGGAGATATTGACGGGTTACGGCCTATGTTCAGGCTCCTCGACGCGAAAACCGGCGCGGAGCTTCCGGCAACGGACGAAGGCGTTTTCATCTATCAGCGCCTTGCCGAGACGGAAGGCCTTGAGGTCGGCGACGAATTCGATATGATGATCGGTCTTACCGATACCGCAAGGGTGAAAGTCGCGGGCGTTTTTCGGAATTATCTTGGTATGCCCGTCGTTATGAGTCGGGGGTATTATGAATATGAGTTTTCGGGAGAATACGCGCCTAACGCGTTTTTAGTGCGGCTGAACGGTGCAGACCCCGAAGCGCTTATTTCGATGTTTGAGGAAGAGTACGGTCTTGTATCGTGGACGGAATCGGACGCCGATCGTGCCGTATTCGAGGCGTCCATGGGATCGATCGATTCCGTGGACAGTCTTCTGATCGCTATCGCGGCGATAATGGCGGGAGTCGTGCAGATGTGCCTGACAAGTACATACGTCATGCAGAAAAAGCGTGAGCTCATCCTTATGCGCATCAACGGATTTTCATACGGAGAACTCGTCGGGTATCTTCTTCGCGAGACTGTCCTGACCGCCCTGACGGGTATTCTTCTCGGTATAGCCGCGGGATGCGGCATCGGTTATTATATCGTCAGATCGGTCGAGCTTTCATACACTCAGTTCGACCGCAGCGTATACGTGCCCGCGTGGCTTTACGCCGGGGGGATCACCGCTCTGTTTACCGTCGTGATCAACGCGATCGCACTTCGCAGTGTGAAAAAACTGAAACTGACCGATCTTGATGCATGACGCCTGAAATTGTTATCGACACAGAGAAAAAAGATTAAGGCCGTATCGGATTAAATTCGCCGACCCCCGTTTCCCGCATCTGCCGATAATGAGGTGCGTTTTCAAAGCAAATCCCCGGCGTGAGCCGGGGATTATTGATGTTTTGACGGCTTCTTGATTCGGATGAATCCAGAATAGTTGAGTAGATGCCGGGGTTATTGATAATCTTTTTTTAGTGATGCCAATCCCCGGCGTGAGCCGGGGATCATTTTCCGTTATCAATATCTTCCTATCTTTTCAAAATGATAATCCGGGAAGTCGACGCCGTCTCTTATCCTGTAGTCCCCGAGCGTCGGGTTGACGAACACGGGATTTTCATCGAGTCCGTACGCCGCGTTGCCTTCAGCGGTGGCGTAGTCCGCGCCGTTGCCGCCCATATATATACCGATCTCCTTTTTTTTGTTGATAAAAACGTTGCCGTTAAACGTATTGGTCGGCGCAAGGAAGAAATTCTTTTGAGCCGCGTCGGCAAAATCGAGCGATACTTTTGACGCTCCCGGTCTGCGCGCTTCGAGCTCTTCGGCAAATCCCTCAACCTCCGCGCACCTCTCAAGCACCTGTTTCCATCTTATATACATATACTGAGAGATCCCGTCCAGATCTTCGAGGGTATCTCCGTTTTCAATAATACCGGAGGTGTTATGACCCATTCTCACTCCGTTGACTATTGTCCAGGGATTTATGAAAACGTTCCGGCTGACGTCGTTGTCTCTGCAAGCTCCGTGGAGCATGAAATCCCCGCCCTCGTAAAAAATGTTGCCGTACATAACGGTCCCGCAGTCTCCGTTGTCGCAGTAGTGCGCGAAACGCCCGACAGATCCCGCGGAAACGGGTCCGTAATAATTATACCTTACAACAGCATAACCGTCCGCGTTTGAATATCCCCGGGTAACGCCGCCGTCGTCGGAGTTCGTCATAACGGATTCGAAATCGTTATATTCGACCGTAACGTCTAAAGAACCGGTATACATAACGCCGTACCGGCAGCATTTTTCAAATACGCAATGTCTGACGGTACCGCCCGAACAACGGTACAGATTGACCGCGCCCTCCGCGTCGAACATCAAATTGGAGTTGGCAAAACGGCAGTTATCGATAACGGCGTCGGTCCTGTCGGTAAACTTGCAGTCGGTGTCCGCCATATCGGCGACGTAGATGTGACGTCCGACGCACAGATCAAATTCACTGTCGGTCACCTCGAGTCCGAGCGGCTCTCCGTCGAGGGAATACTCGAAAAGAAGCTGATTGTCGCCCGTACAGCAATCGAAAGAACATCTGTCGATCTTTATACCCGACGTCCTGTAGCCGAGAATGAACTCGTCGACGTTATTGGTAAACGAGAAGCCGCGGAAAGTAATATATCCGGTGTTTTCGGCGTAGATCGCGCAGTACGAGGGCAGCTCGTCCACGTTGTCGTCTACGTAGTGCTTTATTCCTCTGATTTTGTATTCGCCGTGGGGTAGGGGAATATGATAATCAGCGTCCGGTTCATAGACGTAAAGGATGCCGGTATCTCTGTCAAGCCAGTATTCTCCGGCGTAATCGAGTTCGAACGAGACGTTTTCGATCAGCATCCTGATACCTTTTCCGTCTGCGTCGCGCCACTCGGATCTGAGACGTCCGCCGAACTCATTTGACGAACTATTTTCAACTTTCATCAGCCCGGTGTCCTTGTCGTACGAAACTGCCTCGAAAGTATCCTTTCTGAACCCTCTGACCAGATATCCGTAAAGAACCAGGCCGGAAATCATCTCGTCTGTATATTTTTTGAGTCTTCGGGCAACAAGATCGTTGAAAATATGCAACGTGAACAGATCGGGATCTTCGTCCCAGGTCTCAGCCGCCTGCATGAATTGATCCGAGCCGTCAAGGTATTTGTTGGGATATCTTGCCGGCGAACAAAAACTATTATCGCTGAAGAGAGCAAAATCGTAAAAATCAGGTATTTCATCGATCAGTCGGCCTATGTCAATTTTCTTGATACCGTCGGCGAAACTGTCGTTGAACAACTCCCTTTCACTTTTCGAAAGAGGCGAGAAATCGTCTTTTTTTATCGTAATTCCGTTATCGAACTTAACTTTACCGTCGCCGTAAGCGCAGTAGATTATCTGCTGATCGGGCGAGCCGCCGTCTTCGGCGCCGAGCTCCGCCTCGATCGCGCCGTAGTTTCCGGCTTTGAACGCAACCGTGATATCGCCTTCGGTCACCGCCGCCTTTATCTCTCGTACTTTGGCGACAGCCCCGGAGAAAGAGGCCAGCGGTTCGTCGAACGTGCCCGGGTTCGAGTCGTCGCCGTCGGGCGCGACGTAAATATCGGCATCATCAACGAGCGGGTAGGGCTTCTCGGTATAATGAGAGCGAATGACCGGAGTATTGTATTTCAGCGTAAAGGTGCCGTCGTATCTCTCTATTATCGCCGCGAACTGCTCGCGCGTGGCGTTCCCGCCGGGCGCGAGGCGGTTGCCGCCCGTGCCGTTGATCAGCCCGGCTTCGACCGCCCATCTCATCGCCTCTTCAGACCAGTCGCTTACTTTTTCGTCGTCGGTAAACGGAGTCAGATCAGCCCTCTCCGGTACCGATACCGGCGCGGTCGACGAGAAGCGGAACATCATGGTCGCGAGCTGCTCGCGGGTGATGAGTTCGTTCGGCCCGAACGTCCTCTCGGTCAGTCCCTTGACTACGCCCGTCTCTTTAGCCCACGCGACGGCGTCCGTGTACCACTCGCCCGCGGGCACGTCGTCAAAGCCGCTCGGCCCCGCCGGAGCGGGAGATCCCTCGCGCCGCCACAGGACGGTCGCGACCATTCCGCGGGTCAGTGGCCCCGAAGGATCGAACAGGCCGTTCCCGACGCCCTTCATGTAACCTTTTTTGACGGCGTTTTTTATCGCCGACGCGCTCCAGCGGCTGTCTTCAACGTCCGAGAAATTTGTTTTCGCCGCGGAAACGGGTATCGCGGCTGCGATCGCCGCGGAGAGCATAACGAGTGCGATAAGAAGGGAAATCAGCCTTTTCATTGCCGTATTTCCTTTTAGAAATTTTATTGATTAAATTATATCAAAAAGATAACCGTTGTGCAAGCGCAGTGGAAAAGAATAATCCCCGCCCGCCTTTCGACGGTCGGGGATGATTTCTCACATTCTGCCGTCGTTCTTTTGCAGAACCGTACCATACGGCGTTTCAGCGCTTAACGCTTAATTGTTACTTGAATATAAATAAAAGATAGGAATGATTGTTTTTTAACGTCCGAGATGGTATACTGGAATCAACTATGGTACCGAAAGGAAAAGTATCATGAAAAAACTGCTTTCAATTCTATTCGCGGCAATAATGATCGCGTCCGTTTGTATGACGGCGATACCAGCGTCGGCGGCTAGAACCGGGTTCTCCGACGTCGCCGAGGACCGCTGGAGCGCGTCTGCGATAAAAAACGCCGTCAAAAAAGGTTACATGAACGGCGTCGGGGACGGCCGGTTCGACCCCTCGGGTCCCCTGACCCGCGGAATGGTCGTCACCGTCCTGTGGAGGCGCGAGGGCTCCCCCGAGCCCGCCGCTCCGAGCGGTTTTGAAGACGTTCCCGACGGCGAGTGGTACACGGACGCCGTCGCGTGGGCAAAAGAGACGGGCGTAGTCAAGGGACTTACCGAAAAAAGATTCGGCCCGAACGAATACGTCACGAGAGAACAGCTCGGAACGATGCTCTTCCGCTTCTCGTCGACCGCGCCGGTATCGGTGCCGGAGAGGGCGGATCTGACTCCGTTTTCAGACGATGAAAAAGTAAGCGACTGGTCTGAAGAGGCGATGCGATGGGCGGTCGAAGCGGGCATCATAAACGGAACGGACGGGAACCGTCTGTTGCCCGGCGGTTTCGCCACGCGCGAACAGTTCGCCGCGATAATTGAGAGATACGACGGGACGTTCACCCTCGTTTACAACGAGCCGATACTGAGAAGCGGCTATACGGAAAAGGAATATCCCCTTGTTGACAATGCCGACGTGTATGTCGCGGCGGACGGCAACGACTCAAATCCCGGCACTTTTGATAAACCGATCGCCACCTTCAACCGGGCGGCGGAGCGAGTCCGCGAGATCAAGGAGACCAAGACCGAGGGCGATATCGTCGTCGCGTTCAAGGCCGGCTGCTACGGCCCCGCGGAACTGAGACTCGGTCCCGCCGACTCGGGTTCTCCCGACCGTCAGATCGTCTACTGCGCCTACGGCGACGGCGAGGTCACTTTCGATAACGGCGTCACCCTGACCGAAGACGATTTTCTCCCGCTCGACCCGGATGAAGCGGAAATGTTCCAGACAAAACACGCCGAAAAGATAAAGAAGGTCGATCTCGGGTCCCGGATCGGTGAGATCCCCGATCTTGACAACTTTGCTCTGTTCTCGGACAAAGGATTCTGCAACGTGGCGAGATATCCGAACAAGTACGACGACTGGAGCGATCGATTCTATAAGGCTGCCGAGACCTATGATAAGGATAATCTCCTGATAACGTTTTCCGTACTTGCAAGAAGACTCGCCGGTTATGACGAGGACGTGATCCGGGATATGAGAATATACGGATATATCGTGAGGGGTTACCGTAAGGATACCTTTGAGATCGAGGGATACGACGCGGCAAACAGTCTTTTGAAAGTCGGAAAAAGTTCTTCCTCCGAATTCAGCGGGCGGCTGAGAGACGGCTGGCGCGACGCCGACGGCAAGGGTATCAGGATGTTCGTCCTGAACGTTCCCTACGAGCTTGACGCGGCGGGCGAATACTGGCTTGACCACGGTACCGGCATCCTGTACGTATACGATCCGGAGGGGAACTATCACATTCCTCTGCCCCACGGAGAAAAGAGGATCTTCGGTCTGAAAAACTACGACACCGGGGACGCCGGAGAAGCCACGGAGACCTACTGCGCGATCTACGCGGAGGACACCGGGTATATCACGTTCCGGAAGTTGCATTTTACCAACAACGTGGGCATATTCGTTATGGGCTACAAGACCTCGGGCTTTGAGATCGACAGGTGCAGATTCGACTGCAACAACGGGCGGGATATGGTCCTGTTCGAGAAATCCCTTCCGGACGTGCCTCTGGGTCTCAGGGTGACGGACAGCGAGTTCAACCTTTGCGCGGGACGCCACGTTTTCGTCTTCGACAACGGCTGGGAGGCCGACAGATACACCAACCGCAGCGAGATCCTGGTGGACAACTGTCTCTTCTCTCTCTCGAACCTGACTTTCGACGCCGAGGGTGCAGTCAACCTTCACGCCTGCTCGGGCGGCGTGGTCTCGCACAACCGTTTCGAGAACTGTTATCGCTACGGGGTGATGTTCACCGGCTCCTGCGATATCACCGTCGAGTACAACGATTTCAACTCCGCAATGACCAACTCCGACGACGGCGGCGTGACCCGCGGATGCGGAGATATCGAGGGCAACAACGTTATCCGGTACAACTTCTACAACACCTTGTCGGCAGGCAGCGTGGGACATATGGCTCACTACTGCGACAACGGCGACTGCGGCACCCGGATGTACTCCAATCTGCTGTACTACGCGGGCTCGGTTGTGTACCACGGCTCGGGCCGTGACAACTCCCTGAATTACAACGTTATGATCGGCTGCGGCTCGGGCATGGGGTCTCAGATGGGTCGGATCATGGAAATGGGACTTGAAGCCGCTAAGGCCGAAGACTGGATAATAGGAAACATACTGGGCAAGTACGACAGTCTCCGTAACAGGTTCGATAATATCCCGGGATACAAAGAAGAGGCGGAGAAGAGGAGACCCGGAATCTCAAGTTATACCACGGATCTGTCCCGTCTCGGCGAAAGCGATTACGCTCTTGCCCCGACCAGTGAGTTTATAGGAAATCTCTTTATCAACAGCGACGGGAAGGTAGAGCTCGGGTTTGCCGACAACGCGGAGAAATATTGTAAGTCTGAAGGAAATACGGGCTATTACCTCTCCGATAACCCGGTCTTCGTCAACCCGACGATCGGAGACTACAGGATCAGAGACGGCGCGGACTTCCCGGATATTCAGTTTGAAAAGATAGGTCGTTATTGATCTGTCTCGAGACAGATCAATAACGGATAAAATATCCCTTTGAAATGGGACCCAACCCATTTCATTTTGCTTCGCAAAACCCGGAATATTTTACGGCGGAATCCGGGACGTTACCGAAATGTTTTCCATTGACCATTGTTAATTGTCAATTGTCAATTCAACCGGAGGACGTGTTATATGAAAAAAATCATCTCTCTCTTCATTGCGACGATAATGCTCGCGGCGGCGATCGCCGCGGCTGTGCCTGCGTCCGCGGCAAATGCGTTTTCCGACGTCGAAGCGGACAGATGGAGCGCGGGATCGATTGAATACGCACTCAAAGAGGGCTACATGAACGGCGTCGGCGGAGGGAGATTCGATCCCGAGGGACCGCTGACCCGCGCGATGGTCGCGACCGTTCTGTGGCGGCGCGAGGGATCTCCCGCACCGGCCGCTCCGAGCGGATTTTCCGACGTCCCCGCGGGAGAATGGTACACCGACGCCGTAGCGTGGGCGAAGGAGGCGGGCGTCGTTATGGGCGTCTCCGAAACGGCGTTCGACCCGAACGGACTGATCACCCGGGAACAGCTCGTGACGATGCTGTTCAGGTTTTCTTCGACCGCTCCGGTATCCGTTCCCGAAAGAGCGGATCTTTCCACGTTTGCGGACGACGAAAAAGTGTCGAGCTGGGCGAACGAACCGCTCGAGTGGGCGGTAAAAGCCGGCATCATCAACGGCACGGACGGCAACCGACTCGCGCCGGACGGATATGCGACCCGCGAGCAGTTCGCGGCGATAATCGAAAGATACGACGGATCGTTCAAACTCGCGTATAACGAACCTGTTCTGTTCTCGCATTACACGGAACCCGATTACCCGCTCGTGACGGACGCCGATTTCTACGTTTCGGCGGACGGTTCCGATGATAACGACGGATCCTTCGCTCATCCTTTCAGAACGTGGGAGCGCGCCCGCGACGCGGTGCGCACGCTCGACAGGACGGGACGGAGCGGTATCAAGGTCGCCTTCATGGCGGGCGATTACGGTCCGCTCTCGATCGAGCTGACCGAGGAAGACTCAGGCACGGCGGAGTGCCCGATCACCTACTGCAAATACGGCGACGGCGACGTCGTCTTCAACAACGGGTTTGACGTAAAGGCTGAGGAATTCTCGCCGCTTGACGACGAAGAAAAAGCCCTTTTCCCGGAAAAGGCCGCCGACCGGATCAGAAAAGCCGACATATCGGACAGACTCACCGAATATGACCCCGTGACGTGCCTGATCCTCTCGGAAAACGGCGCGCTCAACCTCGCCCGTTTCCCCAATTTGTATTCCGACGGTACGGATTATCTCATTCAGGCGGGAAAAACGGAGGACGATCACCACATCCGCATATACCAGCAGTTGTTCAAGAAGCGGATCCCCACCTACCGCAGCGTGAAGGGGATGATCCTGTACGGATACATCATCACCGGGTGGTACAAGGATATGCTCGAAACCGACGGATTTACCGTCGACCCGGATAACGGCGACGTGATCGTCTGCGTTCCGCATCCCGAGGACGCTTATTTCATGGGCCACCTGCGGACCGAAGAGGGCTTCGCTTACGACTACTACCAGATGGCGATCCTGAACGTGTCCGACGAGCTTGACGCGAAGGGCGAGTTCTGGATCGACGGGGACACCGGCACTTTCTACGTGTACGACCCGTCCGGAGACTATCACTTCGTCGGAGGAAAGTCGTCGCGGATATTCGAAAGCGAATTTTACTATACCGGGGGAGAGGAAGGCGGAATGTTGACTCTCGGGGAGAACGTCGGGTACGTCACTCTGCTCGGCCTGAATTTCAATAATTCGAGCAAATACGTGATACGGGCGCTGAACCATCCCCGCGGACTTACGATTGACCGCTGTTCCTTCTCCGGATGCGCCTCTAAGAATATGATCGAGATCCGAGCGGCAAATGATGGCGAGCCGCTCGATATTCTCATCACCCGGTGCGATTTCTCCTCCGCGGTCGGGCGCGCCGTCCTGGTGACCGAGGCCGATAACGACGGCTTCTCACCCGATAACGTATACAGCGGCGGCCGCCTGTTCACCACGGGGAAAAACGTCGTCGTCGACAACAACTTTTTCACTCTGACCGGCCTTAGGATCGGAAATCTTGCCGCGGTTTGCGTTTGCCTGCCGGAGCCTCTTGTCAGCCACAACTGCTTCAAGAGGTGTTACTGGCAATGTGTGGACATGAATATGTCCGTGGGCGCCGTCGTTGAATACAACGTGTTCGACGACGCCTGCTTCAACGGGAACGATACGGGAGCCATAGGTCAGAGCTGTTATTTCGGAACGTGCGGAAACCGGATCAGGTACAACCTTTTCATGAATATGCACGGCGACGGTTACTCCCGGATGAATATTTACCTGGACAACGCCATAGGAACCGCCGTAGTGTCGAATCTGTTTTTCCAAGCAGAAGGCGGAGCTATGAACAACGATATCTGCAAGTTCAACTCGTTCCGCGACAACGTGACGGTCTACGGAAAAGAGGGGTGCGGCTATACGACCGGCCATACAAGGGCGGTCATAGAGGGGATGACCTCCGGCGACCCGGATCCCGCCGCACACTTCGCATGGACTTACGGAAGATGGGTAAGTCTGTTCGGGTTCTTTGACGAGCACCCCGAGTATAAAGGGTACGCCGAGGAGAACTGGCCCGGATTTTTTGACGTCACCACCGACCTCGACCGTTGGGAGGAAAAAGAATTCTGCGAGAACTCGTCCCTTGTGATAACCGGCAATCGCGGCTTCAACGCAAAAGGGGAGTCGACGGAATATGAGGAGATGCTCGCACAATACTCGACCATCGAGGACAACCTGAGCTACACTCTGGATGTGAATCCTCTGTTTGTGAATCCCACCGTCGGAGACTACCGGATACGCGGGGATTCCGGTTTCCCGGATATCCGTTTTGAATCGATCGGGAGATATTAGTCAGAAAAAACGTTACAATGTATCGAAAGGATCGCGTAAAACATGATAAAGGTTGCATTTTACGACGCAAAGGCGTACGATAAGCCGTCGTTCGAGCGGTACGGCGCACCTCGCGGAGTGAGGTTCAAATATCTGGAAACGAAACTTAACGAGGACACCGCCGATCTTGCGAACGGGTGCGACGCGGTGTGCGTTTTCGTCAACGATACGGTGAACGCCGCGGCGATCGACCGCCTTTACGCGCTCGGCGTGAAGCTGATCGCCCTGCGCTCGGCAGGGTACAACAACGTTGACGTACGGCACGCTTTCGGAAAGATCCACGTCGTCCACGTTCCCGCGTATTCCCCGTACGCCGTGGCGGAACACGCCATGGCGATGCTGCTCACGTCCGTGCGGCGGCAGGGAACAGTCGGAACAGAAATGAAAAAACAGGTCTCTGTCCTCAAAGGCAGAGACCTGTTTTGAATATGATCTTATCGTCAAGCCGGGTCCTTACGGCCCGTTCCCGCAGAATCTCACGCCCTGTTGAACTTCTCCTTCGGCTGCTTGCACCTAGGGCATTTCCAGTCGTCGGGCAGATCTTCAAACGCGACGCCGTCGTGCTCCGCGGGGTCGTAAACGTAGCCGCAGACCGAGCAGACGTATTTCCCGCTCGCCTCCGCCGCGCTGAAGTCGACCTCGGCGAGGACTGTCGGGACCGGACGATCGAGATCGATCACGCGCTTTGCCTCAAGATTTTCGTATCCCTGCGGCGTATGCGTCCCGCAGTAGACCGTCGGATGGCTGCGGACGAACTCGCGGACGCGGTCAAGCGTCTCGCGCGCCGCGGGAAGATCCTCAAACACCACCGAGAGCTTGTTCTCGTACAGCGCCTCGTCCATATAGGTGATATCTCCGTGGAGCATATAGAACAGACCGCCTTCTTCCGCGATCACGATGCTGTTGCCGTGCGTGTGACCTTTGGCCTTAATGAAATACACGCCGTCCGCGATCTTCTGGCTTTCCGGGAAATTGTAATACGCGCCGTCCGTATATTCGACCGGCACGATATTGTCAAGCCCCTGAAGTTCCGCGGCGGATACCTCCTCCGCGCCGACGTAGATCTTCGCGTTCGGGAAGGAACGCAGCTCTCCCGAATGGTCAGCGTGCTTATGCGTCAGCAGGATCTTCGTGACCTGCTCGGGCCTGTATCCGAGCGCGGCGAAGGCTTCCATATAACCGCATATATCTTTTCCGGTAAAGATCGGGCTGTTCTCGTCCGGCACTTCCTCCGGCGTACCGGCGGGGAGCCCCGTGTCGACGAGGATCACCTCGTCGCCGGTGTCTATCAGATAATTCTGCAGACTGCCGCGATAGCGGATATTCTTATCGTACTTGTCGGGACCGTCCTCGCCGCCGAAGATGAACGGCTGGGTGTAAAATCCGTCTTTTCTGAATTTTACCGCTTTGATGATCATAGAGTTCTCCTTATTTTGCGGCGGGTTCCCATTTGCATCTCACCGGAGACACGATGGAACCTTCTTTTTTCATCTCGGCGAACGCCTTATCAACGACTTTGCGGTCGAGTCCGGTCAGTTCGGCGACTTTTCCCGCGTTCAGCGGTTCTCCGGCTTTTTTCATGGCCTCAAGGATGATCTCTTTCTCTTTCATTTACGTCTCCTCCGTTTTATTTATTTGCGGATACGCTCCGCATATTTCCGTCTTTCTCCGTTCTCTATTGTACCATATCCCGGCCCCGCAGTAAAGAGAAAACCCTGCCGCCTTTTTCGTAGCGCGGCGGCGTTGTTGAAAAGAGCCGCCCGTTATGATAGAATTGTAGACGGAATGACAAACCGAGGAGAGCGCGATGTTTCAAAAACACGAGAAGAATCCGATTTACGACGGGGCGGCGGACGTCTGGCGGATATGGTACAACGGAAGAAACGGAAATTCCGAATTTATCGGTCTGGCGGAACGGGCGGGCGATTTCAGCCCGGAAGATTTTGAATAAGGAGGAGGCTATGCTGCCTGATCTTACCGAAAAACTGCGCGGGTATGTCGAAGAGTTCAATTCGGCGGACGAAGAGATCTATGCGGGCGATATCGACAATGCCGGCGCGCTTGACTTTCTCAGGAACAACGCCCCTCTTCTCGACTGTCCCGACGCGGAACTTGAAAAAACGTATTATTTCCGCCTCTGGACGCTCAGAAAGCATATCAGGACGACGCCTCACGGAAGGATCCTCACGGAATTTCTGCCTCCCGTGTGCTGGGCGGGACCGTACAACTCCATAAACTGTCCTCTCGGCCACCATCTGCGCGAGGCGCGCTGGCTGAGGGACGGCGATCTCTGCTGGGAATACGTGTACTTCTGGCTCGACGGGTTCGGCGACGGTCTGTCGTACAGCACGTGGTTCGCCTCGTCGGTCGAGGCCCTGTATTCTCTTCACCCCCGCCCCGAAACTCTCGGCGTGACGGTCGGGAAACTCGCCGCGCTGTATGAGAAGCGCGAGGAGATAAGCGCCCGCCCCTGCGGGCTGTTCTGGTCGCACGACGACCGTGACGGGATGGAACTGTCGATCAGCGGTCCGGGCATCCGCCCGACGCTCAACTCGTATATGTGCGGGGACGCGTACGCGATCTCACGCATGGCGGAGCGGGCCGGCCTTGATTCTGTCGCCCGTACTTACCGCGGCAAGGCGGACCGGATACGCGAGCGGATCGACGCGCTTCTGTGGGACGGCGATTTCTACAGGACGATCCCGTGCGGAGCGGAGGACGAGGCGGCGTGGGACGAGCGCCCCGAGGTGTCCCTGGAGCACCGCGCGAGAGAACTCGTCGGATATCTGCCGTGGTATTTCGGATTCGCCGACAAAGGACGCGACGGCGCGTTCGCGGAACTGCTCGACACGGACGGTTTTGCCGCGCCGTACGGGCTGACGACCGCGGAGAGACGCCACCCGCGATTCATGTTCGAAAACGATCACGAGTGCCTCTGGAACGGTTACGTGTGGCCGTACGCCACGGCGCAGACGCTGACCGCGCTCGCGAATATGATACGCCGCCGCGGCGACGGATCGGTCGTTTCAAAAGAGGACTATTACGCGCTCCTCAGACAGTACGCCCTGTCGCACAGGCTGAAAAAAGACGACTGGGATGAAGTCTGTTTCATAGACGAGAATATGCACCCGTTCACGGGCAGATGGTACTGCCGCGACGAACTGATAAGAAAAAAGCACGCCGAAAACGGCGGGCTGCGCGAGCGGGGAAAGGATTACAACCACTCGACGTTCTGCGATCTCGTTCTGTCGGGACTTCTCGGGATAAGCCGAGACTGCGGAGTGACGGCCGCCGATCCGATGATCCCCGACGGGTGGGACTTTTTCGCCGTGACGGGGCTTCCCGGCGGCGCGTCGGTGGTCTACGACCGCGACGGGACGCGCTACGGCGCCGGGGTCGGGCTCAGGGTGATAAACGGTTAACGCGCCGTTCTGTTCCGCCAGCCGCGGCGGGCGCGAGCGAGGACGAACGGCGCGGGCTGCGCGGGTTTCTCACAAAATAAAAAGCAGAAAAAGCAGGTACGGTCAAGCAGCCGTACCTGTTTTTTATCCTTATCACAGGACCCGTCACTCCGCGGGATAGTTATCCATGATCCACATGCGCCACGTTTTGTACGCGACGTTGAAGCTCGTGCCGAACGCTTCTTCAAAACTCTTCTGTCCGAAGCAGAACATGCTGAGCTGCTCGAAGCCGTGGGCTTCGTCCAGCCACGCGAGGAAAGACGCCGCCGGGAAAGCTGCCAGCAGGGTATCTCCCGGTTCTTTGTTTATCGTCCGCGAAAAGTCGGGTTCATCCGTGACGGGACGGCTTTCGCAATAGCTTCCCCAGCCCGTCAGTCCTTTGTCAAAGCAGACCCGCGCGCATGCGTCGTAGACCGTGCGGAAATCCGCGGCGGTCATATTATCGGGATCGACGCCTCCCGCGAGGCACTGCGTATAGTAGGGCAACTCCGGCACGATCGGCCATTCGTTGATAACTTCAGTATAAGGGTTGATACAGGTCCCGACGTACCACGCGTAGCCCAGATGTTCCCAGCCGACGGCGTCGCAGTCCATCAGGGCGAGCAGATAAAGAAACTCCCGGTGCGCTCCGACTTCGTCGAGCCTCAGCGTTATACGGTCTTTGTCCGTCCGATACTCGTACGTACTGTCGATCTTCACGTCGACCGGAAGCGCCGCGAGGTCGGAAGGGTAAGCCGCGCCGGCGTTCTCGCGCAGATACTGTCGGATAAAGCGGAGGCTCTTCGCCGTCCTGTCGATCAGGCCGGACAGTTCCGTCTGCTCGTCAAAACCCCGTACCCGCAGCTTGACGAGGTATGCGCTGAGTGTGAAATCGTCGTCCATGACCTCCACCACGCGCGCGTCTTTGATCTCGTCGGGAAACGAAAGCGCCGCGTAGTCGTCGGCCCCCGTCACGCGGACCGTCGCCGTTTTGGGGTCGTACTCGATCGAAGGCGCGTTTCCCGCGGGCGCCGTGTCCTCTCCCACGGAGGCGGGCTCCGGATCGGGCCTCGAACCGCACCCGACCGGAGTTAAAAGCAGCATACATACGGCCAGAAAAACCGTGAAAGTTCGTTTCATGACAGTTGTCCCCCGTTGTTTTTTCTTTATTTTACCACATTTCGCCTACGCAGTAAAGAAAAACCCCCGGCCGGGATCATGCGGCCGAGGGTCCTGTTTATCCGTTACTTTCCTGACGTGAAAAGAAATTGCAGTCGCTTTGTTTCAATAATCGTTTCGCTTCATTTGTTCGCGTATCTGTACAGGAAAGTAACGACCTGCGCACGCGTACACGTGTTCCTGGGCGAGAACGCCGTCGCGCTCGTGCCGGAGGTCACGTCGTTTTCAACCGCCCACAGGACGGCTTCGTAGAAAAAGTCTCCGGATTTCACGTCGCCGAACGGATTTTGCGCTCCTGACGATTCCGGTTTGCCGTTCGCCCTGTACATAAACGTCACGATCTGTCCTCTGGTACACGTGTTTTTAGGCGAGAACGTGTTTTCGCCCGTGCCGGCGGTGATCTCATTCTCGACCGCCCACATGACCGCTTTGTAGTAATAATCGTTTTCCTTTACGTCGCGGAACGGGTTCTTCGTTATCGTCGGTTCCGGCTGACCCGCCGCGCGCCACAGGAACGTGACGACCTGTCCGCGGGTGCATCCCGAATTCGGGGAGAACGCGGTGGCGCTCGTGCCGGACGTTATACCGTTTGCGACCGCCCAGTCGATCGGATCGTGCGCCCAGTTGCCCTTGGGAGGCATATCGTGGAACGCCTTGCCGGGGCAGTCGTCCCCGCCGGTGCAGGGCAGACCGTCCGCCGATGCCGCCGTGGCGGTGACGGCGATCTTAAGGCGCAGATAATCGCCCTTGAGGTAATCAAGATCGAAGGTACGCGACGCCGCGAACTTCAGTTCTCCGCCCGTCACCGCGCACCCGTCGAACTTGCTGAACCCCTCGTCGATGCCGCTGCTTACAAGCTCGCCTTTATCGAAAGTCAGCCCGTCCTTCGCCTTCAGAAGAACGTACGCGTAGTACGTTTCGCCCTCCTCAAAGGTCACGTCAAGGGCTTCCGTGGTGTAACCGTTCAGATACATGAGCCACGACGCGCTGTCGATCTCGCAGTCGGTTCCTTTAACGGTGACCGCGGGAGGCGTTTCAATGCTCTTCTGTCCCGCTTTCGGCGGAGTGACCGTGACTTCGACTCTTCCGATCGAAGACGTATCGCTCTTCAGGTAAGCGGCGGTGTAAATAACCGTGATCGCTTCAAGTTCGTAGTCCTCCTCACGGTCAATATGTTTTACAAGTTTGCCGTCTATGACCGTGTAAGTGACGGTGTCCGTGATCGTCGTCGAGAGCGTCCCGAGCGGGCCGCGCATCTCGAATTCCTCGCCCGCCTCATTGAAAAGCCCGACGCCTTCCCACCAGTGTCGGCATCTGTCGGCGAACGTCTCGTCCTGCAGGAACATGTCGCGGCTCCCGCTGCTCTCGATCGCTTTATCGGGGTAGTATTTCCCCGCCACGTAAGCAGCGTTCTTCCAGCCCCCGTCCATTTCAGCCGAAAGGGAGGCGTCGCTGCATTCTGCGATCCCCGTTCCTTCTTCGCCGATGACGCCCGGGAACAGCGCCGCAAATCCGTCGTCTTCCGGTCCGCCGAAGCCGTCGCGCGCCGCCGCGACGACCGTCTCCGACCTTGTGATGTCGTCTGACCAGACGTACGTGAGCACGCTTTCACCGTCGAGGAACACCTCCCCGGCGTACACCGTGGAGGAGGCGACGACCTTTCCGTTGACCGCCGTAACGTTCACGGTGGTCAACTCCCCGACGAAGGCCGCACAGACGCCGAGAGGGAGCAGTGCGGCGATCATCGCCGCGGCGAGAATACTCAAAACGATCTTTCTTTTCATATAGCGCGTCTCCTTGAAAATGTTTTTTCGTTTCTATTATACCATAAAGCAAATGCGACAGCATTTGAGAGCGGTGATAACCGCGCGCGGGCTAAGAGCCCGGTTTTTGGCCGTCAATAATTGCGCAGGCAATTATTATACCACAAAAGCAAATGCGGCAGCATTTGAGAGCGGTGATAACCGCGCGCGGGCGAAGAGCCCGGCTTTTGGCCGTCAATAATTGCGCAGGCAATTATTATACCATAAAGCATAAATGCTTGCTTGCAAGGGCATTTTTACGAAGCCGTCAATAATTGCGCCCGCAATTATTATACCATATCCGGCGGCTGCCGGTCGGTTGCGGTTTTTTTGCTGAACAGAAAAATGGAGAAAAGGACCAGACCGATACCGACGATCCGGATCGGGTTCAGGTTCTCGGCGAAAACGGCTGCTCCGATGACCGAAGCGACCACCACCTCGACGGAAGCCACTACGGGCACCTTGCTCGTCTCGGAGATCCCGGAAAGGCCGCTGAAATAAAGAGCGTAAGCCAGCGCCGTCGCGATCAGGCCGAAGAGAGCGCCGAAGGCGAGGAGCTTCGGGTCGAGCGGTTTTTCAGCCGTGCTCCACGGGCGGCGAACGATCGCGATGAAAACGCAGCCGAAGAAGAGGTTATACGTCGCCACGGCGAGCGGAGAGGACTTCTCCCGCATCGCGATCCTGCCGAACACGGCGGTCATTCCGTAAGTGAAGCCCGCGCCGACGCCGATCAACAACCCGAGCGGAGCGAGCGCCTCCGCGCTGAAATTTCCTCCGGTCGCGGTGAGCGCGCATCCGATCACGTTGACGGGCAGCGCGATCCATTTGAGAAAGTTCAGTTTTTCACGAAACAGAATGAGGGACGCGACGGTCGTGAATACCGGCGCGGTGTACAGAAGGACCGATGCGACCGAGACCCCGTTCGCGCTTACGGACGAGCTGTACAGAAGGTTGAAGACGCCCTGACAGACGATCCCGAGAAGAATGCAGGAGATCAGCGTCTTTTTCCCGATCCTGAACGCCCCGGGTCCGTCGACGATCAGGGTCAGAACGGCGAGGAAAAGCGCCCCGAAGAGCAGCCGCAGAAAGCTCGTATACGACGATGAGGAGCCTTGTCCCTCCATCAGTTTCACGAACAACCCGATCGTTCCCCAAAGACAGCCGGTGACGAATATTTTGATAAAACTTTTCAGTTCGGTGTTCAATGCCGTTTTGCCCTCTTAACATGGTTTTCGTTCTATATTTTACCACATTCCGCCGCCAAGGTAAAGAACGATCCCCGGCTTTTCCGAAGCCGGGGATCATTTTCCGTTATCAATACCTGCCTATCAGGTCAAAATGTACATCGGGGAAGTCGACGCCGTCCCGTATACGGTAGTCGCCGAGAGTCGGGTTGACGAAGATCGGATTTTCCCCGTACGTTACGCCCGTGTTTCCCTCTACGACGCTGTAATCGCGTTCGTCGTTGACGTCGTCCGGGTGAGTTGTGACGTAAAGATTGTTTCTGATATAGTTTCTCGGGCAGAGGACGAAATTGACGTCGTTCAAACGGTCGGGATCGACGGTAAGAAGCGAAAGCTCCGGATATCTATCGAAATACTCCTTTTTGACGTCGGGCTTTTCGTCAAGCCGGTTCATGAAGTCGACCCAAAGGGGATAGAAGTTCCTTTCCTTCGTCCCGACGCAGCCGTTTTTGTAATAATCGAGTTCTTCGACCAGTCCGCCGCAGGACAGAATGACTCCGCTCCCTATCATCACGTTGTCGTGAACGGAGTTGCTTCTGCCGTCGTGTACGACCACGTCGGCTCCCATAAAGATGTTCCCGTAGATCTCAGCCCCCGGCGCGTTGTCGTCGAGATAGATCCCGTACGCATTGCCGGTGATGGGATAGAACACGTTATATCTTATCACGTTGTTCCACTGGGCGGGGCCGGTCCCCGTATAGATCGCTCCGCAGTCCTGCGAGTTGTAGCACACGTTTTTGAAAACGTTGTGCTCGATCAGGTTATTGCATCCCGAGTAGGTGAGCGCCATATAACTGCAGTTCTCAAATTCGTTGTGCGTTATGACGTTCTCGTTTCCGCCCACGGTGACGGCGGCGTTCCACTCGACCGTCAGGTTCGTGTTCGAAACGCGGTTGTTGTCGAACAGAAAGTTGTCCCTCCGGCTGAACATCGTGTCCCAGCCGGCGGCGCCTCCGACGGAGAGCGCGCGGCCCGCGAACACGCTGAAATCGCACCTCGTGAAGGAAGTGTTGAAGTCGGAGTCCGAAGCGCTGCTGACGCTCATCGCGAGAGTCGATGAGCAAATGGAAAAGCGGCAAAGATCGAAGGAGATCCCGGATACCCCGCTCGCGGTCAGGATGGTCTCTTTATACGCTTTGAAAGACAGCCCGCGGAACGTGACGTTGCGGCATCGGTCTATTATCAGTCCTCTGTCTTTGACCGGAACCGAATACGTTCCGTGCGGATCGTAGACGTAAAGAGTGTGCGAAGAGGTATCGACCCAGTACTCGCCCGGCGCGTCGAGATCCTCGGACATATTCAGAAAGGCGGTATTGCCGTAATACTGCGCCGGGAATTCGCCGAAGCGAAGCCAACCCATACGCGCCTCCGTCGGATCCGGGATCTTGAAATCGAATCCGCCGCTCTCCTCGTCGACCGTATACCCGTCGGTATTGAGGGTGTCCTTGAACCACCCGGTGGTCAGATAACCGTAAAGCTGAAGTCCTTCGAGAGTGTGATATTGCCCGACGCGGCGTTTCAGTATGAGATTGTTGACCCTGATCTCCGTGTCGCTCACGGGGATGGAGGCCTGAGCAAAGAGCCGATCGGTGCCGTCCGAAAACTTATTCGGATAACGGGCGACCGTCAGAGCGCCGTCTTCGCTGAAAATGACGTCCTTCGCGGTATAGTCCGGCAAGACGTCGGATACGTCAGCTTTTTTGATCATACCGGCCGCGGCGGTATCGAAAAGAGTTTTATCCGCGTCGTTGAGATCCGAGAACCGGTCCTCGGTTATAAACGCTCCTCCGGTTATGACCGCCTCGCCGTCGCCGTATGCGCAGTATACGACCGGGTACTCGTCGGAGCCGGAATCAGCGGAGCTCATTACGACGGAGTCAGTGGGGTATTCGCCCGCCTTAAAGGCGATAACGGCGCTCCTGTCCGTTACCTTCTCCTTAATCTCTCTTGCCATTTCGACTGCGCGCGCAAAAGTCGCTATCGGATGATTGAAATCGCCTAACGCGCCGTCGTCTCCGTCCGGTGCGACGTATATATCCGCGTCCTCAACGAGAGGATAGGGCTTTTCCGTGTAATGGGAACGGACGACCGGTTCGTTGTATTTGAGTTTGAAGGCGTTGTCGTATCTCTCGATGATCGCCGCGAACTGCTCGCGCGTGGCGAAACCCTCGGGCAAAAGACGGTTCCCGCCCGTCCCGTTGATAAGACCGGCTTCGACCGCCCACTTCATCGCCTCGTCAGCCCAGCCGCTGACCTTTTCACCGTCTTCGAAAGACGAAAGATCGGCGCGTTCCGGCACGGATACCGGAGCGGTCGACGAGAAGCGGAAGAGCATCGTTCCGAGCTGTTCTCTGGTGATATACGAGTTCGGTCCGAACGTCGTTTCGGTGAGACCGTTGACGATGCCCGTCTCCTTCGCCCACGCCACGGCGTTTGTATACCACTTGCCGTCCGGTACGTCGGAAAAGCCGCTCGGAGAGGCGGGCGCGGGCGATCCCTCGCGCCGCCACAGAACGGCGGCGACCATCGCGCGGGTCAGGGATCCTTTGGGATCGAACTTCCCGTCCCCGACGCCGTTCATATAGCCGCATCTCACGGCGTAACCGATCGACGACGCGCTCCAGCGGTCGTCCCCGACGTCCGAAAAGCCGGTCTTCACCGCGGATACGTGTATCTCGGCGGCGAACGCCGCCGAGATCATAACGATCAAAAGAATGGAAGAAAGCAGTTTTTTCATAAAGTTGCCCTCCGGGTTTCATGATCGTATTCAGTATACCATACCCCGCCCGCGCTGTAAAGAGAGACCCGCGGTCGCCCCGTACTTTACAAACCGGTAAGGCGATAGTATAATTATAGCGAAATGTGAATGACCGCGCGGGCGGTCGCGAAAGGGGTCAAAAATTGGCGGCGGAATATTTCAGAGGAGAATTTGAAGTCTTGAGAGGCGAGCCGGAAACGGGCAGATGGTATACGGTGCCCGTGGACGGCACCGTGTCTTCGGACGGCTCGCGCTGGAGGGGGATCATAAAAAAAGGCGCTTCCCGTAATCTGCTCGTGTTTTTCGTGGGCGGCGGGCTCAGCGTTGATCCGTTTTCCGCCGCGAGGCCCCACCACAGGCCCGATTCCGAGGGGAACGGCTTCTATTCACCCTACCTTTCGGAGGGAAGTATAGAAGAAGAAAAGCGGCTAACGAGAGAGGGGATCACTTCGGACGACCCGTCGAATCCTTTTCACGACTGGACCGTGATAATGCCCGCTTATACGACCGGCGATCTCGATATCGGGACGGCCGAGAGGGAGTATACCGATCTTGAAGGGGGCAAAAGGACGGTCTTCTATCACGGATATACGAACTATATCGCGTTTCTTGAAAAGGCGATCGGGATCCTCGGCGGATCGTATTCGGATCTCGTCGTCTGCGGGTACAGCGCGGGCGGATTCAGCGCCTCGCTGCTCTACGACGATACCGTCTCGCGTCTCGAGATCACGGGGAATCGCTGCGTCGTCGTCGACAGTTCTCTCTTTCTCCTCGACTGGCGGCGCGTCCTCGCGGACGAATGGGAAACGCCCGATCATATCCGAAGGATATCGAAAACGGACGACCTCGCGTACGACGGGATCAAGCATCTCGCCGACAGGTACGGCGGCGCGGTAAAGATCGTTTATTGCTGTTCGGTGAGAGACTACGCGCTCTCGCAGGTCCAGGTATATTACGACGGTCTCGGGGACGATATGCCCACGGAAGCGACGCCCGACGCCGCCGACAGATTTCAGGCGCGTCTTAAAGAAGCGGTCGGCAGGATCGAAAAGACCGTCCCCTGCGCCTCGGTCTATCTGTGGGACAACCTCGCGGTCGAAAGGGGTCACATAACGAGACACACGGGTACGAACAACGACGTGTTCCTCCGCAAAATGGACAATGAGATCAGCCTGTGCGAGTGCATTCAACACGCGCTCGGCGGCAGGACAGGCGTCTGGGGAAAAGAATTCCTCGAAAAAGAATACTGATCGCAGTCAGGTATCTCACCGCAGTAAAAAAGATCCCCGGCCGTCGGATAAGACGGTCGGGGTTTCCTGCTTTTCTGCGTATTTATCACTTTATCTCAAGAATAAACTCGATGATGAACGCCGAACTCCACGAAAAATGCTCGCACCCGCATCCTTTCCGCTCGAGCGAGTCGTAGTTCTCGTAGATATCGGGCAGCAGATCGTAGCACATATTCAGGATATATTCCCTGATCTCCCTCGCGGTGTCGACGAACCCGTAATCGTACAGTCCTCTGACCGCGAAATACGCGACGTTTAGCCACGTGAGACCTCTCCAGTAGTCTTTGTCGTGCCCTTTGTCGTCGTAAGCGACGGAGGGCATTCCGGGATAGAATTTCGATCTGTCCCGGGCGATCCGGTTCATCGACTCCGCCCGCTCTTTCGAGGCGGTGCCGATCATCAGCGGCATGAAGCTCGCGGGGGAGAGGACCGTGCTGAACTCGCCGGTCAGGCGGTTTCTGTCGACGTACGCCCCTGCCGACCCGTCGTAAAGGTTTTCTTCAACGATCGACGCGAGTTCCTTCTCTTTCTTTTTCCACCCCTCGGGATCGAGGCCGAGGATCCCTGCCATTTCCGCCATCGAGCGGTAGTACAGGACCATATAGCAGTTGAGGTCGATCGGATAAAGCTGCGTTATCGGCCATCTGTCCCAGCGCGGCGAATTGTCCCAGCCGGACTCGTAACGGGGCGCTTCGTAATTGTCCTTTTCGATATCGCGCTGTGCCGAATAGTAAAACATTTTCCCGTCGTAACGCTCTCTGACCCAGAACTGTTCGTATCTGACGGAACGCTCGTAGTTCCTGCGCAGAAAATCCACGTCGCCCGTCCGCTTGTAAACGGTCAGGATCCCCCACGGGAAAACGGGCGGCTTCGAGGCGTTGTCCGCCAGAAAACCCCTCAGCGTTATGACGTCGGGCAGCATGCCGTTTTCGCACTGGAATTTAGCGAAGCAGTCGATGGTATCCTGCGCCAGCACGCTGTTGTAACGGGACACGGTCATCCCGTGAAATACCGAATCCCAGTTCCACAGCCCGGGGCAGCTGAGCCACGGCGTGATCGCGGGGATATCTCCCCACGGCATATTCTCTTTTCTCAGAGTGTTTTCGTCGAGGACCTCGTACGCGCGCCCCATCAGCGCGAGGTCGCGCTCCGACAGTTTTCCTTTATACTGTTCCAGCCATTCTTCTTTGCTCAATACGTACATGATATCGTTCCTCCGTAAGGATCCCCGGCGACCCGTTTGCCCGGCAAACGGGCAGCCGGGGACTGTTATTGATCATTGCGCTCTGTACAGGAAAGTCACGATCTGCGCTCTCGTACAGGGAGCGTTCGGGCTGAACCGACCGTTTCCGGTCCCGTTTGTCACGCCTTTCCTGATCGCCCACGCGACGGCGTCGGCGTAATAACTGTTCACGGAAACGTCCGAGAAAGAGGAAACCGAGCCGACGTACGGCGAACCCTTCGCACGCCACAGGAACGTCACGCACTGCGCACGCGTGCATGGCGCGTTCGGGCTGAACCTGTTCTCGCTCGTGCCCAGGGTGATCTCCTTGTGGACCGCCCAGAGCACCGCCTTGTAGAAGTAATCCGACGGTTTGACGTCTTTGAAGGGGTTGTCGTAGGCGTCGGGTTCCGGTTCTCCAGCTGCTCGCCACAGGAAGGTGACTATCTGTCCGCGAGTGCAGGTATTGTCGGGAGAAAAGTGCTTTGCGTCGGTGCCGGTGGTGACGCCCCTTCTGAACGCCCAGCCGACGGCTTCGGCGTAATAGGCGTTCGACGGAACGTCCTTAAAAGTGCGGGACGCCGCGGGCGCTTTTCCGAGGGATTCAAAGTTGTATTCGTTTTCCTTCGCCCAGCTCTCTGCGTAAGTGCCGTCGTAACCCTTGATCGTGAAGAACGCGCCTTCCCAACCGTCTTCCCATCCGTCGAAGGCGTCCTTTCCGATCTCGGCAAGAGCCGGACCCATTACGACGTTTCTGGTGGAGAAGTCCTTCGGTCTGTACTCCTTGTCGGCATAGATCCCGCCGAATGCGTCGGGGTTATAGATCCACGACGCTCCGAGAGGGATCTCGGAAAGCTGAAACGCATATCTGCCTATATAAACGACGGTATCCGGGATCACGATATCGCCCGGGAGCCACGTATTGATGAACGCATAGTCTTCGATACGGCTGACGTTCTTGCCGTAGTTTACCGTACGAAGTTCGAAGTCGTCGGAAAAGCAGCTGTTCGGGATCGTCGTGACGCCGTTTCCTATCGTGACGCGTTCGAGGTTGGTGCAGTTGCTGAAAGCGCCTTTTCCGATCTCTGTCACGCTGTCCGGAATGACGACCTCAACAAGATACCAGTCGACCTGTGTGCCTTCTTCACCTCCTGCGGGATCGGTCGTCGTACCGCTAAGCGCCTGCGGAGCGATCTTCTTCACTCCGCCCGGAATGACTAAGACGCCGTCGTCCTCCTCCTTGTCCCACGCTTTATACGCCCCGATGAGCACGCCGTTGACTACGGCAGCGCCCTTGTTTCCCTCCGCCAGTTTGCGGATCCATCCCGTGTCGCGGAAGGCGTGCACTCCGAATGCCGTCATGCCGGGATCTTTTACGGTAACGTCCTCAAGTTTAGGACAGTTCGAGAAGGCGCAGAACTCAACGGCGGTCGGCCCCTCAAATACGGCGGACGAAAGAAGCGGGCAGTCGAAGAACGCCATCCACTGGACGCACTCGAGGGATTTCGGGAACGGCGAGACGTACGTCAGCGCACCGCAATGCGCGAAGCAATATCTGCCTATAAGTTTGAGCGTGGAGGGGAAGGTCACGTCATTCAGTACCGCGTACTTGGGGACCGGGGTGGAAGAAGACTCGATCATACCGGTGAAAGCGTAATCGCCGATCTCTGTGACGCCCTCGCCGATCTTCACGTGTTTGATCACGTCCTCAAGCGGATCCCACGGATAGAAATCTTCCCCGAGGTTGGCCATTCTGCCGTAGCCCTCGCCGTTGTCGACCGTCAGGGTCCCCGTATCGGGGTCGAAGTCCCAGATCAGGTAATGATGACCGGCCCATACCCCGGCGTTATAGTAAATACGGCCCTCGTCGAGTACCCGGATTTCGGTATCGTTTACGCTGTCGATTCTGAATTTGTAGGTGAACCCTCCGTGGAGGAACGCGCTTTCGTACACGATCTTCACGTCCGCCGTTTCGGGATGGGTGGCGTACCACGTGCCGATTCCGTCGAAGGTGTACACTCCGTCCTCGGGCGGGGTGAACGAGACGTACTTTATGCTGCCGCCGGGTACGGTCACCGTTTCGCCCACTTTAAGCGGGATCGGGTCGGTCGCCGTGCCTGAGGCTGCGGATACCAAAGACGGTGTCAGCGCGCACAAAAACGCCGCCGTCAGGATCAGGGAGAACAGTTTGATTAAACGTTTCATTTTGCTGACCTCCAAGTAAGAAAAATATCTTTGAAAACGCTATTGAACTTTTACCGGCAGCGGGAAGACCGTCAACGACGGGACGCTTCCTTTGCCGCGGAAGCAAGTAAGGTTACTTCAACTTTCTATTATATCACATCGCTGCGTCAAGGTAAAGAAAGATCCCCGGAGTCGTTTCCGACAGCCGTGGTTTCGTGTTTTAATCTTTATCCGATCTGTTCAGCGCGTCGTACGTTTCGGAAAGCCACTGCCCGTAGTGATCGTACGGCGTCCGGACCCAGCAGTCCAAAAGCTTGTTCAGCGTTTCGGTCTCTTTTACTGTATCGGAGATCCCGTACTGTTCGGGATCGGCGTTGACCGTCACGACGTGCTTATTATTTTCTTTGAAGTCGATCCGGTAAATGCAGTATCCCGTCCAGCTGCGGTGCGCGAAAAGGGTCTGCCCCTCCGTATACCAGAACCACTTGTCCTCCATCGCCTGCGGGATATGGCCGAGCCTGAGCGCGTTCATTTCCTCCTCGCTGAAGGATCTGTTCAGGATAAAAGCCTCGCGCGACTCGGGCATGGGCTCCGTTTTCCGGTCGCCGCGGCGGACGACTCTTGCTTCGTTTTTTTCCGTCATATCTCTCTCCGCTCAGGGCAGGTACGCGTGCGTGCGGATATACGAAAGCGCCGCCTCCAGACCTTCCGGCCTTATGTGAAGACCGTCGATCTGAACGAATTCCGGACGGATGTTCCCGTCCTCTCCGGCGAGCGCGGAGTAGGTGTCGAGATAATGAAGGCCGTACTGCTCGGAGATCTCGAGGATCCACGAGTTCGCCTCGGTGATCAGGGCGTTGGTGAACATTCCCCAGTTGACGTACTCGGGCGAGATCGGCAGGATCGACTGCGTCAGGATCACGGTATCCGGGCTCGCCGCCCTGATATCGCCGATCAGCTTGACGTACGCTGCCCTGAAATCCGCCTCGCCCCACAGCGCGACGCCGTTGATGCCCAGGGTGATCATCAGGACGGGCGGTTTGTGCAGCGCGAGGGCCTCGGGGATAGTGCGCAGGGAGTTGTCGTAGGGATCGAGGATCTCGAATCCGTCGAGATATCCGAGCGTCATCGTGCCCTCGGGACCCGTCCAGATCTGCGTCGTGCCGTACCCGCCCGAAAGCATCTCGAAAACTTTCAGAGCGTAAAACGGCGAGTCGCATAAAAACGTGATCCCGTCGATATACCCCTGACCCGCGTCCGCCGTTAGCGGCAGCAGGGCGGGGGAGTCATAGTTGACGGGCGTCAGCTCGCCGTGGCTTTCGTAGATCTCTTCGCCCGAGCGGTCGGCGGCCGGGGGCGCCGTCTCGGTTTTTGCCGTATTTACGGTCAGGGCGTGAGTGCGTATGTATTCGAGCGCCGTTTTCAGCCCTTCTTCGTTTTCGTGCAGACCGTCGTTCTGAACGAGATCGGAGCGGATGTTTCCGTCTTCGCCGAGGAGCGCGGAGAACGTGTCGAGGTAGTGAAGGCCCTGATCTTCCGCGATCTCGAGGATCCACGCGTTCGCTTCGGTGATCGAGGCGTTCGTGATCTCTCCCCAGTGCGCGTAGGACGGCGCGATCGGCAGGATCGACTGCAGTATGATCTCGGTGTCCGGGCTCGCCGTTCTGATCCAGTCTATCAGACGGACGTACGCTTCCCTGAATTCCGCCTCGTACCACAGAGCGACGCCGTTGATCCCGACGGTGATCATTATCACGGGAGGCCTGCGCAGTGCGACGGTCTCGGGGATCGTGCGCAGCGCGCCGTCGACGGGATCGAGGATCTCGAATCCGTCGAGAAATCCGAGCGTCATCGTGCCTTCGGGACCCGTCCAGACCTGCGTCGTGTCGTACCCGCCCGAGAGCAGCCCGAAAAGTTTCAGCCAGTAAAACGGCGAATCGCACAAAAACGTGATGCCGTCGATATACCCCTGCCCCGCGTCTGCCGTACGAGGCAGCAGGGCGGGGGAGTCGTAGTTGACCGGTGTCAGCTCGCCGTGCGCCCGATAGATCTCTTCCCCCGTGCGGTCGACGGCCGGGACCGTCGGTTCGGTCTCTGTCGTTTCGGGCTCCGTCGGCGCGGCGGTCTCTGTCTGCACGTCGGTCTCTGACCGAACGTCGGTTTCCGTCTGCTCACCGTCCGCCGATCTCAGGATCCGGCAGGAGGAGAAAAGAAGGAGCAGCGCCGCGATCAGCGCGGCAGCCGACAAAATTCGCGGAACGCGCCGCGGGGAGTGATTCGTGCGCATATTTACCTCGTCTTGTACCGTTTTTTTCTTGCAGTAAAAGTCTACCATACGCCGCCTCGCGTGTCAATGACGGGAAAAAGATCCCCGACTCGGGGATCTTTTGTCTTTATTCCATTCCGTCCGCGGCTTTTATCAGCGCTTTAATGTAGTATTTCGTGACCCTCACGTTGCCCTTGTAATCGGAGACTATGGAGGAATTGTCGTAAGACATCGCGTAGTGAAGGTCGTTCATAAGCGGTCCCCACGAATCCATATCGCCCCCGGAGTAAAGATCGACCATATCGTAGATGATCGTGTCGAAGATGATGTCGAGCATATCGCGGCTCTGAAGATCAAAGATCGACTGACTGCGCAGGAGCATGTCGTAGTACGCGGTCTTGACGTATTTCGCAGAAAGCGCCGCCATCCCTTCGGTGACCGTCGCCGTCGCGGGAATGCTCTTCGTCGTTTTCGGGATCGTCACGGAACCCGAGCCCCACGGATCGGCGTATGAGTAATACTGTTCCTGCGACGCGCTTGCCTTGGGCATCGGGAGGATGCCGAAGACCACGTCGAACTGTCTGTACCCGATGGCGCTGCCCGTTGAGGCGGTGAGGAAGAGCGCTCTGTTTTCGAGGAACCAGTCGTAGTCTTTGTCCACGCCGAACACGTCCGTTTTGCTCTCGCCCTTGGTCCAGTCCCAGCTGGCGGTCTGCGTTCGGTCTCCGAACATACCGGACGTCCTGTCGGACAGATTCACGATCTCGACGGGAAGAGAGTCCTCGAGATAAGGATACCCGTCCTCGTCGAATTTCGTTATGGTCATACCGCAGGAGAAGATGAATTCGATACCTTCGAAATTGGCGTAGCGGAAAACGCCTTCCCCGGTCGGGTTGACGGGTATATGAGACGCCGCGCGCTCAAACTCGTCGAGCGTCCATTTGCCCTCCGCCGCGAGGGAATACAGCTCCTCTTCGTCTATCGAGAACATCGAGCAGACCGTCTTGTTGAACATGACGCACGTAGGGTCCTCGAAGTTTTCGACGGCGATATCGCCGCGCAGGATGAAAAGTTTTCCTCCTATCGAATAGACGTCGCGCAGCGAGCCGACCCACCACGGTCTGTCGAGGTCGATATAATCGTCGAGCGTGTCGACCCTGAGGATGACCCCGGCGTTCAGAAGATGCTGGGATACGGTGATGACGTTTCCGAACACCAGATCGTACGAGGAGCCTCCCGCGGTGACCTCGTTGATGACTCTGTCCTTGGTGGCGTCTCCGTTTTCGGTGATAACGGGCTCCCAGTTGAGGCCGAACGCCTCGGAAAGGTCGCGCTGTCTGAAATAGACCGCGTCGGACTGGATATCGCCCGTCTCCTTGTCCTCTTTCGGAAAGTTGTCGCTCGATCTTCCGATGAAGGTGAACGTCATCCCCTCCGTGTCTGCCCCTTCGGCGAGTTCTTTCACGTAAGCGTCGATCTCGGCGTACTCGCCCGGCTGTGACGCCCTTTCGGTCGCGGGCGGTTCGGTCGGCAGCCCGGTACTTTCCCCGTCGGGCTCCTGCCGGCACGAGAACAGGGGCAGAACGAACAGAGCAGCCAATAAGATGACGGCGATCCTTCCCGCGGTTTTCATTATGCAGTTTTCACCCCGCATCAGTATCTCCCCATTTCCTCAAACGGAATATAGAAGAAGTCCACGCCGTCCTTCAGCGTATAATCGCCTCTCGTCGGGTTCACGAAATAGGGGTTCTCGTCCATCGGCGTCGTCACGTTGTCGTACACTTCTCCGTACTGTTTGACGGGGTCGTCGACAGCGTCGCCGCTTCCGATGAAACCGTTGTTGTGGATGCAGTCCCACGGGCAGAAGAAACTCGTGTATACGGTGGGGTTATCGACGTCCGGAGTGAACGCGTACAGCGACGGGAACGTCTCTTTCCAAATCTCGTAACCCTCTTCGCCCTCGTTCACACGGTTAAGGTAATACCTCTTGTACTGGCCTTCCCAGCCCGTTCCGTCAGGCAATACTCCGTCGTTTACCTTTCCGTCGTAGAAGTATCCGAATCCGGATGTGTTCAGATTACTGTAAACAAAGGCGTTGTCATAGACGTACTGGTCGCGGGCGTTGTGAAGAACGATGCAGGAATGCCAGAATAGATTTCCGTATATATACTGATCCTGAGTAAAGTCGTCCATATAGATCCCGAAAGCGCCTCCGCCTACGCCGCCCATATCGCCGAACAGGTTGTACCTGACCGTATTGTGGCGGGCGGTCGAGATAGCGTTCCAGGTGTAGATGATGCCGAAGTCCTGTGTCGAGATCATAAGATTGTTGAAAACGTTATACTCGATCGTGCTGAGCATTCCGAGGTTGATCGCCCCGCCCGGACTGTTCTCGAACACGTTGTGCGATATCTGCGCGCCGATAGAGCCGTCCATGATCGCCTGATTGTTGAAGATCTTAGACAGACCGTAATCGTGGATATAGTTGTTGTCGATCACGGCGTGATTCGATTCGAGCGTCGTTCTGTGGTTCGTCGGGCTCAGACGGATGCAGCTGCCGATGAATTTCGAAAAGTCGCATCCCACGACCTTAAACCAGTCGGACGCGCCCGATACCGTCATGCAGCTGTAAACGCCGAGCAGGGAACACCGGTCGAGCGTGACGTGCTCGGAATTTCTGACGGTTATCGCGTCGCCCGCTCTGTTGCTCTTGAGATCCAGCCCGACGACCGAAACGAAGTCGGCATCGTCGAACGTCAGGAAATTGCCGTAAAGACCGATGGTGTATTCGTCGCACGGCTCGTAAACGTATATGACGTTCGTGTCCGCGTCGTACCAGTATTCGTCCGGAGCGTCGAGGAAACCGGGAGAGTTTTCAAAATAGACAAGGTCGAGCGTCATCTGAGGCGTACGGATCCCGACGGTCGGAAAATCGGAAGGCAGGCGCGTATCGTCAAACTTGACGGCGCACGTTTCTTTGTCGTATTCCTTCAGGTATAACGTGTCGACCCTCCAGCCGTACATGATATACCCGACCATCTTCATATCCTTGAAGTAATTGACCCGGTTGAGGATCAAATTCATCGGAGCGGCGATCGTCGCATCCATTCCGAAATAGTTCCAGTTGGTCTCGTGCTCCATGCAGTATTCGCGCGAATACTCCGGGGGCAGTCTGAAGACGTCCTTCAGATAATGGTCGGTACCGTCTTCGTAGATGTCCGGATACCGCGCCTCTCTTATGGGACCGTTTTCTCCGTATATGGCAAGCCCCTCCGGCATCCCGTCCGGGAAGTATTCGTCAAGGCTCATCTTCATTATGCTGTTCTGCGCTTTTGACGGGAACAGGGACTTTTCCGCGTCCGAGATCGGGGAGAATTTCTCCTTTACAAGGGTCACACCGTTGTTGAAGACGACGTCTCCGTCGCCGTATTTGCAGTAAGTCACCGGGCACTCTGCCGTACCCGCGTCCTCCGCGGTGAGGGTGATATCGAGCGCGCCGTAATCGCCCGCCATGAACGCGACGGTGATGCCGTCCCGCCCCGCTCTGTCAAGGCCGCGCACCGCCTCGACCGCTTTTTTGAAAGTGGCGAACGGATGCTCAAAGGAGCCGTCGTTCTCGTCCGATCCGGTCGTCGAAACGTAAAAGTCTGCGTCACCCGCGAGCGGGTAGTCGGGCTCGGTATAGTGAGAACGGAGGACTGGCTCGTTGTACGCAAGGTTGAACGACCCGTCGTATCTCTCGATGATCGCCGCGAACTGCTCGCGCGTCGCCTTT
>JAFRQK010000012.1 GCA_017428635.1 Clostridia bacterium | reverse complement strand
GTCATGTATCAGAAAATTGTTCTTGTCGTACTTCTTGTCGGAGACTTTGAAGGGACCGAACGGAACGTTCCCGAGTGCGGCATCAAAGAAGCTGTCGGGAAGGTCTGTCGTCTCATATCCCTGCACCGCGATACTGTTCTTCTGATAGAGTTGTTTCACTATCCTTCCGGTGATACTGTCAAGCTCGACGCCGTACATCTTTGAGTCCTTCATACTGTCGGGTATGAGTCCCATAAAGTTACCGATACCGCACGACGGTTCGAGAATGTTGCCGTTCTTGAAGTTCATGTTTTCAAGAGCAGAATATATCGCCTTGATAACTACCGGAGGAGTGTAGAACGCGGTGAGAGTAGACTCCCTAGCGGAGGCGAGTTCTTCGTCATTCAAAACCGCCCGTATTTCATTGTAATGAGGATTGTCCTCTTTGAAGAAATCCGCAAGTCCTCCCCATCCTACGTAGTCGGCGAGTATCCTCTGTTCGTTCGTATCTGCGAGGCGGTGTTCATCTTCGAGTTTATGGAGAAGCTGTATCGCCATAATGTTGTGACGGAACCTCTCGAGCGGTGTTCCGACGCCGATATCGTCGTTCTCAATTCTGAAATTCGACCTGTAATCGCTCTTTATCTCCGGATAAAGGATGTGAGGCGAAAGATCCTGCTTTTTACGCGTCTGAGGAGGTGCGGAAAGGGGTTCTGTTTCAACAGATTCGACTTCAACCGTTTCAGATACCGCAGGGCTTTCGGATTTTAGACTTTCGTCAAATGTTTCTTCATCTTTGACATCTGACTCTTTTTCATCCGTTTGCTCTGATTGTGGGGAAATATCCCGAAAAACTCTCGTACCGTCAGCTCCGAACTCAGCTTCGTGAGCGTCTATATCTCTCATTGCCTCTTCGTCGTCGATATCCGGCGTCCCTTCTTCTATGACGTGAGCGTATTTATCGTTAAGAGGATTCTCCTTTATCCTTTTATCGAACTCTTCTTTTGACATTTCTTCAAAGAGAAGAGGAAATTTTGGATCAAAGAGCATAACGGGATCTGCAAGACTTACGACCTCGTATTCCTTAACGCCGATATATACACGGTCCCCGAGGGAAAGAGTGTATTCTTTATCCGGTTCCGGAGGAGGATTCAACTCGTCATACGTCGGCTCAAACGGCTTTGCGACGTCTTCGCCCAGCATATCGAGTATCTCCTGCGCTCTATCCGTAAGATGCGTGTTCTCGGAAATGATACGCTCAAGAATATCTCTCATAGCGGGAAGAACGAGAATATCCGGAGTCGAGCCAAAGCCCTGAGATACTCTTTCTCCCTGTCCGAAGAGACTTGAAAGATCTCTCGACCTGTAGCGGTCTATGATCACGATATCGTTGTCGATCTGTTCCTCATAGTCGTTGAAATCATCGACAACGGAGTTGAAGAGATTTGCGATCTCATACCGTCTCTTTCTGTCCTCGATTTCTTTCAGATACTCGGGATAAAGTTTCTTCTCGGAGTCGTTAAGATATCTGTCCTCGTCGATAAGTTCGCCTATCCGCTTTGCGACTTTGTTCCACGGAAGATCGAATGTGATACCGTGACTTTTGAGGTGTATTCCTTTTCCGTCGTGGTCTTCCCATACTCCCGAACCGGGGATAGCGTCGGAGTGTCCTCCTATACCGTATTCCGCTTTCAGAAACGATACGTTCTGTTCAAGGCTCTCGTGCTTTGAAAACTGCTCGTAGATCCTGAACTTTCCCTGACTTACTCCGCTTCCTCCGGCAAGAACGTAGTCTATCGCCGCCTGCGGCAGATAGAAATTATCTCCGCCGCTGCTCGTTATCGACTCTATCTGTTCGTCGACCGAAAGAAGTCCTTTCTCCTCACTGTCGAGCCACTTGTCAAGGAGAATTTGACCGTAGATCATATCTGCCACGCCCCACCACTTGATAAAGTCCTCTTTATCCTTTGATAGATATTTGCCGTGCCTGATATGGAGAAGGTCATCGTATGCACGATAGCCGACTCGCTCACCGTTCTCAAGAATATGCTCGACGTAAGTGTTATCAAAGAAACTCTTAATGAAAACGCCGCGTTCGTCTCTGTCCGTGTGGACTTTGAAAAACGCGGCTATTTCTTTTCTGTGTTTACTTAAGGCTTCGCAGTTGCGTAGGAGTTCGTTCTTTTCATCGGGAGAGTGGTAATACGGCAGGTCGCTCCCTTTGTTGAAATCGTGACCGCTTAACTGTAGATCAGCTCGCGGAGTACGATCTCCTCCGCCGACTGTCTGATGTTGTTCATCAGACCTACCCACTTCATCTGATCGGTCGCTTTCATCGTCTCGTCGACTCCCTGTTCCTTCGCCATCCTCGAGATCAGCTCTTCCGTCATCTGTGTCGCCTCGCGGTCTATCTTCTCCAGATGATCGTTCAGCTTCCCGGAGATCATCATCGCGGTATATATCGCCTTCCTGTTCTCCCTCAGATAGTTCCGTCTCATCATTCCGTACTTCGAAATCTTCGGAGACTCCGGTACTTCGAGATTCGGAAGAAGATAGTCCCCCGCCTGTCTGTACGTCAGTTCCATAATCTTCGCTCCTTTCGGTTAATTCTTTTTCGCCTATATTATTCTCCACATTTTCATAACTTGCAAATGTGCGATTTTCCTCTTCACGCTCGATACTTTTGACCGTCAGCTCTATCTCGCGGAGCATCATCTCGGATATGTCGCTTGAAGCGGTACCGAGTATCACCATTTTATCCCCGGTGAAGTGCGAGACGTCGCTGAAATCCACCTCTTCAAAGAACTCCGGAGCGTTGTATCCGCAGCGGGAGAGCACCTGAAACGCGACGCTTATGACAAGAAGATCTTTGAACTCTTTAGCGTCCGCTTCGGGATCAGTCTGGATGAGCTGATCGAGGTAGTCGGAATAGTTGTCCTCGACCACCTGCGACGCTATCTCGATAAGTCCTCCCTCAAGGTCTGCGGGATAAGACATTTCTCCGAAGCTGTTTTCAAGAGAGGATATGACATCATCTCCGTATCTCTCGTCGAACTCCCACAAACGGACTTCGTTGCCGTAGAAACTGTTGGTGTCTGAGATATCGAAGACGTGGCGCAGTCTGTACGGTACGTTCTTTGAAGCGACGAGAGTGATACCTCTCGTTCCTCTGTT